>NZ_BAGH01000376.1 GCF_000308715.1 Nocardia tenerifensis NBRC 101015
GCCTCGATCGGCGCCTCCGCGACCGCCTCGGACCGCCCGACGCCGTCGGCGGGGTCCGGTGATTCCGGCGGCTCGTTCTGGTCGAGTCGCTTGTCCGCATCTGAGGTCACGCCAGCCACCCTAACGTCATCGTTGCTGGTCACCGCTTCGGCGTAACCCCCATCAGGGTGGCCATCTGCACGGCGATCGGATTCAGGTTCAGCCGATCCGGATCGGTCTTCGGGGTGGAGTCCCAGGGCTGCACGACGTTCGGATCGGCGAGGACGGCCCGTTCGCCGCCGCGCACGGCGGTCGGGTTACCTTGCGGCACAAGGCACTTCGCGTCCTTGTTGAACGGGAACTCGTCGCGGGTGTCGTCGAAGTTCGGATTCTGCGCCTTCATCTGCTCGAGGATCCGCTGCGTGCCCTCGTAGCCGACGGTACAGGCGGGCGGATTGTTCGCCTCCAGCACGAGCCCGAAGTGGGTGGTGCCGTCGCCCGGCGCGGTGGACGAGCCGCCGATCGACAGCTGCGGCAGGAACTGCAGCAGCGGGCGGATCGCGTAGAACTTGGGCGAGATGGCCAGTAGCAGCTGACGCAGGTTCCCGAGGTCCTGGGTGAGCGCGCCGCCGCTCTCGTGCAGCAGCGCGTCGAGTTGCCGGCCCGCGTCGGCGCCGGTGCCGATCAGCCGCCGGATGTCCGGGTCGCTGGAGCGCAGCTGTGCGGTGAGCTTGTCGAGGCCGTCGCTGAACTCGCGAATGGCGCCGGACTGCTCGGCCTGGGTGCCGAGCGCGACCTTGCTGTCGCGGATGAGCTGGATCGTCTGCGGCAGCGTCTCGTTGAACGTGGCGGTGAACTTGTTCAGCGAGTCGACGAAGACCTGCAGATCGTCGCCCTTGCCGTCGAACGCCTTGCCGAGCTCGCGCACGGTGGTGTTCAGCGCCGCGAGATCGACCGAGCGGGTGAACGTGTCGACGCTGGCGACCAGTTGCTCGACCGGCACCGGCGTGGTCGCCGAGGAGATCACCGAGTTGTCGTGCAGGTAGGGGCCGGAGTCGTTGTCCGGCTGCAGGTCGACGTACTGCTCACCGATCGCGGAACGGTTGGCCACCACGGCCTTCGCGCTCGCGGGGATCTTCGGCGAGTTCGAGTCGATGACGAGGTTCATGACGACGCCGTCGTCGGTGAGTTCCAGCTCGCCGACCCGGCCGACCGGCACGCCGCGGTAGGTCACCTCGGCGCCCTTGTAGATGCCGCCGGTCTGCGTCGACCGCACCTGCACGTCGTACTGGCCGAAGCCGAGCATGTGGTCGAGCCGAATGTACTTGGCACCCACGAAGACCACGCCCACCACCGCGATGAGGGCGAACGCGATCAGCTGCCAGCGGACCAACTTACTCATCGGGTACCACCCACTCCGAGCTGCTCGAGGATGGCGCCCACCGGATTCGGCGGCACGCCCGGCGCGGGCGGCTGCGCCATGTTCGGCGGCAACGGCAGGATCGACACCGTCGGCCAGCCGGGCCGAGGCCCGTTGCCGTTGTAGTAGGGGTTGGTCGGATTCACCGGCACGGGCGGGCCGAGCGGCGGGACGTAGACCGGGTCCGGCTTGCCCACGCCGAGATTGCTCAGCGTGACGCCGATCTGCTGATCCACCGACAGCCAGGTGTTGACCGAGCCGCCGAACGTGGACTCCAGCGTGGAGTCCGGGAACGGGTAGGTCGGGATCAACGGCAGCGCGGTGATCAGGTCCGGGGCGGACCTGCCCAGCTCCTGCAGCGTCGGGCGCAGCGAGGTCAGATCGCGGATGAGGTCGTCCTTGGAGTGGTCGAGCACGTCGAAACCGGCCTGGCCGACCCGGTCGAGCTGGCTGAGCAGCCCGACGAGCTGCGGGCGCTGCTCCTCCAGGATCTTGATGCCCTGCGGCAGCTGATCGAGGATCTTGCCGATCTGGTCGGTCTGCCTGCTCACCCGGCTGCTCAGCACGTCGAGGCCGTCGAGGGCGCGGGTGATGTCGTCGACCTGATCATCGAGGCCCTTGATCAAGGTGTTGGCCTGATCGAGCAGCGAACGCACCCGCTCCTCGCGACCGCCGATGGTCTTGTTCAACTCGGTGACGATCGGCTGCAGCTGGGCGACGCCGCCGCCGTTGAGCAGCAACGACAACGCGCCGAGCACCTGCTCGATCTCGGTCGCGTGCCGGGTGCGCTCGATCGGGATCACCGCGCCGTCGGCCAGCTTCTTCGCCTCCGGCTCGGCCGCGGGCTTGGACAGCTCGATGAACTTCTCGCCGAGCAGGTTCGACTGGCGCACCTCGGCGCGCGCGTTCGCGGGCAGGTCGACCGAGGAGTTCACCACGGCCCGCACCGTCGCGGTCCACTGGTCCTTGCCGATCTTGATCTCCTCGACCCGGCCCACCTGCAGGCCCTCGACCTTCACCGCGGACTGCGGCACCAGGTCGAGCACGTCGTCGAACTGGATGTCGAGGTGGATCGGGTGCTCGCCGAGGTCGGCGCCGCCGGGCAGCGGAACGCTGTAGATGCCGTCGGACGAGCACGAGGCGACCAGCGCCGTGGCCAGGCCGGCGGCCATCGCGGCGCCGAGACCGCGTGTGACAGAACGGATTCGGCTACTCACCGCTCCCCTCCCTGCGACGGCGGAAGCCGATCGGACGGCGTGCCGGGCACGGTGCCCGGCACCGGCGCGCGCTGCTCGTTCTCCCCGCTGAGAATGCCGAACGGCAGGATCAGCGTCGGCGTCTGCACCCCGGCGGTGATCTGGTCGGCGATCTCCTTGCAGTGGTCCAGGATCGGCCGCATCTGCCTGCCGAGCGCGTCGAACTGGGGATCGCCCGGCCGCAGCTTGGACACGTCGATCAGCTTGCACATCACGCCGAACGGGTCCTGCAGGTCGGTGAAGTTGGCGCGCATGTCCAGGGTGCCGGACTCGCCGTTGTGGATATTGATCAGATTGCTCAGCGCGAGCGGCAGCACCGGCAGCGCGGCCGCGAGGTCGTCGCGCTGATCGGACAGCGTCTTGGTGAGCGTCACCAGGCCCTCGGCGTTGCTGGCGACCAGGTCCCGGTTGTTGTCGATGAACCGGGCGACGTCGCCGAGGGCGACCGAGAGCAGGTTCAGCGCGGCGCCGAGGTCGCTGCGTTCGTTGGCCAGGAAGGTGGACAGGTCGGCGAGCTGGGTGTTGAACTGGCGCACCTGCGCGTCGTTCTCGGCCAGCATCGCGACGAAGCTCTGCAGGTTCTTGACGGTGTCGAAGATGTCGCCGCGCGCGTCCGACAGGTACTTGGCCGCCTTGGACAACTGCGTGAGGCTGTTGGCCAGCGCCTCGCCGTTGCCGTCGAGGTTGGCCGCGCCCGTGCGCACCAGCTCGTTGACCGCGCCGTCCTTGTTGGCGCCGTTGGGGCCCAACGCATCCGAGAGCTCGGTGATGCTCTTGTACAGCTGGTCCACCTCGACCGGGGTGACCGTGCGTTCGCGCGGAATGGTCGCGGTGCGCGGCATTTTCGGGCCGCCGGTGTAGACGGGGGTCAGCTGGATGTAGCGGTCGGACACGATCGACGGCGTGATCTGCGCGGCCCGCGCGTCGGCGGGCACATCGTAGGAGCGATTCACGCTCATCACGATCTTGACCTGATCGCCCTGCGGCTCCACCGATTCCACCCGGCCGACGGGAACGCCGAGCACCCGCACGTCCGAGCCCTCGTAGATGCCGACCGAACGGTCGAAGTAGGCGGTGATCTTGGTGGTGGTCAAACGATCGAAGGTCCACCACAGCACGCCGGCGGCGACCACCGCCACCACCACGACCAGCGCGATGGCGATCTTGGTGCCGCGGCCCGAATTCCGTAGTGCCCGTACCCGGTCCGCCACGTCAGTTACCTCCCATGTTGCGGATCGGCGGGCGGGCGCCGGGGATGTCCGGCAGCGCGGGCGGGATCAGGTTGACGATCACCGCGTCGAACCAGCGACCGGTGCCGAGCACATTGGCGTAGATCCCGTAGAACGGCGCCGCCAGCTCCAAGGTCTTGGAGATGTTCTGCTGGTTGGCGTTGAGCAGATCGATCGAGGCGCGCAGATTCTTCAGCGCGGGGCCGATCTGCTCCTCGTTGTCGTGCACCAGCGCCGAGAGCTCCGCGGACACCGTCTTCGCGCCGGAGAGCAGCTGCGCGATCGACTGCTGACGAATGTTGAGCTCGGCGAGCAACTGTCCGCCGTTGGCGAGCAGTCGCTCGAACTCCGCGTTGCGGTCGGCGAGCACCTGGGTGGTCTGCCGGGTGGCGGCGAACAGCTTCTTCAGTTCCTCGTCGCGCTTGGCCAGCGTCTCCGACAGGCGGGCGACGCCGTCGATGGAGCCGCGCAGCTCCGGCGGCGTGGTCGCGAACGCGTCGGAGAGCACCCGCATGCTGGTGGCCAGCTGCGCGGTGTCGATCTGGTCGATGTTCTTCGCCGCGTCGGTGAACGCGTCCACCACGTCGTAGGGGGCGACGGTGCGCGACAAGGGAATTCGGCTCGACGGATCGGCCGCGCGGGAGCCCTTCGGGTCCAGCGCCAGATACTTCTGACCGAGCACCGTCTTGATCTGGATCGAGGCGGTGGTCTCGCTGCCGATCCAGGCGTCCTGGGTGCGGAAGTCGACGAGCACCTTGGCGCCCTCGAGCCGCACGTCGGACACCGAGCCGACCTTCACGCCCGCGATGCGGACCTCGTTGCCCTTCTTCAGGCCTGCGGCCTCGGAGAATTCGGCGGTGTACTTGGTGCCCGCGCCGATGATCGGCAGCCGGTCCAAGAAGAACGCCGACACCGTGACCAGCAGCACCATGGCGAGGCCGAGCACGCCCATGAAGACGGGGCTGCGGCGTCCGAGCAGAATCCGGTCGTCCATCAGCGGGCCTTCCCGGAGCAACGCGGCGCGGCGTTGGTGTACAGCGGCTGGTTGATCGTCGGCAGCCCGGCGGGCAGATTCAGCTGCGGGGCGTCCGCCGCGCCCGGCCCGACGACGATGTCGATACCGCAGAGATAGAACTGGAACCACGAGCCGTAACTGCCGACCCGGCCGAGCTTCTCCATCTTGAGCGGCAGGTTGCGCAGGACGTCGTTCACGTCGTCCTGACGGTCGTTGATGGTGCCCGCGAGCTGGTTCAGCCCCGCGATCGAGCCCTGCAGCGTCGGGCGCACCGGGACCAGCAGGTCGGCGGTGGCCGAGGCCAGGTTGCCGAGCGAGGTCACCGAGCGGCCGATCGTGTCGCGCTCCGCGGACAGCCCGCTCACCAGCGCCTCGGTATTCACGATGAGCTGGTCGAACTGGTCATCGCGCCGATTCACCGTGTCGAGCACCGCGGTCAGGTTGCGCACGAGCTCACCGATCACCGCGTCCTTGTCCGCGATCTTGTTGGTCAGGCTCGCGGTGGTGGCGACCAGGTCGTGGATCGTGCCCTGCTCGCCCTGGAACACCTGGATGATCTCGAAGGAGAGCTTGTTCACGTCGTCGGCGGTCAGCGTGCGGAACAGCGGACGGAAGCCGTTGAACAGGGTGGTCAGATTGAGCGCGGGCTTGGTGCGCTCGAGCGGAATGGTACCGCCCGCGTTGAGCTTTCGGCCCTGCTCGCCCGTGCCCTGTTCCAGCGCGATATAGCGCTGGCCGACCAGGTTGCGGTAGCGGATGCTCGCGGTGGTCGAGGCGGGCAGCCAATCCCGGTCCGTGAGTTCGAATTTCACCTCGGCCATGCGCCGGTCCACGATCGAGACGTCGGTGACCTTGCCGACCCGCACGCCGGCCACGCGCACCTCGTCGCCCGGATTGAGCGAGGTGACATCGGTGAAGCGGGCCTTGAACTTGGTGCCGCTGCCGCTGTAATTGGCGATGGACAGGGCGAGCACGGTCGTCGCGAACACGGTCACGACTACAAAGATGATCAACTTGGTGAGCGGGCCACCCAGGCCGCGCAGTTTCTGCTTCATCGAACGCTCACCTCGCTGCCGCGGAACGCGGGCGCCCCGACCCTGGTCACCCAGCCCGGCACCTGATCCGGCGAGACGTCATGGGCCGCACCGTAGATCGCGCCGAGCGACTGCTGCTCCATCGGCGATCCCGCGATCGTCGCGACGTGGCCCGCCGGGTAGACGCCGAACTGCGGCGGCGACAGCTTGCCCGTCTCCTGGTCGCCGGGGTTGCGCGAGGGCACCGCGTAGGAGCCGTCGTTGTTCGCGCCGCCGGTGTACTGGCCGGGGTCGACCCCGAGCGGCTTCTCCGGAATACACCACGGCCCACGGTCGTCGAGCCACCGCGGCTCGTCCTGATTGGGCAGGTACCGGCCGCGCGGGTTGGTCAGCTCGATGGTCACCCGGGTGCCCGGGTTCTTGGTGCCCTTGCCGAGGATCTCATCGATGCGCGGCTTGAGCTGAGCGAAGTTCGCCATCACGCACGGGAAGGTCGGCGAGTAGGTGGCCAGCTGCTCGAGCAGGGGGCGCGAGTCGGCGGACAGGTCGATGATGTTGTCCCGGTTGGCGACCAGGAAATCGGCGGTGTCCGACGAGGCGGGGGTCAGCACGGCGTAGAGGGCGTCGATGTCGCCGCGGCGCTGCACGATGGTCGCGTTGGTGGTGCGCAGGTTGTCCAGCGCGTCGACCAGCTGCGGTGCGGCGTCGGAGTAGGTGGCGGCCACCTGGGCGAAGCTGCGCAGGTCCTCCTGTAGATCCGGCAGCACGCCGTTGACCTGACGGAAGATGTTGTCCAGCTTGTCGATGCTCTCGCCGAGCGCGAGCCCCTGACCGGAGAGCGCCTGCGACAGCGCGCCGAGCGTGGCGGCGAGGTCCTGCGGCGGAATCGCCTGCAGCAGCGGCATCAGGTCGTCGAGCAGCTTGCTCAGCTCGATCGCGTTGCCGCTCTGGTCCTGCTGCAGCGTCACGCCGTCGGTCAGATGCTTCGCGCTGCGCTCGGCCGGGATCACCAGGTCCACGTAGCGCTCGCCGAACAGCGTCTTCGGCAGCAGGCGCGCGGTCGCGTTGGCCGGGATCTGGTCGGCCTTGTCCGGCTGGATGGCCAGGTTCAGCGTCACCTTGCCGTTGTCGGAGTGGCTCGAGCGCACGTCACCGACGGTGATGCCGCGAACCTTCACGTCCGCGTTCTTGGTGAGCGCGTTGCCGACGCTGTCGGTGACCAGATGGACGTCGACGGTCTTCACGAACTGCTTGTTGTAGATCGCGATGGTCGTCGCGAGGAACAGCGCGCACACGACGAAGAAGGCGATGCCGAGAACGCGGACACGCAGCTTCTCCGTCGACCGCCACGCCTGTCTACCGCGCGCCCCGCCCGATGCCGCGTTCATCCGGCCACCCGCACCGTCGTGGTGGTGCCCCAAATGGCAAGGCTGAGGAAGAAATCGAGCACGTTCACCAGCACGATCGCGGCACGCACCGCGCGCCCGACCGCGACGCCGACCCCGGCGGGTCCGCCGGTGGCGTGGAAGCCGTAGTAGCAGTGCACCATGATGATCACGAACGCGAAGACCAGCACCTTGACGAACGAATAGAGCACGTCTTCGGGTGGTAGGAACAGGCTGAAGTAGTGGTCGTAGGAGCCACTGGACTGCCCGTTGAACCAGATACTGATCATCCGCGACGCCAGGAACGTGCCGAGCAGGCCGACGATATAGAGCGGGATCACCGCGAGGAAGCCGGCGATCACGCGGGTGGTGACCAGGAACGGCACGCCGGGCACCGCCATCACCTCCAGCGCGTCGATCTCCTCGGAGATCCGCATGGCGCCGAGTTGCGCGGTGAAACCACAGCCGACTGTCGCCGACAGTGCCAGCGCCGCGACCAGCGGGGCGATCTCGCGGGTGTTGATGTAGGCGGTGAGGAAGCCGGTGAGCACCGAGCTGCCAAGGGCGTCCAGGGCTTTGAAGCCCTGCAGGCCGACGACGACGCCGACCGACCCGGACATGAAGACGATGACGCCGATGGTGCCGCCGATCACCGCCAGCGCGCCGCTGCCGAAGGTCACCTCGGCGAGCAGCCGCATGACCTCCTTGCGGTAATGCACGGCGGTGCGCGGGATCCAGGCGATGGCGCGCGAGTAGAACGACATCTGCTCGCCGGCCCGGTCGATCATGTTGAGCGGCGCACGCGCGACGTCGCCCACCCGGCGCAGGGACTTGGCGATCACAGGGTTGCGGTACTGCGTGGCCACCGGTCAGGCGCCCTTGGCCGGGACGACCTGCAGGTACACCAGGGTGAGAATGAGGTTCACGAAGAACAGCACCAAGAACGTGATCACCACGGATTGGTTCACCGCTTCACCTACTCCCTTCGGGCCGCCCTTGGGGTGCAGGCCTTTGTACGCGGCGATCACTCCGGCCAGCAGACCGAAGATCAGCGCCTTGAACTCGCCGATCCACAGGTCCGGCAGCTGTGCGAGGGCGGAGAACGACGCGAGGTAAGCGCCGGGCGTTCCGCCCTGCAACAGCACGTTGAAGAAATACCCTCCCGCGATGCCGACGACCGACACCAGGCCGTTCAGCAGCAGCGCGACCACGGTCATGCCGAGCACGCGCGGCACGACCAGCTTGTGCACCGGATCGACGCCGAGCACCTCGAGCGCGTCGATCTCCTCACGGATGGTGCGCGAGCCGAGATCGGCGGCGACCGCCGAACCGGCCGCGCCCGCGATGATCAGCGCGGTGACGATCGGCGCCGCCTGCTGCACGGTGGCGAGCACGCTCGTCGCGCCGGTGAACGACTCGGCGCCGAGCTGTTTGATCAGCGAGCCGGTCTGCAGCGCGACAACCGCGCCGAACGGGATAGCGACGAGTGCGCTGGGCAGGATCGAGACACTCGCGATGAACCACGACTGCTCGATGAACTCCCGCCACTCGAACGGCCGGCGAAACGTCTTGCGCAGCACGTCTACGAACAGCGCGAAAATGTTGCCGGCCTGGCCAAACCCCGACTCCAGTGGGGTCCGCAATCGCGCCAGGGAGGAATTCACGATCGCAGATGTTACCCGTTAGTTGTGTTGTGTCGAGTGGTGGTCTCGAACGCGGCGCCCTGGTAACCACCCAGGTCGTTGTTGTTGTACGCCAGCACCTGCGTATCGTCGTTCTGATCAAGTGACTCGCGAATCGCGGTCTGCGCCGCATGCGGCAGCGTGTGCATGATCTCCCGGACGCGCTCCTTGCGGCGCAGAACCGCTTGGCGCACAGGCATTCCCGGCGTCGCCTGCATCTGCGGGATGATGCCCTCGACCTCTTCGGCGCCGCCGTGGTGGTGGCCCGCGTCGAACATCGCTTGCTCGCGCGCCATCTGGGCCTCGTCCTTCTCCTCGGACATGCCGATCGGGCCCTGCATGCGGCCGTTGAGGAACTGCTTGACCACCGGCTCGTCGGAGGTCAGCAGCACCTCACGCGGGCCGAACATGACCAGCTGACGACGGAACAGCATGCCGATGTTGTCGGGCACGGTGCGGGCCAGGTTGATGTTGTGGGTGACGATCAGGATCGTCGCGTCGATCTGCGCGTTGATATCGATCAGCAGCTGGCTCAGGTACGAGGTGCGCACCGGGTCCAGACCGGAGTCCGGCTCGTCGACCAGGATGATCTGCGGATCCAGCACCAGGGCACGCGCCAGCCCGGCGCGCTTGCGCATACCGCCGGAGATCTCGCCGGGCAGCTTGGTCTCGGCCCCGAGCAGACCGGTCAGCTCCAGCTTCTCCATGACGATCTTGCGAATGTCGGACTCCGACTTCTTCGTGTGCTCACGAAGCGGGAAGGCGACATTGTCGAACAGGTTCATCGAGCCGAACAGCGCGCCGTCCTGGAACAGCACGCCGAAGAGCTTGCGGATCTCGTAGAGCTCCTTGTTGGAGCAGGTGGTGATGTCGGTGTCGCCGATGAAGATCGAGCCGCGCTCCGGGCGCAGCAGACCGATCAGCGACTTCAGGAAGACCGACTTGCCGGTACCGGACGGGCCGAGCAGCGCGCTGACCTCACCGGAGGGCAGAGTCAGGGAGACGTCCTGCCAAATTCGCTGGGATCCGAAGGACTTGGTTACACCCTCGGTTCTGACCTCGACGCCCACGCCAACCTCCACAATTTCTCAGCGAGCTGCCCACCGGCTAACCGCGTGCTCGGTCGCGCGGTGTGTCACGTCACAGTGGGTCGGGCCACTGTATCCCACGAGCAAGACGGGGCACACCCCAACCTGACTGAAGAGTAACCCTGTTTCATTCGCTATTTCCGGATTGTTGGCGCAGGTCGCCGGAGAAAGCAAACGGGCGACCCCCACAAGGGGGTCGCCCGTCGGCGTTTTCCGGTCGCGGAATTACTTGACCGTAACCTTGGCGCCGGCCTCTTCCAGCTTCGCCTTGGCGGCGTCGGCGGCGTCCTTGGCAACCTTCTCCAGGATGGCCTTCGGCGCACCCTCGACGAGGTCCTTGGCCTCCTTCAGGCCCAGGCCGGAGACGATCTCGCGGACCACCTTGATGACCTGGATCTTCTTGTCGCCCGCACCCTCGAGGATGACGTCGAACTCGTCCTGCTCCTCGACGGCGTCCGCGACGGCACCCGGGCCGGCCGGGCCGGCGACGGCGACCGGAGCGGCGGCGGTGACCTCGAACTTCTCCTCGAACTTCTTGACGAAGTCCGACAGCTCGAGCAGGGTCATGTTGCCGAAGGTCTCGAGCAGTTCGTCAACGTTGGCCATGATGTTGTTCCTTTCGGTAGTGATTGTCTATGAGGGCGACGCGCCGCATGCGAATCACCCGCATGGGGTTATTCAGCGGCGGTTTCCGCAGCGGCAGCGGTGTCGCCACCGGCTTCGGCCTGCTTCTTCTCCACGAGCGCGGCGGCGAGGCGAGCCACCTGCGACGCGGGAGCGTTGAACAGACCGGCGGCCTTGGCCATGTTGCCCTTCATCGCGCCGGCCAGCTTGGCCAGCAGGACCTCGCGGGACTCCAGGTCGGCGATCTTCTCGACCTCGGACACGGACAGCGGCGCGCCATCCATGTAGCCGCCCTTGATGATGAGCGCCTTGTTGTCCTTCGCGAAGGTCTTCAGGGCCTTCGCCGCGGTAACCGGCTCACCACTGATGAAGGTGATCGCGGTCGGTCCGACGAACAAGTCGTCCAGGCCCTCCACGCCAGCCTCGGCGGCGGCGCGCTTGACCAGGGTGTTCTTGGCGACGGAGTACGTGGCTTCGGCGCCGAGCGCGCGTCGCAGCTCGGTGAGCTTGCCGACCGACAGACCACGGTATTCCGTGACCACGGTGGCGGTCGAGCTCTTGAACTGCTCCGCGATCTCCTCGACCGCGGTGACCTTCTCGGGTTTCGCCATACTTCGCCTCCTCTCTGATGGTCGGTTCGAAAACGAACTACCGATCAGGGGTCGGCGACAAAACAAACGCCCCGGACGCAAGGCGTTCCGGGGCGCACAAAAAACACACGGCCTCGGTTCTCCCTGCGTGGGCCGCCAGCGGTATCGCCGGACCTTCGATCGAACCCATGCGGGCTCGACGACCAACGGTCTTCGGTAGAACGGATTTGGGTAGGAATCGAACTAAGTCGATAACTGCCGTCCAATGTACCTGGACCCACCCCCATCTGCCAAAACGGGGCCGAACCCGCTCCGCCGCCAGCCGAACCGGCATGGCACAGCTCACACCAGCTGCCGATTGTGTCCGAGATCGCGGCAAACAAGTGTTACCAACGGTGACAGTTACTGTTTGACTGCTGAACTATGGCAACCTCCATAGTCGATCCACCGGTGCTGCTGGAACGACGTAACCAGCGCTTTCTCGCCTTGGCAGTGATCTGCCTCGCGGAGCTGCTCGTCGTCCTGGACAACACCATCGTCAATGTGGCGCTCCCCTCGATCGGGGTGCAGCTTCACACCGGCGTCAGCGGCCTGCAATGGGTCGTCGACGCGTACACCCTCACGTTCGCGGGCCTGTTGCTCGCCTTCGGCAATCTCGGCGACCGGGTCGGCCGGCGGCGGATCATGATGGTCGGCCTGGTCGGTGTCGGCGTCATGTCCGTCGCGGGCGCGCTGTCCGGCTCGATGGGTGGGGTGATCGCCGCGCGCGCCGCGATGGGCGTGTTCGCCGCGGCCGTCTTCCCCGCGACGCTCGCGCTGATCATCAACATCTTCCACGACAAACGCGAGCGCGCCCTCGCCATCGCCGCGTGGACCGCCATGGCCGGCTTCGCCATCGCGATCGGCCCGATCTCCGGCGGCTGGCTGCTCGCGCACTTCACCTGGCACTCGGTGTTCTGGATCAACGTGCCGCTCGCGCTCATCGCCCTGGTCGCCACGCTGATCTGGGTGCCGGAGTCGCGCTCCTCGCAGGTCGGCAGGCTCGACCTGCCCGGCATCGGGCTGTCCATCGCGGGCATCACGCTGGTGGTCTGGTCGATCATCGAGGCGCCGCGCTACGGCTGGCTCTCCACCACGACGCTCGGCACCGGCGCGCTCGGCCTGCTCTTGATCGTCGCGTTCGTCGTGTGGGAATTACGCACCGCCGCACCGATTCTCGATATGACGCTGTTTCGCAATCGCCGATTCTCCATGCCCGCCTTGTCGATTGCGATCGGTTACTTCTCGATGTTCGGTTTCCTTTTCCTCATCACCCAGTATTTCCAAGGGGTGCGGGAATACACACCGCTCGAATTCGGCATCGCCTCTTTGCCTTTCGCGTTCTCCGTGGCGGTCGGCGCACCGGTCGCGACTCTGCTAGCGCAACGCTTCGGTCCTACGCCGGTCATCGTCGTCGGGCTGCTGACCACCGGGCTCGGGCTGTACCTCGGCGGTCAGGTGACCGTGGACAGTCCCTACGTCACCGACGTGCTGCCCGCGATGGTGTTCATGGCGCTCGGCGTCGGCATCGTGCAGGGCCCGGCCACCGAGTCGATCATGGGTTCGCTGCCGCTGAACGAGGCGGGCGCCGGGTCCGCGGTCAACGACACCACCCGCGAGATCGGCGGCACGCTCGGCGTCGCGGTGCTCGGCTCGATCGTGGCGTCGTACTACACGAGCAGGATCGCCCCGCGCATCGACGCGCTGCCCACCACCCTGATGAACGAGAACGAGAAGGGCCTGGTGAAAGCCAGCCCGCTCAGCGTGCTCGAGATCCGCAAGCGCCCGCTGCCACCGTTCTTCGAGAGCCAGCGCGAGAACCTCATCGTCGCGATGAAGACGGCGGCGCTGGAGGGCTCACACACGGCGTCGCTGGTGGCCGCCGGTGCGGTCGTCGTGTGCGCGCTCGTCGTGGCCGTCTTCCTGCCGTGGGGCGCGCAGGAGGGCGACTCGGTGCTGCTCGGCTGGCGCAAAGGGCCTGAGCGGCAAGGGAATTCGGCCGACTGACGGCCGCACAGGCGACGGCCGGGACCCGCGCGGTCTCGGCCTTCGTCGTCAGGAGGTCACCCTGGCCACCAGTGCGTTCAGGGCTTCAACTGCGCCGCCGCGGAATTCGGCGGTGGTGACCAGGCCGTCCGGTCCGACGTCGTCGCGGCCGACCGGCAATCGGGGGCATTCGCCGGCTTCGACGTCGGCGCCCACATAGCCCAGCACGAGCGCCAGGGTCGCGGCGGCTCCCTCGCCGCGGCCGGGCGCCGCGACGGTGATCCAGGCGGTGGGCTTCTCGTAGAGGTCGGCGTTGCCGACGGTCCAGTCGAGCAGGTTCTTCAGGCTGCCCGGCAGCGTGCCCGCGTACTCCGGGGTGCAGAACAGCACCGCGTCGGCCTGCGAAAGCTGTTCGCGGAGCGCGAGAACCGAGGGGTGCCCGGTGCCGTCGTCGTCCGGGTTGAACGCGGGCAGGTCGGCCAGGCCGTCGTACCAGCGCGCGTCGACGCCGTCGGGCGCGACGGCCTGCACGGTGCGCAGGGCGGCCGAGTTGGTGGAGGCACCGCGAGTGCTCCCGGAGATGAGCAGGACAACCGTCACCTCATGCCCAACCACGGTGGACCAAGAATTAGTCCGCGGCGGCCTTCGCCGGGAACGCGTAAGGGCGGGAACGCGAATCGCGTTCCCGCCCTCCGGACTCAGGTGTTACGCAGCCGGTCGGCTCGAGCGACCGGCAGAGCAGTCGCTACGCGTCCTCGTCGAGGAGGTTGCGGGTGCGGTTCGGGTCCACCGGGATGCCCGGTCCGGTGTTCGTCGAGACCGTCACCTTCTTGACGTAGCGGCCCTTGGCGGTCGACGGCTTCACACGCAGGATCTCCTCCAGCGCGGCGCCGTAGTTCTCCACCAGCGCGGCATCGGCGAAGGAGGCCTTGCCGATGACGAAGTGCAGGTTGGCCTGCTTGTCGACGCGGAAGTTGATCTTTCCGCCCTTGATGTCGTTGACGGCCTTGGTCACGTCGTTGGTGACCGTGCCCGTCTTCGGGTTCGGCATCAGGCCACGCGGTCCGAGG
This sequence comes from Nocardia tenerifensis NBRC 101015, assembly GCF_000308715.1. Classification (GTDB taxonomy): domain Bacteria; phylum Actinomycetota; class Actinomycetes; order Mycobacteriales; family Mycobacteriaceae; genus Nocardia; species Nocardia tenerifensis. The sequence goes on from NZ_BAGH01000376.1 coordinate 14,398, forward strand.
ACACGCGCGATCCGGCCGACCTTGGCCATCTGATCCGGGGTGGCGATCGCGGCGTCGAACTCGAGCCAGCCGCCCTGGATCCGCTCGATCAGGTCCTCGGCGCCGACGGCGTCCGCACCGGCGGCCTCGGCCTCGGCGGCCTTCTCGCCGGCCGCGAACACGATGACGCGGGCGGTCTTACCGGTGCCGTGCGGCAGGTTGACCGTGCCGCGGACCATCTGGTCCGCCTTGCGGGGATCGACGCCGAGACGAACGGCGACCTCGACGGTCGCGTCGGTCTTGGTGGTCGCGGTCTCCTTGGCCAGCCGCGCGGCGGCGAGCGGGGAGTACAGCGTGTCGCGGTCGACCTTCTCGGCCGCGGCGAGATACGCCTTGCTTCGTTTTGCCATGATTCTCTGTCCTTAAGTTTCTGGTTCAGCCGTGGTATCCGGGCCTGGCCGGCCCTCCCACCTAGAGCAGGCCGCTCAGCCCTCGATGGTGATGCCCATCGAACGCGCGGTGCCCGCGATGATCTTCGCCGCCTGATCGAGATCGTTGGCGTTGAGGTCTTCCTGCTTGGTCTTGGCGATCTCGCGCACCTGATCCATGGTCACCTTGGCGACCTTGTTGCGGTGCGGCTCGGCCGAGCCCTTCTGCACGCCGGCGGCCTTGAGCAGCAGCCGGGCGGCGGGCGGGGTCTTCAGCTTGAAGTCGAACGAGCGATCCTCGTACACCGAGATCTCGACCGGAATGACGTTGCCACGCTGCGACTCGGTCGCGGCGTTGTACGCCTTGCAGAACTCCATGATGTTGACGCCGTGCTGACCGAGCGCGGGACCCACCGGAGGAGCGGGGTTCGCCTGGCCGGCCTGGATCTGAAGCTTGATGATCCCGGCGAGCTTCTTCTTCTTGGGGGGCATCTTTCTTTCCTAGGTGTCTGTTTTCCTTGCTCTTTGCAAGTCCTGACGTTGCGATCCTCGGCCGCACGGGTGTGCCCGGCCGTAAGACGTAACAGGTCTAAATCTTCGCAACCTGGGTGAAGCCGAGCTCGACCGGGGTCTCGCGGCCGAAGATCGACACGAGCACCTTGAGCTTCTGCTGCTCGGCGTTGACCTCGGAGATGCTGGCGGGCAGCGTCGCGAACGGGCCGTCCATCACGGTCACCGACTCGCCGACCTCGAAGTCGACCTCGATGGTCGGCTTGGCCACCGACTCGGTGGCGGTCTCGGTCGTGCCCGTGGCGCCGGCGGCGGCAGGCGCCTTCTTCTGCTGGGCGGCCGGGACGAGGAACTTCACCACGTCGTCGATGGACAGCGGCGAGGGGCGCGAGGTCGCGCCGACGAAGCCGGTGACGCCCGGGGTGTTGCGCACCGCGCCCCACGACTCGTCGTTGAGCTCCATGCGGACCAGGATGTAGCCGGGCAGCACCTTGCGGTTGACGTTCTTGCGCTGGCCGTTCTTGATCTCGGTGACCTCTTCGGTCGGCACCTCGACCTGGAAGATGTACTCCTCGAGATCGAGGTTCTGCACGCGGGTCTCGAGGTTGGCCTTCACCTTGTTCTCGTAGCCGGCGTAGGAGTGGATGACGTACCAGTCACCGGGGGCGCGACGCAGCGCGGACTTCATCTCGGCGACCGGGTCGGCGGGCTCGGCGTCGATCGGCGCGGCCTCGGCAGCGACGTCCTCTTCGGTCTCCGGTTCGGAGTCCGCGGCGCCCTCGGAGTCCACGTCCTCGGAGTCTTCGACGGTCGCGTCGTTGTCGGTCGTGGGGTCCACCACCGCGTCCTCGACCGGGAACTCTTCGTTTGTGTCGTTCTCCGGGGTGCTCACTGGGGCACTCGCTTCCTGTGTCGTCACGTACATCCTCTGCGTGCCGGGGCCTGGCGCGCGGCGGAACTGGTCCGCCCGGGTCCGCCCCGGGATCGGCCTGCGGCGTCGGCGTCGATAGCTAGCCGAACAGCCAGTTGACACCCTTGATGAACGCCACATCCAACCCGCTGATGAACGCGACCATGAAAATCACGAACACCAGAACAACGCTCGTATAGGTGACCATCTGCTTCCGGTTGGGCCAGATCACCTTGCGCAGTTCCGCGACTACTTCACGCAGGAACTTGATCAAACGCTTGAACGGGTTACCCGTCTTCTTGCGTTCGGCCCGATCGGTCTTGGTTGCCTTGCGCGACGAGGGACGATCCAGTGTGGCGATCGAACCCGTGTCGGATGACGCGCTGCGAGTCCGCCGAGCGGATCGCTTGCCGCTCGGGCGAGCTACCCCAGCGGTGTCATCGCCATCGGTCGCATGCGCGCCGCCCAGGCGATCTTCCCGCTCGTCGCTCACGCCATCACCTCGCTTCGCTCGGCACCGGCGTGCGCGAAGCGCGCTGTGCCAATGGCTCGCTCGCTGCGCTCGCTCACGTCGATCCTTTCGTCGCTGGCATCCAGGGCAGGGGCGACAGGACTTGAACCTGCAACCTGCGGTTTTGGAGACCGCTGCTCTGCCAATTGAGCTACGCCCCTTCGGTTGGCTCCGTGTTGGCCGTCCAACCACTGTTCGGTATTCAGTTATGGGTTCCGGTGTCACCCGACCGCGCGCGTCGCTGTACATGACACGCGCGCTGCTTCGGCAGTTGCCGGCCCCGTCGGCGAACCCTCGCGGACTCGCCTGGAACCAGCCCCACAGAGCAGCGCGCAGCGGCTGGTGACCCCAGAAACCTCAGTGTACGTTACCGTCCGCGTCGATAGCCAATCAGGGTCAGTCGACCAGGTCAGGGCTGTCTCCGCATCGGCCGGATCGCTCAGGCCAGTTGGACGGTCGCCGTCGCGCGCCCGAAGATCTTGCGCCCCGCCGACTTCGCCACGATGGCGACGACCGCGGTCCGCGTCTCCGGATCCACCGACTTCACCTTACCGCTGTACTCGATCTCGGCGGCCTCGTCGGTCCCCACATAGACCGGGCTGGTGAAGCGGACGTTGTACTCCTTGACCGCGCCGGGGTCGCCGAGCCAGGAGGTGACGAATCCGCCGCCGAGGCCCATGGTGAGCATGCCGTGGGCGACAACGTCCTCCAGGTCGACGAGCTTGACGACCTCGTCGCTCCAGTGGATCGGGTTGGCGTCGCCGGAGACGCCCGCGTAGTTCACCAGGTCGCCGCGGGTCAGCCGGACGATGCGGGTGGGCAGCTCGTCGCCGGCCGAGACGTCGTCGAAGCTGAGCGCGCGCTTGCTCGCCACGACCTCGGGGACGCTGGCGAGCTGCAGCGGCTCGGTGAGGACGTTGGCGCGCGGGCGGTGGTCCGGGGCGTCCTCGCCGATGCCGTGCATGAGCACGTTGCGGACGACCTCGTTGAGGTTCGGGTCGATTTCGCCGCCGCTGCGGCCGATGAGCGTGGTGTAGGTGGTGAGCACCAGCTCGTCGTTCTGCGCGGTGACGATGTTCTTGGTGACGATGATGTCGCCGCCGAAGGCCTGCCGGAACGAGTGCAGGTACACGTCGCAGACCAGTCGATCGCCGACCTTGATCGGGCGATGAAACTCGAGGATCTGATCGGTCTGCAGGATCTGGCTGAGGTCGTAGCCGGTGACGATCTCCTCGAACAGCTTGCGCTGAGCCAGAATTCCGACCAGGGAGATGAACGTCAGCGGCGCGATCAGGCCGTCGTAGCCGTACTCGTGCGCGAGGCCCTCGTCCCAGTGCACCGGGTGGTAGTCCTGGACGGCGCGGGCGTACTCACGCACCTTCTCGCGGCCGACCTCGTAGTAGTCGTCGACGCGGTAGTGGTGACCGACCATGGAGGCCGCGTGTGCCGCGGGGTCGAGCGCCTCGACCGCCGGAGCCGCTTCGTCTGTACCGGTGTTGATTGTCACGGGAGGACTGTACCTATCTGACCCCGAGGCCCGGAGTCGGCGGAGCGTCTACGACCGCGCCTCGCTGGCGCTCGGCTACGTCGTAACCGCTGGGCGGCTGTGTTAACCGTTCACTCGCTGGCTCGTCCACCTACCGCAGTCGACCGTGGAAATGCGTCAGGGCCGGACAAACGTCCGGCCCTCACACTGTCACGATTCGAGATTGCCGAGAGCGATCGCCGCTCCCGGCGCCGATCCACGCGGCAGCTTCACGCGTGGCGGACTAGCGGGATTCTTTGTGTCCCCGGTGCGTGCCGCAGTTCGGGCAGAACTTCTTCAGTTCCAGCCGATCCGGGTCGTTGCGCCGGTTCTTCTTGGTGATGTAGTTGCGGTGCTTGCACTGCTCGCAGGCCAAGGTGATCTTTGGCCGGACATCGGTGGACTTCGCGGCCACGATATTCCTTCTTTCGGGTCAACCAGTTGGTCTGATCGGTTTTGGTAGCGATGGCCGGACTTGAACCGGCGACACAACGATTATGAGTCGTTTGCTCTACCGACTGAGCTACACCGCCACGGGGCGCATTGCTGTGGTGCCGCGCCCCGGCCCCACCAGAGTGGGAGCTAACTGCGATGCCAGGTCGGTCACCACCGGCAATCCGGCGAGCCCCCTAACGGAATCGAACCGTTGACCTTTTCCTTACCATGGAAACGCTCTGCCGACTGAGCTAAGGGGGCATGACTACTTTCGCACCGAGTTCCGAACACTGAACCCCGGCGCGGCGAAGTCTTGAACGAGGTTACACACTCACCGGTCCCTCTACCAAACCGGGTGGTCAGAGGCCCTTTCCGAGGCGTGTCGACGCGGCGGGGGCGCAGTCGCACGGGAGCACAAGACCCCGTACAGCACGAAACCCCCGGGGATCTGAGTCGATCCACGGGGGTTCCGGGTGGCAGATGTAGGATTCGAACCTACGTAGGCTTTCGCCGACGGATTTACAGTCCGCTCCCATTGGCCGCTCGGGCAATCTGCCGTCGCGCTCTCGGCGCGAGAAGCAGAATACATCCACCCCCCGCCCCGATTGCAAACCGGCTGGCCATCGGCCGTGCGTCGGGACTACGGTCACGCTCCGGGGTACAACTAACGGGGACCGATCAACCGGTCGAGCGAGCCCGTTGGACCGTCAGGACAGGAGCGAAGTGTGGCCGATTCGTCATTCGATGTCGTCAGCAAGGTCGAACGTCAGGAGGTCGACAACGCGCTGCATCAGGCGGAGAAGGAGCTGACCACCCGCTACGACTTCCGCGGCACCGGCGCGAGCATCGAGTGGTCCGGCGAGGACAAGATCGTGCTGACGGCCGAGGCCGAGGAGCGGGTCAAGGCGGCGCTGGAGGTGTTCAAGGAGAAGCTGATTCGCCGCGACATCTCGCTCAAGGCGTTCGACGCGGGCGAGCCGGTCGCCTCGGGCAAGACCTACAAGATCACCGGAACGCTGGTGCAGGGCATCGACACCGAGCATGCGAAGAAGATCACCAAGAAGATCCGCGACGAGGGCCCCAAGGGCGTGAAGGCGCAGATCCAGGGCGATGAGCTGCGGGTGAGCAGCAAGAAGCGCGATGATCTGCAGGCCGTGATCTCGCTGCTGAAGGGCGAGGACTTCGGCATCGCCCTGCAGTTCGTCAACTACCGGTAGCGCGCCTCAGTAGCGCCTCGGCCCGCCTGCCATCTCCTCGAGCCGGGCGATGCGCTCGGCCATCGGCGGGTGCGTGGAGAACCAGCGCGCGGCCCGCTCGCCCGCCCGGAACGGGTTGGCGATCATCAGATGTGATTGCGCGGTCAGCTGCGGCTCGGGCGGCAAGGGCGCGGCTTGCACGCCGCGCTCCAGCTTGCGCAGGGCCGAGGCGAGGGCGAGCGGGTCGCCGGTGAGTTCGGCGCCGGACTGATCCGCCTGGTACTCGCGCGAACGCGAGACGGCCAGCTTGATCAGGCTCGCGGCGATCGGGCCGAGCAGCGAGACGAGCAGCACGCCGAGCATGTTCGGGCCCTCACCGTTGCGGTTGCCGCCGAAGGCCGAGGCGAAGAAGGCCAGGTTGGCCAGGCCGGAGATGACCGCGGCGAGCGCGCCGGCGACCGAGGAGATGAGGATGTCGCGGTTGTAGACGTGCGACAGTTCGTGGCCGAGGACGGCGCGCAGCTCCCGCTCGTCGAGGATCGACAGGATGCCGCTGGTGCAGCAGACCGCGGCGTGACGCGGATTCCGCCCGGTGGCGAAGGCGTTGGGCGCGTTGGTCGGGCTGATGTAGAGCCGAGGCATCGGCTGGCGCGCGGTGGTCGCCAGCTCACGCACGATCCGGTAGATGACCGGCGCCTCCAGCTCGCTGACCGGCTGCGCGTGCATGGCCCGCAGCGCGAGCTTGTCGCTGTTGAAGTACGCGTAGGCGTTCATGCCGACGGCGAGCAGGATGGCGATGATCAGGATCGTCGGGCTGCGGAACAGCGCACCGGCGACCACGATCAGCGCCGAGAGGCCGACCATCAACCCGAACGTCTTCAGCCCGTTCGCGTAGCCGTGCGTGTGCATAGGACTCCTTTGCCCACTCCCCGATCGTCGAGTGTTGACAACAGGTCAACGATAGGAGCCCGTGCCGAAGTTCCTGCTGAACTCAGCCGACACGCTCGATCGTGTACCGGACCAGGTGCTCGAGGGCGTCGTTGGCCGGGCAGGCGGGCAGCGCGGAGAGTTCGGCGTGCGCGAGGTCGGCGTAACCCTGCAGCTTCTCCTTGGCCAGCACCATGCCGCGCGAGCGCGACAGCAGGTCCAGCGCCTCGTCGACCTCAGCGTCGGTCTGCAGCGGGTTGGCGAGCAGCTTGCGCAGGCGGTCGCCTTCGGCGCCCTCGTCGCGCAGCGCGTACAGCACCGGCAGCGTGTGCACGCCCTCGCGCAGATCGGTGCCGGGCGTCTTGCCGGATTGCTCTGCGGCAGAGGAGATGTCGATGATGTCGTCGGAGATCTGGAAGGCGGTGCCGACCGCGTCGCCGAGGCGGGCCAGCCGCTCGACGTGCTCGGCGCCCGCGCCGGAGAAGGTGCCGCCGAAGCGACCGGCGGCCGCGATCAGCGAGCCGGTCTTCTCCCAGACGACGCGCAGGTAGTGCTCGACCGGGTCCTGGGATTCGCGCGCGCCCATGGTCTCGCGCATCTGGCCGGTGACCAGTTCGGCGAAGGTCTCGGCGATGATGCGCACGGCGTCGGGGCCGAGGGTGGAGGTGAGCCGGGAGGCGTGGGCGAACAGATAGTCCCCGGCGAGGATCGCGATGTTGTTGCCCCAGCGGGCATTCACGCTCGGCGCGCCGCGACGCATGGACGCCTCGTCCATCACGTCGTCGTGGTACAGCGTGGCCAGGTGCACGAGTTCGACGACGGTGCCCGCCGTGATCAGCGCGGGATCGGTCGGGCGCGGGCCGAGCTGGCCGGTGAGGATGGTGAACAGCGGCCGGAACCGCTTGCCGCCGGCCTTGGCCAGGTGCAGCGCCGCCTCCTGCAGGAAGTCCTCCCCGTCGGACAGCTCGGCGACCAGGAGCTTCTCGACCTCTTCCAGGCCGTTGCGCACGGTCGCCGCGAGCTCGACGTCGACGAGGTCGACCCCGGCCACCACCGTGCTCTCGTCCTTCACAGCCGATGTGCTCATTTCTTCTCCCACCGATCCGTCCGACCCCACGATAGAGAACCTAGCGTGTCCCCGGCCGATGGCCCATGAACACCATCACTATGCGGTGTATCAGACACTTTCGCACATCACCGCCCGCGCGCCACGCCGTGACCGCGCGCCGTGACGCGCCCGCCGTCGACACCGGCGAGATCATCCTGCGAGTATGGGGGCCATGGGTTCACCGGAAGTCACCCCCGCGGGCGGGGACGCGCTGCCAGCCAGGGCCGAGGTGCTCGTCGTCGGCGCGGGTCCGGCCGGATCGGCTTCGGCGGCGTGGGCCGCGCGCGCCGGGTGCGACGTGGTGCTGCTCGACTCCGCCGTCTTCCCCAGGGACAAGACCTGCGGCGATGGGCTGACCCCGCGCGCGACGGCCGAACTGGAGCACCTCGGTCTCGGCGACTGGCTGCGCGCGCACACGGTCAACCACGGCCTGCGGATGACCGGTTTCGGCGGCGAGGCGCTGCTGCCGTGGCCCGGCGGATCCTTTCCGACGTATGGAAGTGCCGTTCCCCGAACCGAACTCGACGACAAGCTGCGCGAGACCGCGATGAAGTCCGGCGCGCGGATGATCGACGGCACCAAGGTGGTCGACGTCACCCGCGACGGCGACCGGGTCACCGGTGTGACGGTGCGGACAGCGACGGGCACGCACGCCATCGAGTGCGCGACGCTCGTCGTCGCCGACGGTGTCCGCTCGCCGATCGGGCGGCTGCTCGGGCGCACCTGGCATCGGCAGTACGCGTACGGCACGGCGGCGCGCGCCTACATCAAGTCAGCCCGCAGCGACGACCAGTGGATCACCTCGCATCTGGAACTGCGCGACGCCGAGGGCGCGCTGGTGCCCGGCTACGGCTGGGTGTTCCCGCTCGGCAACGGCGAGGTCAATATCGGGGTCGGCTCGCTGGCCACCGAGCGGCGTCCCTCGCATATCGCGCTGAAGCCGCTGCTCGAGCACTACACGAAGCTGCGCTTCGACGAATGGGAGTTCGAAGGCTCGCTGCGCGCGGTGGCCTCGGCACTGCTGCCGATGGGCGGCGCGGTGTCGAATGTGGCGGGGCGCAACTGGGTGCTGGTCGGCGACGCCGCGGGCTGCGTGAACCCGTTGAACGGCGAGGGCATCGACTACGGCCTGGAGGGCGGGCACATGCTGGCCGGGCTGCTCGACGAGCCGGACCTCACGCGCGTCTGGCCGGAGTTGCTGCGCGCGAAGTACGGCCGCACCTTCTCGGTGGCGCGGCGCATCGCCGGGCTGGCCACCCATCCGCGCATGGTGCCGATCGGCGGCCCGCCGGTGATGCGGTCGAAATACCTGCAGCGCACCGCGGTTCGGGTGATGGGCAACCTGGTCACCGACGAGGACGTCGACCTGACCGCGCGGGCCTGGCGCGCGGCAGGCCGGATGTCGATGCGCGCCGACGACCTTCCCCCCTTCGCCTGAGGGCGCGGACCTGCGGTTTCAGCGTGCCGAGGCGGTAAGGGCACCGGTAGGCTGAGCCCTGCCTTGCCCACGCGACGACAGGTGCACAGCCATGGGCGGACGACCCGCGGGTGGACTGCCCGCGCTGTATTTGCTGCCGCATCTGCGGCGGGCGCGCGACCTGGCGGATCGGCGGTACGCCGACCCGCTCCGGCTCGATGAATTGGCCGCCGCCGCAGGGGTTTCCAAGTATCACTTCCTGCGCGCGTTCGCCGCGGTGTACGGGCTGACGCCGGCCGCGTACCTGGCGGAGCGGCGGATCGAGCGGGCACAGGATCTGCTGCGCTCGTCCAATGTGACGGTCACCGAGGTGTGCATGCTGGTCGGTTACAGCAGCCTCGGCTCGTTCAGCAGCAAGTTTCGGCAGCTGGTCGGGGTGACGCCCTCGGAGTATCAGGCCAAGTTCGCCGACGGGGCGCCGCGCATTCCAGGGTGCTATGTGTTCATGCACGGCCTCAGCGACCGCAAGCCCGGCTGGCGTGATCGCGCAATTTCGGAGAAGCCACGCGCCACCGGCCGCCCATAGCCTGGTCGCATGACAACGATCACGAACGTCTCGCTGGTCACCGTGTACGTCACCGACCAGGACGAAGCGAAGCAGTGGTACATCGACAAGCTCGGTTTCGTCGAGGTCTCCGATATCACCATGGGCGACAACGGGTTTCGCTGGCTCACCGTCGCCCACCCGGCGCACCCCGAGCTGGAGGTGACACTGATGGTGCCCGGCCCGCCGCTGGACGACAATCTGGCCGACGCCATCCGGCGCGCGCTGGCGAACGGCACGCACGGCGCGCTCGGCCTGCGCACCGAGAACTGCCAGAAGGCCTTCGAGGAGCTCACCGCGAAAGGCGTCGAGTTCGTTCAGCCGCCCGCCGAGCGGCCCTACGGCACTGAGGCGATCATCCGGGACAACTCCGGGAACTGGCTGGTGCTGGTGGAGCAGAAGGAGTACTCCGCCACGGATTTCGCGTAAGACGAACCCCGTCGTCCCGGCACGGGCCGGAACGACGGGGGCGGCGGGTCAGGCGGTCGCCTGCGCGGCGACCCACTCCTCGACGAACGCGCGCTCGCTGTTGAGCACGCGATGATGCAGCTGTTCCGCGAGCGGTTCGATGGCGCCGCCGACCACCGGCACCTTGACCTGCACGGTGCCGACCACCTCGATCTCGGAGCCCTCCGCGGTCGAGCGCATCTCGTAGGTGCCCGACATCTCGGTGGCGATGCCGGTGGTCGCGCCCTCGAAGGTGCCCTTGGCGACCTCGCCGGTGAGCTCGCGCCAGTTGTCGGTACGCGAGAGCGTGAGCGGGCTCTTGAGCACCTTGCTCACGACGCTGGGAATCTTGTCCTCGGAAGCCTTTTCGGTCATGTGGATGCGGATGGTGCCCGCACCGTCGGGATGGGAGAGGTCGAGGGTCGCGGTCTCGGCGTCGGCGAAGCGCGCCTGCCAGACCTTGTCGTCGGTGAGTGCCCGGTGAAGATCTTCGACCGGGACGGCATAAGGCACGGTGAAGCTGAATTTTCGGGACATGCGCGACACCGTAGCCGAGCCGGTCGGTAGCCTGTTGCAGTGTTGGAAACCACGCAGTCTGATCGACGCTCGATCCGCCTGCGGCGGGCCGGGATCGGCGTGCTCACCGCCGCGACGGTGGTCAGCGTGCTGGTCGTGCTGCTGGTGCTGGCCGCGTGGCGCAACGACTATCTGATCAGCTCGGACAAGGGTGTGACCAGCGCCGAGGTGCTCTCGGCCGGCCGCCTGCGCTCGGCGGTCATGTACGTCACCCCGGACGGCGAGACGCACAATCCGAAGGTCGGCGTGCTGTACCCGACCAATCTCACTGCGGGCGAACGCATCCGGGTGGAGTACAACCGCGAGGACCCCGACCTGGTGCGAGTGGAGGGCCGCGACGTGCGCGTCGCCATTCCCCCCGCGCTGTCGGTGATCGTGGTGGTGTGGCTGGTCGCCCTGCCGACCCTGTGGCTGCTGGCCCGGCTACGCGGACGACGACCGCGACCGAGCTGAATCAGCGCGCCCACAGCGGCGACATCCGGCTACCGTCGGGCAGGACGGCCTCGAAGCCCGCCGTATCGCGACGAACGCCTCGTCCGTCCGTCGTTGGGGTTGCCGACCACGATCGGGCCGCCCCCGGGACGACGAGCGCACGGCAAGGAAGCGGTGGCCGTGCTGCGCCCCCTTGCTCGGCGCCACCGAGCAGGGCGTGGCCGATCCGCGGTACCACGCGTGCGGCATGTGACGGCGCGGTCCGAGGAGTTCGCTCGATCTTCAGGTCCGCTTCACGCTGGTGTGGGGGCCCGGCGCGGTGCGGACGCCACGCTGAGGGGGTGCGTGTAGCGATCGTCGCGGAGTCGTTTCTGCCGAATATGAACGGCGTCGTCAACTCGGTGCTCCGGGTGGTCGATCACCTGGACCGGCACGGCCACGACGCGGTGATCATCGCCCCGGACACCCCGCGCGGTCTGCCGCCCGCCGCGCGCTGGCACGAGCGGTTCCGGGTGCACCGGGTGCCCGCGGTGATGGTGCCCAAGATCAGTTCGCTGCCGGTGGGGCTGCCGCAGCCCGGGATCGTCTCGGCCATCGAGAATTTCGACGCGGACGTGGTGCATCTGGCATCGCCGTTCCTGCTCGGCGCGGGCGGCCTGGCCGCGGCCGTGCGGCTGGACCTGCCGACGGTCGCGGTGTATCAGACCGACGTCGCCGGGTTCGCCAAGAGTTACGGGCTCGCGCTGGCCAGCCGGGCCGCGTGGGCCTGGACCCGGCGCATCCACGAGGGCGCGACCAGGACGCTGGCCCCGTCGCGGGCGGCGGCGGAAGACCTTGCGCAGCATGGCATTCCGCGCGTACACCGGTGGGGTCGCGGCGTGGACATCGACCGGTTCAACCCGGCCGCGCGACGCACCGCCTTGCGCGACTCCTGGCTCGACGGCGACAAACTGGTGGTCGGCTTCGTCGGCCGGCTCGCGCCGGAGAAGCATGTCGAGCGGCTCGCGGTGCTCGGCGACGATCCGGACATCCAATTGGTGATCGTCGGGGACGGGCCGGAGCGGAATCGGCTCGCGCGGATGATGCCGCGCGCCGTCTTCACCGGCGAGCTCGGCGGGGACGCCCTGGCCCAGGCCTACGCGAGCCTGGACGTGATGGTGCACGCCGGCGAGCACGAGACCTTCTGCCAGGGCGTGCAGGAGGCGCTGGCTTGCGGCGTCCCGGTGATCGGGCCCGACGCGGGCGGCCCGCGCGACCTGATCGCGCACTGCCGCAACGGATATCTGCTTCCGGTCGATCGTTTCACCGAGCTGCTGCCGAGTGCCGTCGCGGCGCTGCACGATCCGGTGCTGCGGGTCCGATTCGCCGGTGCGGCACGCAAATCCGTGCTGCACCGCACCTGGCCCGCCGTCTGCACGGAGTTGATGGGTCACTACGCCGACGTGACGGGTCACCGAATGCGGCTACCACACACGGCCTGATTCGCCATCCCGGAGCCGCCGAGCGAAACGTGACGACTGGTCTCGTGAGAACATGGGTGACTCGTCGGGTACGCCCACCATCGGCGCGCACCGGACGCAGGACCTGCACGCAAACCAGGAGGCACCCGACTTGAATGGCCTGAACACGCGCAGCGGCGGATCAGTCAGGGCCTCGTTGGACAAGCAGCCGCACGAGGTCGCGACGATGTTCGACGGCGTCGCGCGCCGGTACGACCTGACCAATACGGTGATCTCCGCCGGCCAGGACCGCTACTGGCGCTGGGCGGTGCGCAAGGCGCTCGCGCCGCGGCCCGGCGAGCGGGTGCTCGATCTCGCGGCGGGCACCGGGGTGTCCACGCTCGATCTGGCGAAGTCCGGCGCGTGGTGCCTGGCCGCCGACTTCTCGCAGGGCATGCTCGCCGCGGGCAGGCACCGCAGGGTGCCGATGGTGGCGGCCGACGCGATGGCTCTGCCGTTCGCCGACGAGTCCTTCGACGCGGTGACCATCTCCTACGGGCTGCGCAACATCACCGACCCGGAGGCCGCGCTGCGCGAGATGCTGCGGGTCACCAAGCCGGGCGGGCGGCTGGTCATCGCCGAGTTCTCCACGCCGATCGTGCCGGGGTTCCGCACGCTGTACATGGAGTACCTGATGAAGGCGCTGCCGAAGGTGGCGCGCGCGGTCAGCAGCAACCCGGACGCGTACGTCTACCTCGCGGAGTCGATCCGGGCGTGGCCGAACCAGCGGCAGCTGGCCTTGCGCATCGCGGGCAGCGGGTGGTCGTCGGTGAAATGGCGCAACCTGACCGGCGGGATCGTGGCGCTGCACCGCGCGTACAAGCTCTGAGCCGCGATCCGCGTCACACCTCACCGGCGATTTTCGCGACGGTGAGGGTCATTGTCACCTGCCGATAACGCGCGGTAAATTCGCCGCAATCGGCGGTCGCCATGATCGGAACCATGGTGGACGCAGGCACGACCCCCGCGGACGGCACCGCGCGGACGGCATGCTCGTACTGTGGCGTCGGGTGCGGCATCACGGTGCAGACCCGCGCGGGCACCGACGGAGCGCCGGTGATCGCCAAGGTCAGCGGGGACAAGCTGCACCCGTCCAACGCGGGCAGGCTGTGCACCAAGGGCGCGACCCACCTGGAGTTGATGCGGACGCCGGGCCGGATGGAGACCGCGTACCGACGTCCCGAGCGCGGCCAGGAGCCGGTGCCCGTGCCGGTCGACGACGCCGTGCGGGAGGCGGCCGGTCGGCTGCGCGCGATCCTCGACGAGCACGGCCCCGACGCGATCGCGCTGTATGTCTCCGGGCAGATGTCGCTCGAGGCGCAGTACCTCGCGACCAAGCTGGCCAAGGGCTACCTGCGGACCGTGCACATCGAGGCCAACTCCCGGCTGTGCATGGCGAGCGCGGGCACCGGATACAAACAGTCGCTCGGCGCGGATGGTCCCCCCGGCTCCTACGACGACTTCGAGCACGCCGATCTGTTCTTCGTCATCGGCGCGAACATGGCCGACTGCCACCCGATCCTGTACCTGCGCATGGCCGATCGGCTCAAGGCGGGAGCGAGGCTGATCGTCGTCGACCCGCGGCGCACCGAGACCGCGGCGCGCGCCGACCTGTTCCTGCAGATCGCGCCCGGCACCGACCTCGCGCTGCTGAACGGCCTGCTGCAGCTGCTGATCGAGAACGGCGACATCGACCACGAGTTCATCGCCGAGCACACCGAGGGCTGGGACGAGATGCCCGCGTTCCTCGCCGACTATCCGCCCGCGCGGGTCGCCGAGATCACCGGCCTCGCCGAGGCCGACATCCGCACCGCCGCGCAGTGGATAGGCGCGGCCGGCGAGTGGATGTCGCTGTGGACGATGGGGCTCAACCAATCCACCCACGGCACCTGGAACACCAACGCGCTCTGCAACCTGCACCTGGCCACCGGCGCCATCGGCCGTGTGGGCAGCGGGCCGTTCTCGCTGACCGGCCAGCCGAACGCGATGGGCGGGCGGGAGATGGGCTACATGGGTCCGGGCCTGCCCGGCCAGCGCAGCGTGCTCTCCCCCGCCGATCGCGCGTTCGTCGAGGCCGAGTGGGGCCTCGCGCCCGGCAGTATTCGCGACGAGGTGGGGCCGGGCACCATCGAGATGTTTCGGGAACTGGCCGCCGGGCAGATCAAGGCGGCCTGGATCATCTGCACGAATCCCGTTGCCACCGTGGCCAATCGGAAGACCGTGCTGGACGGGCTGGAGGCCGCCGAGCTGGTGATCGCCCAGGACGCCTATACCGAGACCGCCACGAACGCCTACGCCGACCTGCTGCTGCCCGCCACGCTGTGGGCCGAAGCCGATGCGCTGATGGTGAATTCGGAGCGCAACGTCACGCTGCTACAGCGCTCGGTCGATCCGCTCGGTGACGCACGCCCGGATTGGCTGCTGATCGCTCAGGTCGCGACGGCGATGGGCTTCAGCGGGTTCGAGTACGCCTCCAGCGCCGAGGTTTTCGCCGAGATCAAGCGGTTCGCCAATCCCGCCACCGGATATGACCTGCGGGGCATGGATTTCGAGCGGCTCAGGCAGGGGCCGATGCAGTGGCCGTGCCCGGACGGCACGCGCTCGCGCAACCCGATTCGCTACCTCAACGACGGTGTCAGCCAGCATCCGCACGTCGAGGCGGACGGGCACACGCCTCGGCTGGCGTTCGCCACGTCGACCAGGCGTGCGGTGTTCTGGGCGCGACCGCACCTGCCCGCGCGGGAAATGCCCGACGACGACTATCCGTTCCTGCTCAATACCGGCCGGCTCCAACATCAATGGCACACCATGACCAAGACCGGCAAGATCGACAAGCTGAACAAGGTGACCGGGCAGCCGTTCGTCGAGGTGCATCCGGACGACGCCGAACGGCTCGGCGTGCGCGCGGACGATCAGCTCGAGATCGCCTCGCGCCGTGGGCGGGCCGTGCTGCCCGTACGGATCAGCGACCGGGTCAGGCCGGGGGATTGCTTCGCGCCGTTCCACTGGAACGACGAGCACGGCGAGTATCTGACGATCAACGCGGTCACCAACGACGCCGTCGATCCGGACTCGCTGCAACCGGAGTTCAAAGCATGCGCGGTGTCGCTGCGTCGGGTCGCGGTGCCGCAGCGCCCGATGCCGGAATCTGCGCCGCCCTCAGCCCCGACGCCCGCGCTGGCCGCCGCGCACCCGCTGGCCGCGGTGTTCGGGTTGGACGCGGCCGCGACCCCGATGCTCACCGAGACCGAACGGATCTATCTCAGCGGGTATCTGGCCGCGCTACAGGCGCTTCCGGTGACCGGGCTGCCCGTCCTGCCCGCGGCCGCGCCGATGTCGGCGCAGAGCAGGCTCTGGGTCGACGGCGTGCTCGCGGGCATGTACTCGCGCGCCGAGGCCGGCGCGACGCAGGCCCGTCCGGTCACCGTCCTGTGGGCATCGCAGACGGGCTCGGCGGAGGAGCTCGCCGCGACGGTCGCCGCGCGGCTGACCGAAACCGGTTACGCGCCAACGCTGCTCGATATGGACTCCTGCGCGGTGGACGCGCTCTCCGGTGACGTGCTGGTGATCAGCAGCACGTTCGGGGACGGCGGGCCCCCGGACAATGGTGCCGATTTCTGGCAGCGGCTCGACGGCGGCGCCGCGCGGCTGACCGGCGTGCGCTATGCGGTTTTCGCGCTCGGCGACTCCTCTTACGACGACTTCTGCGGGCACGGGCGCAGATTGGACGAGAAGTTCGCGGAATACGGTGCCACCCGGCTGCTTCCGCGGGTCGACTGCGAGCCGGATTTCCACGACCCGGCGCAACGTTGGCTCGACTCGATCGTGGCCGTGCTGGGCGAAGAGCCGGAACACATTGTACCGGAGAGCGTTTCGGTACCCCCTTCGCGCGGTAACACGACAACGGCGGTACTCACCCGCACACAGGCCCTCGCGCCGGCACGGACTCGACGGGAGGCCATCCCGTTCACGAGACAGGCTCCGGTGCTCGCACCGCTGGTGCGCAACGAACCGCTGACCCTCAGCGGATCGACGAAAGAGGTGCGGCAGTTCGGGTTCGACCTGCGCGGGCTCGACGCCGGCTACGAGGTCGGCGACTCGCTCGGCGTGTGGCCGACCAATGACGCCGCGCTGGTGGACGAGTGGCTCAGCGTCACCGGGCTCGACGGACGTCGGACGATCGAGGTGGACGATCGGGAACTGCCCCTCGCGGAGGCGCTGCGCGCCCACTACGACATCAGCAAGGTGAGCAACGACCTGCTCGCCTTCATCGCCGAGCGCAACCCGAACATCCGGCTGGCCAAGCTGCTGCGCCGCGACAACCGCATCGAGCTCGACAACTACCTGTGGGACCGGCAGGCCGTCGACGTGCTGCGCGACTTTCCGGTGCGGGCCGATCTAATCGACTGGCTCGGCTCACTGAAAAAGCTCCAGCCGCGCCAGTATTCGATCTCGTCGAGCCCGCTGGTCAGCCCCGACGAGGTGCAGCTGACCGTCGGCGTCGTGCGCTACGGCGATCCCGCCGCCACCGGGTCGTCGGCCCGGCGCGGCGGGGTCTGCTCGACCTTCCTGGCCGACCGGGCCGGCGTCGACGTGCCGATCTTCCTGCAGCGCGCGCCGCATTTCCGTCCGCCCGCCGACCCGGCCGCGCCGATGATCATGGTGGGCCCCGGCACCGGCATCGCGCCGTTCCGCGGGTTCCTGCACGAGCGCAGGGAACTCGGCTGCACGGGACGCAACTGGCTGTTCTTCGGCGAGCAGCACGCCGCCGGAAACTTCTACTACCGCGGCGAGCTGGAGGACATGTTCCGCTCCGGCTTCCTCACCCGCCTGGACCTGGCCTTCTCCCGGGACCAGCGGGAGCGGATCTACGTGCAGCACCGCATGATCGAACACGGCGCCGAGCTGTGGTCCTGGCTGGCCGACGGCGCCCACCTCTACATCTGCGGCGACGCCACCCGCATGGCCAAGGACGTGGACGACGCCCTCCTGCGCATCGCCCGCGTCCACGGCAACCTGGATGACCAAGGCGCCCAAGCCTTTCGGAAGAACCTCATCGCTCAGAAGCGCTACGTCCGCGACGTCTACTGAGCCCGTCGACGGACTTCTCACACGGCCGGCGGATTGAGGCGGGTGAAGTCCGGGAGGCGGTAGTACGGGTAGTAGGGGTAGGGCGGCGTGGTGGCGCTGGCTTTGTCGAGACGGGCGACCTGGTCGGTGGTGAGTTGCCAGCCGATGGCGCCGAGGTTCTGGCGGAGCTGGTCCTCGTTGCGGGCGCCGACGATGACGGTGGCGACGGTGGGGCGGCGCAGCAGCCAGTTGAGCGCGATCTGCGGGACGGTCTTACCGGTCTCCGCGGCCAGTTCATCGAGCACGTCCACCACGTCGTAGAGCTTCTCGTCGTCGACCGGCGGACCCGCCTCGGCGGTCTGGTGCAGCCTGCTGCCCGCCGGAAGTGGTTGCCCGCGACGGATTTTGCCGGTGAGCCTGCCCCAGCCGAGCGGGCTCCAGACGACCGCGCCGACGCCCTGGTCCTGACCGAGCGGCATGAGTTCCCACTCGTAGTCGCGGCCGACCAGCGAGTAGTACACCTGATGCGCGACGTAGCGGGTCAGTCCGTGCTTGTCCGCCGCGGCAAGGGATTTCATCAGCTGCCAGCCGGCGAAGTTGGACGCGCCCAGGTAGCGGATCTTGCCCGCGCGAACCAGATCGTCCAGCGCCGCAACGACTTCCTCGACCGGCGTGCCCGCGTCGAAGGCGTGCAGCTGGAACAGGTCGATGTAGTCGGTGCCGAGCCTGCGCAGCGAGGCCTCGACCGCGCCGACCAGCCGAGCCCGCCCGGAGCCGTACTGCGTCGGTCCGGGTCCGGTGGGCAGCGACGCCTTGGTGGAGAGGAGCAGTTGGTCGCGCCGGCCCTTGATGGCCGCCCCGAGCACCTCCTCCGAGGCGCCGTCGGAGTAGACGTCGGCGGTGTCGAACATGGTGACCCCCGCCTCCAGGCTGATGTCCACCATCCGCCGCGCCTGTTCGGCGTCGGTGTCGCCCCAGGCGCTGAACAGTTCTCCCCGTCCGCCGAAGGTACCCGCGCCGAAGCTGAGCGCCGGGACGAGCAGACCGGATGCGCCGAGCCGCCGATACTCCATTGTGACTCCTAAAGGGTCTATAGTTCCGTTAACGACTAGGACGCTACACCCTTTCCGCGCTAAATGAAACTGGAGACCCATTATGAATCTGGACGAGGCCACGCCCGGCTCTATTCGCCCTGGTGGGCGCACCGCCCGCGTCCGCGAGGCCGTGCTGCGCGTCGCGGGCGACCTACTCGCCGAGCACGGCTTCGCCCACCTGGATCTCACCGAGGTCGCGGCGGCCGCGGAGGTCGGCAAGACCACCGTCTACCGCCGCTGGCGCAATCCGACCGGCCTGGTCATCGACCTCCTGAGCGACATGGCCGAACAGTCCCTGCCGCACGCCGACACCGGCTCGCTGCTCGGCGATCTCACCGCCAACGCCCGCTTGGTCGCCAAGACATTGACCGACCCCCGCCAGGGCAGGCTGTTCCAGGCCGTCATCGCCGCGGCCACCTGCGACGAGGCCGCAGCCACCGCCCTGCGCCGCTTCTACGACGTCCGGCTCACCGAGTGGGCGCCGTGCGTCGAACGCGCCATCGAACGCGGCGAGGTTCCCGAGGGCACGGACCCGCGCGCCGTGCTGTCCGCCGTCTCCGCACCCCTGTACTACCGGCTGCTCGCCAGCGGCGACTCCATCGACGACGCGGCCGCGGCCACCGCGGCGACCGCCGCGATGAACGCCGCGACGGCGGGCACGTTCACTTAGGTTTTCCGAGCGACGAGCCGTTCGGCCTGCTCGCGGTGGACACGCAGCGCCGTCCGGAGAAAGTCGAGTATCAGGGCGAGCTGGTCGGAGTCGTAGCGCCCCAAGGCTTTTGCGCCCGCCTGCCCGACCGGCTCGAAGATGTCCTCGGCCACTCCTCTCGCCGCGTCGGTAGGCGCGACGAGCACCCGTCGCCGGTTGACGGCGTCCTGCGCGCGCGTGACGAGCCCGGCCCGTTCGAGCCGGTCGATGACCGTCGTGGTCGCCGCGGGACTCAGCTTCAGCTCGGCGCTGAGCTCCCCCGCCGCCAGCGGCCCGCGACCCAGCACCACGTCCAGGCACCGCAGGTCGGTCCGGTTCAGCCCGAGGTGGCCGGCCGCCGCCTCGTCGAACGTGTCGAAACTCCGCTGGAGCAGCCGTAACTGCGAGCCGACCTGGCCGATCAGTTCATCTTTCGACATTCGAAGCTTTCTGTTACCGTACATTTCGATCATCGAACGATAACATGGAGCAGGCACGACCATGAACCAAACCCACATCCGCACCGACGACGCTCAGATCCGGCAGCTGTTCCACGATTTCATGCAGGCGTGGACCGACAACGACGCCGCGGCCTTCGGCGCGCTGTTCACCGAGGACTCCGACTACGTGTCCTACGACGGCACCCGCGCGACGGGGCGCGCGGAGCATCAGCGCAACCACGACAAGCTTTTCCGCGGCGTGCTGGCCGGCTCGGCACTGGTCGGCGAACTCGAGTCGATCCGCTACGTGGCACCCGACGTGGCCGTGCTGCACGGCACCGCCTCGGTCCTGATGCCGTGGCGATCCAGCCTGCCCCGGCGCAGGCTGTCCCGGCAGACCGTGGTGCTCGTGCGCACGCCGGAAGGCTGGCGCTTCACGGCGATTCACAATGGCCGGGTGCGGCCGGTCACCGTGCCGGAGCCGAACTCGTTGCCGTCCAAGATGTCTCAGCTGATGACCCGGGTCGCGCACAGGCTTGGTGCGGGCAGGCGGCTCACGCCTGCCTGACCCCGGCTACGCGGGCCAGGCGGCGCTGCGTCCGGTGAGGGCGAGGACGCGATCCAGGGCGGAGGCCTCGGCGGGCACCGGCAGCACCGGGCCGAAGAGTCCCGGCGTGCCCTCCGGCGGGTTCTCGCGCAGCAGGTCGAGCAGGATCGCCAGGTCGGCCGCGGTGGCGTGGAACGGACCGTCGGTGGCCTTGGCCAGATCCCAGCCGTGCACGACCAGTTCGTTCAGCGCGATCCTGGCCATCACCGGCGCATGCTCGCTGACCCCGCCCGCCTCGGTCACGCCGTCCCAGGCCTCCGGCTCGCGCCACGCCTCCACGAGCGCCTTCAGCTGCGCGGGAATGCGCGTGCGCCAATCCTCGGGTAGCGCGCGCTCGGGGCCGACGGAGGGCGCGACCGACCCGCCGACCGCCTCCTTCGTCGCGGCCTGCCGGAACGCCTCGGTCAGGTCGACGACGTGGGCGAGCAGATCGCGCACGGTGGTGTCGGCGCACGGCGACTCGCCCGCGAGCTGATCGTCGGTGACGCGGACGACCACGGCCCCGAGGGCGGTGGCGGCCGGTTCGAAATCGAATTCCTGATTCATCGGATTCTCCTGGGCATGCGGGACGTCTCTTCCTGTGCAGACGACGCGGCGCCGCGGGATTCATCGCACGCCCCGAATTCCGCCGGGACGCACGCCGTGCCGTGCGCGCGGCCGAATCCACCGGCCCCCGGCTCACCGCCCGCGAGACCCCCTCGCGACCAAGTCGTGATCGCGAAAGATGCTGGAAAAGCGGACAATTGGTAGATGAAGGGTGATCGAGTTGAGATCGTTGTCGACTTCGGCGACGGGTCTCGCAGTTATGAAGTCGTCGCCACCCGGGCGGGGCGACGAGTCGAGGTGCGCATCGCGCGCGGCGTCGTCGAGGTGAGCGAGGTGACCCGCACCGGAACCCCCGTGCGCACCGCGCGGTTCATGGCGGGACGCACGCTGGCGCTCGTGGAGTTTCCCGCCGACGGAAGCGGGCCGACGGCCGGCGACTAACCTAGCCCACGCCGGGTAGTTGCTCGGCAATCGAACATGACGCATCCTCGACAGTGCTGAACTGTTGTCCGCCTTGATTATGGCGTGCCGCACCGGGTACGCCCCGACCGAGGCCACTACGGAGAGGAGCGCATGATGCCCGATCGCCGCACGTCCGACGACATTTACGCGGTACCGGAAGCCGACCTCGCCGAGCAGTCGATCCCCGCCTACCCGAGCGAGCCGGGCTATATCGACGACGGACCGGATGAGGGCGACGCCATCGACCCGGAGATCGCCGAGACCGTCTCGCGCGACGCGTGGGACGCCGACCCGGCCGACGTGCTGGACCAGTCCATCCCCATCCCCTTCGACGACGAGCCGGACCTCATCTGACAGCGGCGGGCCGAGCGCTTCAGGGAGCGATTTTGGCGCGCACCGTCGCGTGCAGCTCGCGCAGACTGGAGCGCTCGGTCGCCACCTCCAAAACCCGCATGCCATGGGCGTTTCCGGCCAGTTCGACGGCCAGCTGTTCGGGGTCGACCTGCCGGTGCGGGATACGATAGGCCGCGCACAACGCCGCCAGGTCCATCCCGTGCGGCGTGCCGAAGACGCGCTCGAACACCCCCGCGTACTGCGGATCACCCTGCTCCAACAGTTCGAAGATGCCGCCGCCGTCGTCGTTGGCGACCACGATGGTCAGGTCCGCGGGCCGAGGCTCGCCGGGGCCGATGAGCAGGCCGGACGCATCGTGCAGGAAGGTCAGGTCGCCGATCAGCGCCACGGTGCGGCCCTCGTGCCGCAGCGCCGCCCCGACCGCGGTGGAGACGGTGCCGTCGATGCCCGCGACGCCGCGGTTGGACAGCACCCTGATGCCGGGGCGCGGGTGCGAGACCAGCGCCGCGTCGCGCACCGGATTGGAGGCGCCGAGCAGTAGTTGGTCGCCCTCCCGCAGCGCGTTCATCACGACCGCGGCCACGTGCAGGCCGGTCGGCTTCGGGTGCCGGTCGAGTTCCTGGCGCACCACGTGATTCGCCTTCGCGTCGAGCTCGCGGCAGTACGCCAGCCACTCCGGGCGCGGCGTGCCGGTGGTGACCGCCCTGGTCCCGGTGCCGAGGACATTGCCCGAGACGTCGGGCCAGCGCGGCCCGGTGGTGAGCGCGTAGACCCGAACAGCCGGATCCGCAAGGACTTTCGAAACCTGACGATGCAGGGTCGGTCGACCGGTGATGATGGCCTGGCGCGGCTTCAGCAGCGGCAGCGCGAGCGGATGCAGGGCGGGGCCGTGCATGGGGGCGGTGGGCTCCGCGACGGTGGGCAGCTCGGCGAGCTCCGGCCGCAGGCCCGCGCCGTGGCCGGAGATGACGACGGTGTCGGGGGTGAGGTCCAGATCGAGCGGCACGTCCAGGGTGGCGTACTGGGTCTTGGTCCACGCCTGGTCGTCCGCGCGCCCGCCCGGCGCCAGCTCGCCCGGCGCGAGGTCGGGCACCAGCGGCTCGCGCAGCGGGATGTCGAAGTGCACCGGGCCCGCGTTGCCGGAGCGAGTGCCCCTGGCCGCCGCGAGCACGCGGCAGACCGCTGAGCGCCACTGACTGTTCTGATGCCCGTACGCCGCGCAGTCGGCGGTCACGTCCTCCTTCTCGGCGAGGCCGAGGCTGACGGTGGCGCGGACCTGGCTGCCGAACAGGCCGAGCTGCTCCACCGTCTGATTCGCGCCGGAGCCCAGCATCTCGTAGGGCCGGTTGGCGCTGAGCACGACCAGCGGGACGCGGGCGTAGTTGGCCTCCAGCACGGCGGGGCCGAGATTGGCCACCGCGGTCCCCGACGTCATCACCACGGGCACCGGCAGGCGGCTGGCCACCGACAAGCCGATGGCGAGGAAGCCCGCCGTGCGCTCATCGACGCGCATGTGCAGCCGCAGCCGCCCCGCGGCGTCGGCGGCCTGCAGCGCGAAGGCCAGCGGGGCGTTGCGCGAGCCGGGGCACAGGACGACATCCCGCACCCCGCCGCGCGCGAGTTCGTCCACCACGACCTGCGCTTGTGCTGTAGACGGGTTCACAGCTCCAGCCTCTCAGACAGTAGGCCTCGCGTCTTCGTCGCCCTGCTCACACCGGCCAGGCCGCTTGTCGAAGTTCGGATGGATGCATCCGGGTCCGCCGAGCCGCGCGATGAATGGGCCCGAACGGCGAAACGCGCCGCACATCGAAAGATCCGGCCGCGGGCGGCCGGTCGATGTGCGACGCGTTCGACGTGCACGGTGTCGATTCAGTTGGCGTGCTTCTGAACCAGGTCGCCGACTCGCGGCAGCGCCTCGATGACGTTCTTCTTCGCCGACGAACGCATCGACGAGTAGACCTTCTTCAGCGCGGGCCGGGTGGACGCGTCGGCGCGGGCGTCGGTGACCGAGAGCAGCGCCTCGGCGACCTCGTCGGACTTGGCGACCAGCAGATCGCCGAACGTGCCCGACCCCGTCGCGGCGTACTCCTGCCAGAACGGGTCCAACTGCGCAAGCAGCTTGGGCGCCAACGACTCCAGCGCATCAGGAACGATCGACGGGCTGATCTTCTTGACCGCCGCGTAGCCACCCTTCACAGCCAGGCCGGACGCACCACCCTTGTCCGAGACCTCGGCATCAAGAACCTCGACGGCATCGGCGAGAAAAGCCGGGCGCTTGGCGTCGTCGAGCAGGGATTCAGACAGTGCTGCAACCACTTTCAGGTCCTCCGGAATAGGTTTCGATGAACGAGCAGGCGCAACTATACGCATCCCCGCGCGACTGGTCGCGGCACTCACCGGCTCAAGGCTGCCACGGCAGCAGCTGCACCATCAATCCTTCGCAGTCCGCGAGCAAATTGCCCTGCTCATCGAGCAATTCGGCGGTGATGAAGGTCTTGCGCCCCTCGATGCGGTCGACACGACCCCGCACCGTCAGCGGCACCTCGAGCGGAGTGATCTTGCGATAGTTCACATGCAGATACGCGGTGCGGCTGATCGGTCGTCCGGCGTAGTGCACGATCATGCCGAGCAGATCGTCGAACAGCAGCGGGAGCACGCCGCCGTGCGCGGCGCCGTTGCCGCCGAGGTGAAAACGCCGGAACTCACCGGTCATCCGGATGCCGTCCGGGCCCGCCTCGACCACCTGCCACGGCAGCAGCAGAAGGCTTCCGCGCCCGGGCAATTCGACGGCGCGGCCCGCGGGACCCTGGAGTTCGGGCGCGCGATAGGGCTCGAGCAACGCGATCAATTCCTGCGCCCGGTCGAGTGCCGCGCCGAAGACCTCGTCGGGCGCGTCCACCGAGACCGCGAGATCCTGCAGCGTCCGCATCGCCTCGACGAACGGGCCGAAATTGCGCCCGATCTTCGCGCGGGAGACCTTCGGGAATCCCCCGTGCTTCTCGTACCGGGACTCGTCCACCGCGCTGCGGTCGATAACCGGTTTCACTCGCCCTCCCGCCACCCGGCCGCCGCCCCTCATTGAATCGCTTCGCGATGCTTTCTCCATAGATGCACGGTATCGCGTTGTTTTACACCGTCAAGTCACCTCGTGACCACGGCACCGAGTTATCCCCTCCGACATCGAGGGCAATAATCACTCGGGTGACGTTCAATCCGAAGTTGTGGCGACCCGTCCCCGGGTTCGAGAACCTGACCGACATCACCTACCACCGGCACATCGAGCAGGGCACGGTCCGTGTCGCCTTCGATCGCCCCGAGGTGCGTAATGCGTTCCGCCCCCACACGGTCGACGAACTCTATCGGGCGCTCGACCACGCGCGGATGACCCCGGACGTCGGCGCGGTGCTGCTCACCGGCAACGGGCCGAGCGAGAAGGACGGCGGCTGGGCCTTCTGCTCCGGCGGCGACCAGCGCATCCGCGGCCGCAACGGCTACCAGTACGCCAGCGGCGAGACCGCGGACACCGTCGATCAGGCCCGCGCGGGGCGGCTGCACATCCTCGAGGTGCAGCGGCTGATCCGGTTCATGCCGAAGGTGGTCATCGCGCTGGTGAACGGCTGGGCCGCGGGCGGCGGGCACAGTCTGCACGTGGTCTGCGATCTGACGCTGGCCAGCCGCGAGCACGCGCGCTTCAAGCAGACCGACGCCGACGTCGGCAGCTTCGACGGCGGTTACGGCAGCGCCTATCTCGCGAAAATGGTGGGCCAGAAGTTCGCCCGCGAGATCTTCTTCCTCGGCCGGCCCTACACCGCCGAGGAGATGCATCAGATGGGTGCGGTGAACAAGGTCGTGGACCACGCCGAACTGGAAGACGTCGCGCTGGAATGGACCGCCGACATCAACGGCAAATCGCCGCAGGCACAACGGATGTTGAAGTACGCGTTCAATCTGCTCGACGACGGACTGGTCGGCCAGCAGCTGTTCGCGGGCGAGGCGACGCGGATGGCCTACATGACCGACGAGGCGGTGGAGGGCCGCGACGCGTTCCTGGCGAAGCGCAAGCCCGACTGGACCCCCTACCCCTGGTATTTCTGACATGGACATCCTCAGCAGCCGGATCATCCTGCGGCCGACCGACTACGAGCGGACGCTCGCTTTCTACCGTGACAGCCTCGGGCTGGCCATCGCGCGAGAATATCCAGGTGGAACCGTTTTCTTCGCTGGACAGTCGCTGATCGAGGTGGCCGCGCACGGCGGATCGGGCCGGCCGTCGCAGTTCGACGGTGCTATTTGGCTGCAGGTGCGCGACGTCTCGGACGCGGCGGCGGAGCTCGCGCTGAAGGGCGTCGCCCTCGATCGGGCGCCCGTTCAGGAGCCGTGGGGACTGATCGAGATGTGGGTGCGCGACCCGGACGGGGTACCGATCGTGCTCGTCGAGATTCCGCCGGATCACCCCATCCGACGGGATACCCGCAGGTCAGCGGGCTGAGTTTACATTTGCAAGTGCAATCGGGCGGCGAGCCGAGTTGCCAACGGCCGTCTCGGCGAGGACGATAACGCTCGATGGCCGCCGACCGCCGATGCCCGGCCGGCCACCGTGCGTAACCCGTCCGACGAGTGAATCGCAGTCTCGATGCCTGGCGTACCTGAACCCCATTTCCCGGGGGCGGCCACCCGCGTCCCGCGCCGCCCCAGCAAACCGACCACCCGTTCCGCGTTCGGCGACGCGGACATGACACGATCGCTACCGTGAGCGAGCGCAGTGGGCGAGCCGTAGGCACAGTGCCTCTGGGGAACAGCGAGGTGGAGTCGTGAGCGAGCGAACCATCGACACAGCGTCCTCGCGAACGATGGAGCCGAGCGCTAGCGAGGTGGAGTCGTGAGTCGCACTCTCCGCACCCTGCCCATGCCTACCGGCTCCGGGGCGGGCGAGGTGCTGCCGCATCTGCGAGAAGCGTTGGAGGGCAACGGGCCCGCGTGGCTGCCGATCCCGACCAGCGACCGTCGCGAGGCCAGGCGGCTCAGCGACGCGCTCTCCCCCGGCGAGACCATCGATGACGAGGTCGCGCTCGTGGTGACCACGTCCGGCACCACCGGCGTGCCGAAGGGGGCCATGCTGAGCGCCGCCGCGCTGCGGGCCAGCGGCACCGCCACCCATGACCGACTGGGCGGGCCGGGCACCTGGCTGCTGGCCCTGCCGACGCACCACATCGCGGGCATCCAGGTCTTGTTGCGCAGCATCCTGGCTGGCACCCAGCCGACCATTCTCGACGTGTCGGGCGGGTTTCTGCCCGAGGCGCTGGCCGGTGCGGTCTCGGCCATGCGCGGCGAGCGTCGCTATACCGCGCTGGTGCCGACCCAGCTGATCAAGGCGCTCGACGCGCCCGTCGCCGCGGCCGCGCTCGCCCAGCTCGACGGCGTCCTCGTCGGCGGCGCGGCCACGCCGGTGCCGGTGTACGAGCGCGCGAAAGCGGCCGGTATCAACGTGGTTCGCACCTACGGCATGAGCGAGACCTGCGGCGGCTGCGTCTACGACGGCCTGCCGCTGGACGGCACGCAGGTCCGCATCGAGGACGGCAGGGTAGTGCTCGGCGGCGCGATGATCGCCTCGGGCTACCGCGGGCAGCCGGACCATCCGGCCTTCGCCGAGCCGGGCTGGTTCCGGACCGAGGACGCGGGCACCTTTATCGAGGGCAGGCTCAACATCACCGGCCGACTCGACGAGGCGATCATGACCGGCGGACTGCTGGTGATCCCGCAGGTGGTCGAGGCCGTGCTGATGAACCACCCGGCCATCCGCGAGTGCGTGGTGCTCGGCCTGCCCGACGAGCGCCTCGGTCAGCGCGTGGCGGTCGTGGTGGTCCCGGCGCCCGGCGCCGTGCCGACCCTCGAGGAACTGCGCGAACACGTAGTGGCGGAACTGGATTCGATAGCCGCGCCCCGCGAACTCACGCTGGTCGACGAGATCCCCATGCGCGGCCCGGGCAAGCCCGACCGCACCAGGCTCCGGGAAAGTCTGCTCACCGAGTCGCCGCGCTGACATCGGCCGCTCAGTCCGTGAACGGGTCGCGCACCGAGATGGCCGGGTACTTCCGGAAGTCGCGGTCCCGCGTGTAGATCGTCGAGACGCCGTGCTCGAGCATGAGCGCGACGATCACCGCGTCGGGCACCTCGTTGCCCCGCCCGCCGCCGACCCGGGTATAGCACCGCCAGAAGTTCGCGCCCTCCGCGACCACCCGGATCGACGGCGACGCCAGCACCGCGTCGATGGCCTGCTGGGCCGCCGCGATCGGCAACGGCGACGAGCAGATCGTCGGATGCGTGACGATCCGTAGGTAGCTCTGCAAGACGGGCCAGAACACGGTCGTCAGCTCCGGCCCGCGCAGCATGTCTTGCACGAGCGCGGCGGCCTGTCGATGCACGGGCGAACCGGCGTCCGAGGCGTAGATCAGGAGATTGGTGTCGACCGTGCGCGACATCAGTCGGCCGCGTCCAGCGCCGCGTACAGCGCGTGCTTGTCCTCGATATCGACGCGCAGGCCGAGATTCGTACTCGGCCAAGCGATATCGACGGAGGGCAGCCGGTCTTCCTGGGCGATCGCACTGGCGAGCAGTTCGGAAACCAATTGTCCCAAGGTCTTTCCCTCCCGCTTGGATCGATGTCGAAGGTGCTCCAAGACGACGGCATCGATGTCTATTGTCGTCCGCATGCATCTGATGCTATCCGATTACGCATCTGATGCATAGGGGTTGTCATCGGCGTGCAAGGGCCGTGCAAGAGGCGAGCCGCACAGTCTTACCCATGACTTCTTTCACACCCACTTCAGCACTCGCCGTCGAGGCGGACGGGCTGGTCAAGGTGTTCGGGGAACAGCGCGCCGTCGACGGCGTGAGCCTGGCGGTGCCGCAAGGCTCTGTGTACGGCGTGCTCGGACCGAACGGCGCCGGCAAGACCACGACCATCAAGATGCTGGCCACCCTGCTGCGGCTCGACGGCGGCAGCGCCCGCATCTTCGGCCACGACGTGGTCGCCGAGCCGACGGCCGTGCGGTCGCTGGTCGGCGTCACCGGCCAGTACGCCTCGGTCGACGAGGACCTCTCCGCCACCGAGAACCTGATCCTGTTCTCCCGCCTGCTCGGCCTGAGCCGCGCCGACGCGCGCCGCAAGTCGGCCGAGCTGCTCGAGGAGTTCGATCTGGTCGAGGCGGCGGCCAAGCCGCTCAAGAACTTCTCCGGCGGCATGCGGCGCAGGCTCGATCTGGCGGCCAGTCTCATCTCGACCCCGCCGCTGCTGTTCCTCGACGAGCCGACCACCGGCCTCGACCCGCGCACCCGCGCCCCAGATGTGGGACACCATCCGCAGACTGGTTCGCGAGGGCGCGACGGTGCTGCTCACCACGCAGTACCTGGACGAGGCCGATCAGCTGGCCGACCGCATCGCGGTGATCGACCACGGCCGGGTGATCGCCGACGGCACCGCCGACGAGCTCAAGGCCTCGGTCGGCGGCTCCTCGCTGCACCTCACCCTGGTCGACCGGGGTCAGCTCGACGAGGCCAGGCGCATCGTCAGCGAGTTCCTCGGCAGCGAGGCGACCATCACGCCGGAGGCGGGCCGGCTGACCGCGCCGCTGCAGGACGCGGGCGTCACCGCCGATCTGCTGATTCGCCTGCGCGAGTGGGAGATCGGGATCGAGGAGATCACCGTCAGCAAGCCGAGCCTGGACGAGGTCTTCCTCACCATCACCGGCCGACCGGCCGACGACACCGACACCGAAAGGAGCGCGGCATGACCACGATCACCGCCCCCTCTCCCGCACGCCGGGCCGCGCCCGTGAACATCCCCGAGGTGAGCGATCACATCGGCCTGCGCAGGGCGGTGGAAGACCTCGTTCACCATGGCCTACCGCGGACTGCTCAAGATCAAGCACAATCCGGAGCAGCTGTTCGACGTCACCGTCCAGCCGATCCTGTTCACCGCCCTGTTCGCCTACATCTTCGGCGGGGCGATCGGCGGATCCGTGCACGACTACCTGCCCACCCTGATCCCCGGCATCCTGGTGCAGACGGTGGTGCTGACCTCGGTCGTCACCGGAACCCAGCTGCGCGAGGACATGGACAAGGGCGTCTTCGACCGCTTCAAATCCCTGCCCATCGCCCGCATCTCGGCGCTGGCCGGCGCCTTGATCGCCGACATGGTGCGCTACACCATCGCGACGGTGCTCACCGTCGTGGTCGGGCTGTGCATCGGCTACCGCCCCGACGGCGGCTTCGCCGGCGTCGTGGTGGCCGGGCTGGTCATCATCGTGTGCTCGTTCGCGGTCAGCTGGATCTGGGCGCTCGTCGGCGTCACCGGCAAGAGCGCCTCCGGCGTGCAGGGCATGTCGATGATGATCATGTTCCCGCTGACCTTCATGTCCGGCGCGCTGGCGCCGGTGCAGACGATGCCGGGCTGGCTGCAGGGCCTGAACCACGTGAACCCGGTCTACTACATGGTGAACGCGTGCCAGGACCTGATGAACGGCAACGTCTACGGCAGCAACCTGGCCTACTCGCTGCTCGGCTCGGCGGTGGTGATCGCGATCTTCGCCCCGCTGGCCGTCAAGGCGTACATGCGCCGGGCGTGATTTGGTCGAAAAACGAGGCAGGGCAACACCGGAGGGCCTTCCGGTGTTGCCCTGTCTCGTGCACGGAACGCGTCACCACACGCGCCGTGCCGCGCGTCACGGTGCCGGCAGCTCGGACAGAATCCGCTTGATGCGCTCGGCCGCGGCCTGCCTGCGCATACCGTTCGTCGCGGTTCGCGCCCGCGCCAGCCGGTCCTGGCCGAGCAGGCCCTCGACCAGCTCGGCGTGCGTCGCCCAGCGCATCGACGGATAGTCTTGGCGGCAAAAGACTTTCGGCGCCAGCGCGAACAGTTCGAGCCCACGATCCAGGTCGCGTCCGGTGACGATCGCGTACGAGCCGACGGCGCAGGCGATGGCGCCGATCTGCGGCAGATCGACGTAGCGCCCGAGCACCGTCTCCGCCTGCTCGATCAGCTCCTCGACCAGCTTGTCAGCGGTGTCGGCCGCGCCGTGCAGCACCCGCGCGTCGATGGCCGACGCACCGATCATGAGGTGACCGGGCCCCTGCCGCTCCGCCGCGGCGGGCCAGCCGCAGAGTTCCAGGGCGCGGTCGTAGCGGTAGAGTCCGCCCGCGACATCTCCCTTGGCGAGCGCCAGCTCGGCGGCGCTGTGCATGACGGCGACGAGCAGATGGTTCTGCCCCGGCACGGTCGCCTCGGCATCGGTCGAGCCGAAGGCGAGGTCCAGCTCGTGCTCGGCCGCCGCCGTGTCGCCCGTGCCGAGCAGCGCCGCGACCAGCATGCTCCTGGTCTCGATGGTGTCCTCGTAGGCGCCGAGCCGCTGCAGCATGTCGAGCGAGCGGCGGTAGTGCACAACGGCTTTCGCGTACTCCGCGATCTGCCCGTATACCTGGCCCAGGTGCCTGCTCACCATCGCCGCGTTCCAGACGTTCTCGGGACCGAAGATATCCAGTGCCCGGACCGCGTCCACCGTCGAACCGCGCACGTCGCCGAGGTTCTCCTTCACGTTCGCGCGCAGCAGCAACGCGCTGGCCCGGGTTTCGACATCCGGGGAGCGGACCGCGTGCGCGATCAACCGGGCGAGGCCGCGGCCGTCGGGCCTGCACAGCGTGATGCTGCTGGTGAAGCGGATGCTGGGGCTGAGATCGGCCCGGTCGCGCAGCATTCGGCGCACCTTGGTCCGCAGCCGCGCGAGGTCGCGCACCGGGCCGCGGTCGAAACTCAGATGCATGAACATCGTCTCGTAGCTGAGCATCACCAGGTCGGCGCGTGGCGCGTCCGCGTCGCTCATGTCGGGCTCGACCTCGGCGACCCGCTTGGCCCAGGAGACCACCTCCATGTGCGATCCCCGCAGGATCCACAGGGTGGCGACGACCGGAAAGACCGTGTACGCCGTGTTCGCGTCCCGCCGGTCGAGCGCGTAGCGCAGCGTCGCGAGCAGATTGTCCAGCTCGGCGGAGACCGACTGCGCGAGCCGCACCTGGTCACCGGTGAGGTATCGGCCCGCGATGTCGTCGGCGTAAGTCCTGGCCCACAGCAACATTCGGTCGGTCACCAGATCTGCCTCGTCCGGCAGGGCGGCCAGCCGCTCCTCGCCGTACTCACGCACCGTCTCCAGCATGCGGTAGCGAGTGCCGAGCGCGTCCTCCTCCAGGACGGTGAGCAGCGACTGGTTCACCAGGCCCGCGACGGCCGCCGCGACGTCGTCGACGTCGGGGCCGCGCGCGACCACCTCGGCGGCGGACAGGGTGAAGCCGGCCGGGAATCGGCACAGCCGCCGTAGCGCCGCCTGCTGCGCGGCGTCGAGCAGGTTCCAGCTCCAATCGATCACCGCGTGCAGCGTGCGGTGTCGCTCCGGCGAGCTGCGATCGCCGTGGCGCAGCAGCGAGAACCGGTCGGCCAGTCGAACATTGATCTCTTCGACGCTCATCACCCGGACCCGCGCGGCGGCCAGCTCGATGGCCAGCGGCAATCCGTCGAGGGTGTGGCAGAGCTGGGCCACCACCTCCGGATCGAGCCGGACGCCCGGGCGGATCGCCCTGGCCCGCGCCTCGAACAACTCGGTCGCGGGCGATCCGGCGGCGTCGATGGTCAACGACGGCAGCGGGTAGACGGTCTCGGCGGTGATCATCAACGGCGCCCGGCTCGTGGTCAGCACCGTGAGCCGGTCGGCGGACCCGATGAGGTCGGCGACCACCACGGCGACCGCGTCGATCACGTGTTCGCAGTTGTCCAGGATCAGCAGCATGGGCCGCGCCGCCACGGCCTCGCGCAGGCGCTGGCGGGCGTCGATGCGGCTGATCAAATTCGTTGTGCCGTAGGTGAGATCGCTCAGGCCGAGCACGGCGCTGATCGCCGCCTCCAGCTCGACGCGCGCGTCGTCCTCGTCGGTCCGCAGCGAGGCCAGCTCCACCAGCACCACCCGGCGGGTGGCCGCGGCGCGGGCGCCGACCTCGTTGGCGATGCGAGTCTTTCCCGAGCCGCCGGGGCCGAGCACCGTCGTCACCCTCGACGTGCGCAGCAGCGCTTCGAGGGCGGCCAGATCGTCGTCGCGGCCGAGCAGGGCATTGGGCGCGGCGCGCAGGCCGATCGCGGCGGGTACGCCGACTTCCGCTGCGATATCGCGGTTTTCGGCGTCGTGATCGAGAGTGTGCGCGGCGCGCCGTTTCCGCATCGCGGCGTCGGGCTGGTCACTCGCGCCGGGGCCCGCCGCGTCTCCGCGCAGGATCGCGGTGTTCAACTCGACGAGCGCGGCGCCGGGGTCCGCGCCGAGTTGCTCGGCGAGCCGAGTCCGGAAGTCCGCGAAGGACTTCAGCGCCTCGTTGGCGCGGCCCGCCGCGGCGAGCAGCCGCATCAGGGTGAGCT
>NZ_BAGH01000375.1 GCF_000308715.1 Nocardia tenerifensis NBRC 101015
ATCACCTCGTCGGCGCGATAGGCGTGCACCAGGTCGAAAACCTCTGAGAGCAAAGGCATTCGGGCGCCTGGCACGGTCCGCTGCTCGGGGAAGGCGGCCAATTGCTTGGAGCCACAATCGATGGTGCGCACCTGGGCCAGCGTCAGATCTCGAATGAACTTGGCGCCGGGCACATACGGGAACTCAGGGTCTCCGAAGAAGGCGGGGGCGGTGTCGACGCACTTGTCCGGACTCGGATCACGGTCGTGCGTGACCACCGGGAATCCGTCCTCGGTGATCTGCACGTCGAGCTCCAGCGTGCGCACCCCCAGCTCCAAGGCGTTCGAGAAGGCCGCCAGCGTGTTCTCCACCACGAGCGCCGCGCCGCCGCGATGCGCCTGAAGATCGAATGGCGCGGGCGGCCCGTCCGCCGCGGCCGCGCCCATGTTCAGCAGGCCGGCCAGCAGGGTCGCCGCGACGCTCACCGCATACGTTCGACGCATCCACCCATTGTGACCGCCACCGTCGACCCCGTGGTGACGACCGAATGAACTGCGAGCGGACTGCGGCATCGAACCACTGCGGTATCACTTCATGTCGATGCGCTTCTCATCGACCCGTCCGCTGCGGTCGTCGTCCCGATCACGCACGTCGTCCCAGACCGCGAGCGACACAACGCCGAGGAGCAACAGGGCGCCGAGCGCCACCGCGAGTGAATAGTTCACGGGCCGTGATCAGGCCAGGCCGCCGGGTTTGCCTAGTAGGTCGCTCAGGGCCGAGTCGATGAACTGGGTGTCCTCGGGATTCGAGCCGTGGCCGGCGAAGTGTCCCCAGATGCCGGGGATGACACGGAGTTCCGCGTTGGGGATGTGAGAGACGGCCCAGGCCTCGTCCTCCGGCGGGAAGTACAGGTCCTTCTCGGCGGGCAGGACCAGGGCGGTCGCCTTGATCGAGGCCAGCGCGGCCTCGGTGTCGCCGTCGAAGCCGGGCGTGCGGCCGACGTCGCCGTTCTGCCAGGTCCAGAGCATGGAGAGCAGATTGTTCGGGTCTCGGCCGTCGAGGAAGAAGCCCTCCCAGAACCCGATGAGGAAATCCTCGAGTGAGGTGTAGCCGAGCGTCTCGTACTCCTGCTCCCAGTAGAAGGCCTGTGAGAAGCCCCAGCCCGCGTAAACCCTTGCCATGGCGCGCAATCCGATGGTCGGCCAGTTCTCGCCGTACCAACCGCCCGCGAAGGCCGAGTCGGCGGTGAGAGCCGCCTTGACACCCTCCAGAAAGACCTTGTTGTGCAGGCTCGTTCGAGCCGAGCCGCAGAACGGGGCGATGCGCTCGACCATCTCCGGATGACTCACCGCCCACTGGTAGGTCTGCCCCGCGCCCATGGACCAGCCGGTGACCAGGGCGAGCCGCTCGATGCCGAATTTCTCTGTAACCAAACGATATTGGGCGGCTACCTGGTCGTAGACGGTGATGTCGGGGAAGCGCGCGCGATCGTAGGGCTGCAGGGTGTTGCTCGGCGAGCTGGACAGTCCGTTGCCGAGCATGTTCGGCACGATGATGAAATACTCCGCGGGATCGAGCGCCATGCCGGGCCCGATCAGCCACTCGTTGTCCCAATGTCGCCCCGAGTACCACGTCGGATAGACGATCGCGTTGCTCCGGTCGGCGTTGAGCTCCCCGTAGGTGGCGTACGCCAGGAAGGCCCCGCGCAGGGTGGCGCCATGCTGCGTGGTGAAGTCACCGAGATCGAAGATCTGGTGGTACTCGGACATCAACCGACTCGCTTTCGCAACGGACGTAACGGAATTCGGCGCTCTCAGCAGTGCCCCGCACCGCCGACACCTTCGATCGAAAATATTCTTACAGAAAATAAACCCCCGGAAATAAATTTCCCATCACTCTTTGGACACCCCGCACCACCCCGCGATCACCCCGGGCCACCAGCGCGGTGACACGGTGACGGATCCGGCCCGCCGACGCAAACGGCCCCCGCTCCGAATGGAGCGGGGGCCGAATATCTTGCGCGATAACGATTTAGCGGTAGTCGCTGAAACCGTAGTCGTCGAGCGGAACCGCAGCGCCGGTCGTCTGACCGAAGCTGTCCGGGCTGTAGTAGGTGTCGTCGTAGGACGGCACCGCGTACGCGGCGGCACGGGCCTCTTCGGTCGGCTGCACCTGGATGTTGCGGTAGCGGTTGATACCGGTACCGGCCGGGATCAGCTTGCCGATGATCACGTTCTCCTTGAGGCCGATGAGCTTGTCGGAGCGGCAGTTGATCGCCGCGTCCGTCAGGACTCGAGTGGTCTCCTGGAAGGACGCCGCCGACAGCCACGAATCCGTCGCGAGCGACGCCTTCGTGATACCCATCAGCACCGGGCGGCCGGCCGCGGGCTCGTTGCCCTCGGCCACGACGCGACGGTTGGAGGCCTCGAACTCGGACCGCTCGGTGAGCGAGCCGGGCAGGAACTCCGTGGCGCCCGAGTCGATGATCGTCACGCGACGCAGCATCTGGCGCACGATGACCTCGATGTGCTTGTCGTGGATCGACACACCCTGCGAGCGGTACACCTCCTGGACCTCGTGGACCAGGTGGATCTGCACCTGACGGGGACCCATGATGCGCAGCACCTCGTGCGGATCCGCCGCGCCCTCCAGCAGCTGCTGGCCGACCTCGACGTGATCGCCGTCGGCGAGCAGGCGCTCGGTGCCATCGTCGTGCTTGAAGACACGCAGACGCTGACGCTTCGAGAGCTTGTCGTAGACGACCTCTTCGCCACCGTCATCGGGGATGATGGTGATCTTGTAGAAGCGGTCGTCGTCCTCCATCCGCACACGGCCACTGACCTCGGCGATCGGAGCCTTGCCCTTCGGCACGCGGGCCTCGAACAGCTCCTGCACCCGCGGCAGACCGCCGGTGATGTCATCGCCCGCGACACCACCCTGGTGGAAGGTGCGCATGGTCAGCTGGGTACCGGGCTCACCGATGGACTGCGCGGCGACGATACCCACGGCCTCACCGATGTCGACCAGCTTGCCGGTGGCCATCGAGCGGCCGTAGCAGGTGGCGCAGACGCCGGTACCGGTGGTGCAGGTCAGCACGGAGCGGACCCTGACCTCGGTGATGCCGGCCTCGAGCAGCGCCTCGATGGCCGGGTCGCCGAGGTCGGCGCCCTTGGCGATCACGAGGTTGCCGTCGGCGTCCACCGCGTCCGAGGCGAGCGTGCGAGCGTACGCGGAGGTCTCCACGTGCGCGTCGCGGATCAGCGTGCCGTCCGCCTGCTTGTCGGCGATGTGCACGATGATGCCGCGCTCGGTGGCGCAGTCGTGCTCGCGCACGATCACGTCCTGCGAGACGTCCACCAGACGACGGGTCAGGTAACCCGAGTCGGCGGTGCGAAGCGCGGTGTCGGCCAGACCCTTACGAGCACCGTGGGTGTTGATGAAGTACTCGAGCACGGTCAGGCCCTCACGGAACGAGGACTTGATCGGGCGCGGGATGAACTCACCCTTCGGGTTCGTCACCAGGCCCTTCATACCGGCGAGGGTACGGGTCTGGGTGAAGTTACCCGTGGCGCCCGACTCGACGATCGTGATGATCGGGTTGTCCGGCGGGTAGTGCGCGCGCAGCGCCGTACCGACCTCTTCGGTGGCCTCCTGCCAGATCTTGACCAGGGCGTTGTTGCGCTCCTGGTGATCGAGCGCACCACGCTGGTACTTCTTCTCGATCTGATCGGCGAGCGTCTCGTAGCGCTCCATGATCTCGGTCTTCTCCGGCGGCACCAGCACGTCGGACATGGAGACCGTCACGCCGGAACGGGTGGCCCAGTAGAAGCCCGCGTCCTTCAGCTTGTCGACGGTCTGCGCGACCACGATCATCGGGTAACGCTCGGCGAGATCGTTGATGATCGTCGCCTGACGCTTCTTCGGCATCTGCTCGTTGATGAACGCGTAGTCCGCCGGGAGCAGCTCGTTGAACAGCACGCGACCGAGGGTGGTCTCGGCGATCCACGCGTCGCCGCGGTTCCAGCCCTCGGGGAACAGCTGCGCCTCGATGTCCTTCGGCGGCCGCTGGTGGGTGAGCCGGACCTTGATCCGCGAACGCACGGTGAGCTCACCGCGGTCCACCGCCATCTGCGCCTCGGCGGGCGAGGAGTAGACGCCGAACTCGGCCTGGTCCTTGTCCGCCGGCTTGTACTCGCCCTTCGCGCCCTCTTCGAGGCGGGTCAGGTAGTACAGGCCGGTCACCATGTCGAGACGAGGCATAGCCAAAGGCCGTCCCGACGCCGGCGACAGGATGTTGTTCGAGGACAGCATCAGGATGCGCGCCTCGGCCTGCGCCTCCGCGGACAGCGGGAGGTGCACGGCCATCTGGTCACCGTCGAAGTCGGCGTTGAACGCCTCACAGACGAGCGGGTGCAGCTGGATCGCCTTGCCCTCGACGAGCTGCGGCTCGAACGCCTGGATGCCGAGGCGGTGCAGGGTGGGCGCGCGGTTCAGCAGCACCGGGTGCTCGGCGATGACCTCTTCGAGGACATCCCACACCTGGGGACGCTGACGCTCGACCATCCGCTTGGCGGACTTGATGTTCTGCGCGTGGTTCAGGTCGACCAGTCGCTTCATCACGAACGGCTTGAACAGCTCCAGCGCCATCAGCTTGGGCAGACCACACTGGTGCAGCTTGAGCTGCGGGCCGACCACGATGACCGAACGGCCCGAGTAGTCGACGCGCTTGCCGAGCAGGTTCTGCCGGAAACGACCCTGCTTGCCCTTGAGCAGATCGCTCAGCGACTTCAGCGGGCGGTTACCCGGTCCGGTGACCGGGCGGCCGCGACGGCCGTTGTCGAACAGCGCGTCCACGGACTCCTGCAGCATCCGCTTCTCGTTGTTGACGATGATCTCGGGCGCGCCGAGGTCGATCAGTCGCTTGAGGCGGTTGTTGCGGTTGATCACGCGGCGGTACAGGTCGTTCAGGTCGGAGGTGGCGAAGCGGCCACCGTCGAGCTGAACCATCGGACGCAGCTCCGGCGGGATCACCGGAACGGCGTCGAGCACCATGCCCATCGGCGAGTTGCCGTTGGTCTGGAAGGCCGCGACGACCTTGAGCCGCTTGAGCGCGCGCAGCTTCTTCTGGCCCTTGCCGCTGCGGATGGTCTCCCGCAGGCTCTCGGCCTCGGCGTCGATGTCGAAGTTCTCCATCAGCTTCTGGATGGACTCCGCACCCATGGCGCCGGTGAAGTACTCGCCGTAGCGGTCGATCAGCTCGCGGTAGAGCACCTCGTCGACGATGAGCTGCTTCGGCGCGAGCTTGGTGAAGGTGGTCCAGATCTCGTCGAGCCGGTCCAGCTCGCGCTGGGCCCGATCGCGCAGCTGACGCATCTCGCGCTCGCCGCCGTCCTTGACCTTGCGGCGGACGTCGGACTTGGCGCCCTCCGCCTCGAGCTCGGCCAGGTCGGCCTCGAGCTTCTGCGCCCTGGCCTCGAGGTCGGCGTCGCGCTGGTCGGCGACCGCCTTCTTCTCGACCTCCATCTCGGCCTCGAGGGTGCTGAGCTCGTTGTGGCGCAGCTCCTCGTCGACGGCGACGATGACGTAGGCGGCGAAGTAGATGATCTTTTCCAGATCCTTCGGCGCCAGGTCGAGCAGGTACCCGAGGCGCGACGGCACGCCCTTGAAGTACCAGATGTGGGTGACCGGGGCGGCCAGCTCGATGTGGCCCATCCGCTCACGACGCACCTTGGCGCGAGTCACCTCGACGCCACAGCGCTCACAGATGATGCCCTTGAAGCGGACGCGCTTGTACTTACCGCAGTAGCACTCCCAGTCCCGGGTGGGGCCGAAGATCTTCTCGCAGAACAGGCCGTCCTTCTCCGGCTTGAGCGTGCGGTAGTTGATGGTCTCCGGCTTCTTCACCTCGCCGAAGGACCACTGGCGGATGTCGTCCGCGGTGGCAAGGCCGATCCGGAGTTCATCGAAGAAGTTGACGTCTAGCACGTAACTTCCTTTCCCCTGTTCGGGTCGAATTCGAGCAAAAAGTTCACTAGTTGGTGGAACGCGGGGCCGGATGTCGCGCGTGATCCGCAAGCAATCGCTGTGCGGCGCAACGACACCCGGCCGACCGCCTAGTTCGCCAGATCGTCGACGGTGGCTGCTTCGTTCCTGGACAGGTTGATGCCCAGGTTCGCGGCAGCGCGCTCCAGATCCTCGTCGTCGCCGTCGCGCATCTCGATCGCGGCGCCGTCGGAGGACAGCACCTCGACGTTGAGGCACAGCGACTGGAGTTCCTTGAGGAGCACCTTGAACGACTCCGGAATGCCCGGCTCCGGAATGTTCTCGCCCTTGACGATCGCCTCGTAGACCTTGACGCGGCCGACCACGTCGTCGGACTTGATCGTCAGCAGTTCCTGCAGCGTGTAGGCCGCGCCGTAGGCCTGCATGGCCCAGCACTCCATCTCGCCGAAACGCTGACCACCGAACTGCGCCTTACCACCGAGCGGCTGCTGGGTGATCATCGAGTACGGGCCGGTCGAGCGGGCGTGGATCTTGTCGTCGACCAGGTGGTGCAGCTTCAGGATGTACATGTAGCCGACCGCGACCGGGTAGGGGAACGGCTCGCCGGAGCGACCGTCGAACAGCGTCGCCTTGCCGTTGTCGTCGACCATGCGCTCACCGTCGCGGTTCGGCAGGGTCGAGGCGAGCAGACCGGTCAGCTCCTCCTCGCGGGCGCCGTCGAACACCGGGGTGGCGATGTTCGAGTTCGACGGGGCCGCCAGCATCTCCTCCGGCAGCGCCTTGGCCCAGTCGGGGCGATCCCCGTCCGCGCCGACGCCGACGTCCCAGCCCGCCTTGCCGATCCACCCGAGGTGGGTCTCCAAGATCTGGCCGATGTTCATACGACGCGGCACGCCGTGGGTGTTGAGGATGATGTCGACCGGGGTGCCGTCCGGCATGAACGGCATGTCCTCGGTCGGCAGGATCTTGCCGATGACACCCTTGTTGCCGTGGCGGCCGGCGAGCTTGTCGCCGTCCTGGATCTTGCGCTTCTGCGCCACATACACGCGCACCAGCTCGTTCACGCCGGGGGGCAGATCGTCGTCGTCCTCGCGCGAGAACACGCGGATGCCGATGACCTTGCCGGACTCGCCGTGCGGCACCTTGAGCGAGGTGTCGCGCACCTCGCGCGCCTTCTCACCGAAGATGGCCCGCAGCAGCCGCTCCTCCGGGGTCAGCTCGGTCTCGCCCTTCGGGGTGACCTTGCCGACCAGGATGTCGCCGTCGCGAACCTCCGCGCCGATGCGCACGATGCCGCGCTCGTCGAGGTCGGCGAGGACCTCGTCGGAGACGTTCGGGATGTCCCGGGTGATCTCCTCGGCACCGAGCTTGGTGTCGCGGGCGTCGATCTCGTGCTCCTCGATGTGGATCGAGGTGAGGACGTCCTCCTCCACGAGGCGCTGCGACAGGATGATCGCGTCCTCGTAGTTGTGGCCCTCCCACGGCATGATCGCGACGAGCAAATTCTTGCCCAGCGCCATCTCACCGTTCTGGGTGCACGGACCGTCGGCGAGCACCTGGCCCACCTCGACCCGCTGGCTCTCGTCCACGATCGGCCGCTGGTTCGCGCAGGTGCCCTGGTTCGAGCGGGCGAACTTGCGCATCCGGTAACTCTTGCGAGTCCCGTCGTCGGCCATCACGGTGACGTAGTCGGCGGAGACCTCCTCGACCACGCCGGCCTTCTCGTTCACCACGACGTCACCGGCGTCGACGGCGGCGCGCAGCTCCATGCCGGTGCCCACGACGGGAGCCTCGGAACGGATCAGCGGCACGGCCTGGCGCTGCATGTTCGCACCCATCAGGGCGCGGTTGGCGTCGTCGTGCTCGAGGAACGGGATCATGGCCGTCGCGACCGACACCATCTGGCGCGGCGAGACGTCCATGTAGTCGACCTCTTCGGCGGCGACGAGCTCGTTCTCCTCGTTGCCGCGGCGGCAGAGCACGCGGTCCTCGATGAACCGGCCCTCGGCGTCGACCGGCGAGTTGGCCTGCGCGCGAACGTGCCGGTCCTCCTCGTCGGCGGTGAGGTACTTGACCTCGTCGGTCACCCGGCCGTCGACCACCTTCCGGTACGGCGTCTCGATGAAGCCGAAGGGGTTGACCCGCGCGTACACCGACAGCGAACCGATCAGGCCGATGTTCGGGCCTTCCGGGGTCTCGATCGGGCACATGCGGCCGTAGTGCGAGGTGTGCACGTCGCGCACTTCCAGGCCGGCGCGCTCACGGGACAGACCGCCGGGGCCCAGCGCCGAGAGGCGGCGCTTGTGGGTCAGGCCCGAGAGCGGGTTGTTCTGGTCCATGAACTGCGACAGCTGCGAAGTTCCGAAGAACTCCTTGATCGCGGCGACCACCGGGCGGATGTTGATCAGGGTCTGCGGCGTGATCGCCTCGACGTCCTGGGTCGTCATCCGCTCGCGCACCACGCGCTCCATGCGGGAGAGGCCGACCCGGATCTGGTTCTGGATCAGCTCGCCGACGGTGCGCAGGCGACGGTTGCCGAAGTGGTCGATGTCGTCGACGTCGACCGGCACCTCTTCGCCGCCGGGCGCGGTCATCACCCGGTCGCCCGCGTGCAGGCGGACCAGGTACTCGATCGTGGTGACGATGTCTTCCTTGGTGAGCACCGATCCGGTGACCTGCTCACCGAGGTGGATGCCCAGCTTCTTGTTGATCTTGTAGCGACCGACGCGCGCCAGGTCGTAGCGCTTCTCCTTGAAGAACAGGTTCTCCAGCAGGGTCTGCGCGGACTCCTTGGTCGGCGGCTCGCCCGGACGCAGCTTGCGGTAGATGTCCAGCAGCGCCTCGTCCTGACCGGCGGTGTTGTCCTTCTCCAGCGTCGACATCATGATCTCGGAGAAGCCGAAACGCTCGACGATCTCCTCGTTCGTCCAGCCGAGCGCCTTGAGCAGCACGGTGACCGGCTGACGGCGCTTGCGGTCGATGCGGACGCCGACGGTGTCGCGCTTGTCGATGTCGAACTCGAGCCACGCGCCACGCGACGGAATGACGCGCACGCTGTGCAGGTCCTTCTCGGTGGTCTTGTCGACGGAGTGGTCGAAGTAGACGCCCGGCGAGCGGACGAGCTGGGAGACGACGACGCGTTCGGTGCCGTTGATGATGAAGGTGCCCTTGTCGGTCATCATCGGGAAATCTCCCATGAAGACCGTCTGGCTCTTGATCTCACCGGTGTTGTTGTTGATGAACTCCGCGGTGACGAACAGCGGCGCCGCGTAGGTCATGTCCTTGTCTTTGCACTCGTCGATCGAGGCCTTGACCTCTTCGAACCGAGGATCAGAGAAAGACAGGGACATCGAGCCGGAGAAGTCCTCGATCGGCGAGAGCTCCTCGAGCACCTCCTCGAGTCCCCCGACTAGCCCGACATCGCCGCGAAGGGCGACCTTTTCACGCCATGACGGCGAACCGATCAACCATGCAAAAGAGTCCGTCTGTAGATCGAGAAGTCCGGGCACCTCCAAGGGTTCACGGATCTTCGCGAAAGACACCCGCAACGGGGCTCCGGGGATTCCGGCAACTGCCTTGGTCTGGGTGGAGACTGCCAAGATGCGTCCTTCCAGCACCTCACGCGCGTCGCGTGGTGGTCCGCGACCGTCGCTTGTCTGCTACGAATTCCGCTGGTCACTACCCGAACGAAACCCGAACAGGCAACAACGGAAGTAACACCGGAAGGGTGGAACTTACGTGTGCAAATCGAGGTATGGACAGGAGGCAGCCAGCGCAACGTCCAACCGTACACCAACCGTCACGGGGGTGTCAACCTACCACCCGTGCGCACATTCACGTGGCTGCCGCGCCGTGTCCGAATCGCTGGCTGCGTCGAGGACGACGGGGCGTAATGGAGCCACTGTGACAGCTGCCGCTGTTGTGAATAGCGTGACGGCTCCGGCGAAACTCGTCAAGTAGGCGCCGACTCCGCGCCGCCGACCAGGGCGAGCGAGATGCCCTGAGCCGCTGCACAATCACTGGTCGACGATGTCGCTGGCCAGCCAGCGATCGCCCACCTTCTGCATGTGCAACACGATAGGTCCGGCCACGCTCTGCTGCGCGGCGCCGTTCTTCGTCGCGCTCACGACCAGGTTCACGAGCAGTTCGGCCCGATCGTCGGTGAGCAATGTCACGGCGATCGGATCGGCCTTGGCATCCGCGCTGGTCTGGGCCTGTTTCACGGCGGAGATGGTGGTGTCGGCGTACTTGTCCAGATCGGCGAGCATCTTGCCGGTGAGCACCTGCCGCGCGGCGTCGCGGTAGCCGTCGATGTTCTTCACGTCGTAGGCGTAGACGGTCTTCAACGCGTGATCGGCGGCCGCCCGCACCTCCTCGGTGGCCTTGTTGTCGACGAACGCCTTGTTCGAGTCGTCGACGCCGGGGCGCGACGCGGCGACGGCCGCGAACCCGCCGAGCAACAGCGCGGCGATCAGGCAGGCGGCGACGAGGGACCAGAACGAGCGGCCGGTGCGCGCCGAGCCGGAGCGGCGCGCGAACTTCATCCGCCGGCTCGCCGGCGTGCTAGAGACGGTCTG
Source organism: Nocardia tenerifensis NBRC 101015 (assembly GCF_000308715.1). GTDB lineage: Bacteria > Actinomycetota > Actinomycetes > Mycobacteriales > Mycobacteriaceae > Nocardia > Nocardia tenerifensis. The sequence goes on from NZ_BAGH01000375.1 coordinate 10,560, forward strand.
CGACTCCGGGCGGGCCGGCGCGGGGCGAGCGCCCGCCACCTTGGGTTTGCGAGTCGGCGCGGGACGCGATGCCGCGGCGCGGGGCTGCTGCTCGCCGGTGGGGCGGCGCTTGGAGGTGACCCGGTTGATCGGTTTGCGAGAGTTCATGGCTGGTCTCCTACGATCCCGGCTTGGGCGCGGCGGGCGGCTGGTCGGCGGGCGGCGACGGAGCCTGACCACCGTTCAGCAACACCGGCTGACT
>NZ_BAGH01000374.1 GCF_000308715.1 Nocardia tenerifensis NBRC 101015
ACCGCGCACGGGGTGGCCGCCGCGCTGGCGCCGGGCGGCGCCGCGCTGTTCGTCGCGACGTTCGTGTTCACCCGCTGGCGCACGGTCGGGGCGCCCGCGCTGGCCAGGGTGTACACCGCGGCGGCGCTGATCGCGGTCGCCGCGGTGTCGTCGTCGCTGCCCGCGATCGTCGTCGTCGCGCTGACCGCAGGCGTACTCGTCACGATCAATGTGTACGAGCATCTACTCATCGCGTCGGGTCGTCCGGTGCCCGAGTTGCGATTTCACCGCCGCGCGCGAACGCGGTAGCGGGTCAGGGGCGTAGATCGGCGTCGACGTCCAAGATCTCCACACGAGGCTCGCGATCCGCCTCCATGAAGGCGAGCAGGGCATGAGCTTCGGCCTCGACCTCCGCGCGCTCGGCCCTGGTCCACTTCCTGGTCGGGCTGATGCGCAGGCGGGCCGTGCCGGACTCCGGGAAGATCTTGTAGAGGCCTGCGAGATAGCCGTCGACCAGGACCGGGGCGACCGCGGCGGCGAAGGCGCGCAGACGCGGCGCATTGCCGTCGGGCACGATCCGGGTCCGATCCTGGTGCGAGAGAACGGCATTGTCGTACCAGCCGAGCAGGCGCACGGGAGCCGGCAGTTCGGGATCGGCCAGCTCACCGTCGGCGGTGTCGTAGAGGGTGCGGCCGCGCTCGTCGGTGTAGGTACGCACGCGGTCGCCGAGTTGGTCGATCGCCTGCTTCATGCCGAGCAGCTTCGACCAGGTCTGCATGTCCATGGTGGAGGCGGGGCCGAAGGCGCGTAGGTAGCGAACCAGCAACTCGGCCAAGGGATAGCTGGGATCCAGCGGAGCGCCGAGCCACGGCTCGACCCGGGACCAGATCGGCCGACTGCTGTTTTTCCAGGTGCCGCGCGGCGGAGTTTGCAGCACCGGCAGTTGATAGAGCCAGGTCTGCACGACCGCGCCCGGGTCACGGTCCGGGTACAGCTCGGCGGCGCGCAGGCGCAGCTCGGCGGCGGACATCGGCTCGTCGCCGAGGACCCGCTCACCGTGCGCACGCACCTCGTCGGGGTCGAGGCCGACCATCGCGCCGTAGTTGAAACCCTTTCGGAATGGGATCTTCTCGAGCTCCGGCTGCACATGCGGCGCGATGCGCAGCGCGTCCGGCGGGGTCACCATGTGAATGGTGCCGCGCATGAGGGTGATTCGGGCCAGCGAACGATCTTCCAGCGCATTCGACACCACCGTCGGATCGAAATCGACTAGGCGACTCCACAATCCGACGAACGGCGGCGGTGAGTCCTGCGCCTGCAAGCCGATGAGATGGTCGCACATCTCGTGCACGGTGAGCCGCGAGCGCGCCAGCAGGTGCTGACGGGCCAGCAGCGTCCGGTTCAGCGTGCGATCAGACAGCATCATTCGGTGAGGTGCTTCAGGTTTCGCGTCAGCGCAGCGTGACGACGACCTTGCCCGTCGCCGTCCGGTTGTCCAGCGAGGCGACGGCCTCGGCCGCCCGCTCCAGCGGGTACAGCACCGGCTCGGGCGGCTCGATCTTGCCCGCCGCGAGCAGCGGCTCCACCTCGGCCCACTGTTCGGCCAGGTAGCCGGGGTGCGTCATCACCCACTCACCCCAGGCCGCGCCGATCACCTCGACGTTCTTCAACAGCAGCCGGTTCACCTTCACGGTGGGGATCTCGCCCGCGGTGAAGCCGACCACCAGCAGGCGGCCCGCCGAGGCGAGCGAACGAACGCTGTCGGTGAACCGGTCGCCGCCCACCGGATCGAGCACGATGTCCACGCCGCGGCCGCCGGTCAGCTCCTTGACCGCGGCGAGCCAGCCGTCGGCCAGCACCACGTCGGTGGCGCCGTTGGCGCGGGCCACCTCGGCCTTGGCCTCGGTGCTGACCACCGCGATCACCCGGCCCGCGCCGAGCGCGCTCGCCATCCGCAGCGTCGAGGTGCCGATGCCGCCCGCGGCGCCGTGCACGAGCACCGTCTCGCCCTCGGCGAGCCTGCCGCGATTGCGCAGGCAGAAATGCACGGTCAGGTCGTTGAACAAGATGCCTGCGCCGGCCTCCAGCGAAACGTTGTCGGGCAGGCGGAACACCATCTGCGCGGGAGCCACCGCCACCTCGGCCATGGCATTGCCGAGCAGCGTCAGCGCGACGACCCGATCCCCCGCCTTGACGTGCGCGTCCGCCGGCGCCTCGCGCACGACACCCGCGACCTCGCCGCCGACGACGAACGGCAGCTCCGGCTTCATCTGATACAGCCCACGCGTCATCAGCACGTCCGGAAAAGCGACTCCGGCCGCGTGCACGTCGATCACGACGCCGCCGGGGTATGCCTCGGGCTCCGGAATATCGACGATCTCGACCGACTCCGGTCCCTCCAGCTTGCTGACCTGGGCTGCGCGCATCTGCCGACCTCTCTGTCCAGGCACCGGCCTCGTCCGCGCCGGCGCCGCCCTGATCAACGTAACCCGCGTCGTCGTGGCGCGCTCGACCTGTCCGCCTCTCGTGCCCCCTCAGGCCTGCCACAGCACTGCCACGGACCTGTTCAGCCGACCCCATTTTGCTATGCTGACCGCGACCTATGGTCGGGCGTGAAGGGGGACTCATGGTCGAGCGCAACCAACCGGCATCGACGAGTGTGCAGGTGGATCCGGACGCACTGCGATCCTTCGCGCAGACACTCGGCACCGAGGCGAGCGAGGTGACCGGGCTCAACGCGGGTGGAGCGTTATCCGCCGCAGCCACCGCCCTACCCGGTACCGAATTCGGCGGCTCGGCCCAGCGGGCGAACGACGTGGTCAACCGCTGCCTGCAGCGAATCGGCAACCGGCTCACCACCATCGCGGACAACCTGCACAATGCCGCGGGCAAATACGAACTGGCCGAAGACGATTTCGCCGCCAAGCTCCGCGCGATCGGACTGTCATGACCCTCAACATCCCGGACGTGGAGAACTGGAAGCCCGAGCAGCTCACCACCGTGGGCGAGCAGGCGGGGACGATCTCCCAGGGCCTCGACACCGCCGTCGGCAAGGGCTCCAGCCAGACGAAATCGCTGGAAGACGGCAAGAAATGGTCGGGAACGGCGGGGGCGGCCGCGAACGCGCGGATGGACACCGAGAAGACCCGCGCCTCCGCGGTCAGCGCCGCACTGCTGGAATTGAAGACGGCCCTCACCTCCCAGACGCAGAACCTGGTCGAGGCGAAATCCAAGGTGCTGCAACTGCGCGACGACGCGGTCAACCAGAGTCCGCCGTTCGACGTCGAGCCCAACGGCACCGTCAACGCCACCACCCGAATCGCCGCGCTGCGTGAACATGCGGACAAGGCGAACGTGGAGGGCCTCGTCTTCCAGGAATCTCTGCAGGCGGCGTCGCGGACGTGGGAGCTGACGAACGCGCTGAAAACCGCGGAAACCGTTGCGGACCAAGCGAAGACACAGGTGGACGCGGCGGTGGCGAAGCTGGAGCAGGCGTTCGGCGGACTCGGTGAGCCGAGCGCGAACGTCGCGCCGCCCGCAAGCACGACTGCGGCGAGCGTGGCCTCGCCGACCCCGGTGAGCAACAACAGCCCGTCCTCGAGCAAGCCGAACTACGCGATGGGCAACCACAATTCGGGATCGTCCTCTGGCAGCCCGTACAGCGGGAGCTACAGCGGTTCGGGCACGCCGAGTTCCTCCGCGCCGACCGGGCCGATGCCGAGCGGCGATATGGCGAAATGGATCGCCGAGGCCAAACAGAAACTCATCGAAATGGGTTACGACCCCAAGGATATCGATGAGCGGGCCATCGCCATGATCATCGAGCACGAGTCGGCGGGTAATCCGTACGCCGAAAACCAGTGGGACAGCAACTGGTTGGCCGGGCATCCGTCGAAGGGGCTGATGCAGACCATCGACAGCACCTTCAACGCCTATAAGGCGCCGGGCCACGACGATATCTGGAATCCGGTGGACAACATCATCGCGGGCGTTCGCTACTCGATCGACACGTATGGGTCGGTCAAGAATGTTCCCGGCGTGGTGGCGGTCAATTCAGGCGGTGCGTACCGGGGCTACTGACGGCCCCGGTCCGATCACCGCTGGCTGTTGGCGAGCAACGCGTACTGCGCGGCCGCGCGCTGCTGCGTCTCCCACAGGCGCGAACCGAGCACCAGCGCCGCGTAGCGCCGGTAGGCGACGAAGCAGCGGAACTGGGCGTCCTTGGGCGCGACGAAGTCCTGCACGCACACCGCGCCGGGCACGTCGTTCGGCGGATCGGTGACCCGCCGGTCCACCGCGTCCCCCAGTTCGGCGGACTCCTGGACGAACCGCGTCGCCGTTGAGTCGTCGCGTGTACGGAAGCCGAAAGCGTCGGGGGTCACGGCGATCTGGTCCACCCCGGCCCGTTGCAGCGGCGGGTACCGGCCCGACTGGTCGAGCAGGTAGTTGAGGTAGCCGCGCAAGGTCAGCACCACCTCCCCCTGTCCGTCGGGTGGGGGAACGACGCCTCTGTCGTGCATGACGCGGGCCAGCAAGCCGTCCGGATCCTGTTGCAGCGTAGTGAATTTGCCGGTCGGCGTCGGCGAGAACTTGTCCAATTCGGCCACTTCGGCATCGAGGTATTTCTGCGTCGCATCGACCAATTGACCGAGGTCCGTCGTTCGCGCATCCGCGAGCACACTGATCACGTAGATCCCGTGCGCGGTGGTGCTGCCGAGCGTCGGCACCGAGGGACGCCAATGTGCCCGTGATTCCGGGTATTTCGGCAGGGAGACCGCGACGTTCTCGGGATTCAACCCGAAATCGACGGCATCCAGTTCCGCCGCCGCCGACTTCGCCGCCGAGGCATCGGGGAAACGCAGCACCGTGACGGTCAGGCCCGCGCGTTCCCTGCTCCCTTCGGCCGCTCGGTGCAGCGGCAATTTCTCGTCCGCGGAGCCGGTGGAGAAGCCGACGAGGAAACCGTGTTGCAGCAGCACCGGAATCGCGGGCTCGGCGAGGTATTGCAGCACCGTCTGCACGTCGGTGTGCACCATGGCCGACGCGCCCGCGGAGTATTTGGCGTCCACCTCATGTGGGCTGAGCACCGCGCCCGCCAGCCGCGCGCCTTCCAGTCGGGCATAGCCGACGTCGTCCAGGCGCTTGGCGAGTTTCGGTGGCGCGGTGGGGAATCGGCCGGTGTCCAATGTTCTCACGTCGAGTTCGCCCGGTAGCGCGGTGCCCGGCTCCGTGGATCCGCAACCGCTCGCCAGAACGAGCGCGACAAGAACGGCAACCCAGGATGCGGCCGTACGTGATTTCCGGTTCATCAGCCCACCTGCGGAAGGTTCTCGAAAATGTTCTGCAGCACCTTCTGCGCTCCCAGACACCGGAATTCGGGATGCTCCGCCGTCGACGAATTGTCGACCCGCACCGTCACCACCTCTGCCTCACCGCCGTCGATCCGTCGATACTCCGCCTGGCGGATACAGGTCCGCGACTGCAACTCCGCCTCGTCGAGAAAGACGATATTGCCGCCGCCGAAGTCGAACGGTATCGGCTTCTCGGTGGGCACAAGGGTTTTCGAACGCTCCAGCGACACAGTGGTGGTGTCGTTGGCGACCCATTTGCAGTTGTGCAAGCTGTCCGCCGTCCCGCGCACCTTGTCCCCGATATTCAGCTTCACGACGATCGAATCCACAAGCGCACACGGATCGTGCCGCGCGAGCGAGTTGCGAATACTCGGAAGTTGCGGCGGCCCTTGCACCATTCGACGAGCGAGTTCATCGACCGCCTCATCCGCGACGCCGCACAATTTCCCGGACTCCGCGCCCTTAACCCGCACCGCGATGCCGAACTGCGGATCCGTCTTGGCCGGAAGCAGCGCCCGCCCGCAGCTGTCGGTTCCGCCGGCCACGTCCTCCAGCACCGGCACGCCCGCCGCGCGCTGACCGTTGTCCCGATAACCCTCGACACGCTTGATATCGAGGTCGAAGCGGTACCCGCCCGCTTCCGCGGCACAGGTCCCCCACTGTGTCGAGCCGGGCTTGTTCGTCCACTCCCCCAGCGATGAGACCAGCGGCTCCTGCACCGCGGCACACAGATCGATCGACCGCAGCTTCGTAAGGTTGAGTGCCGCAAGGGGATTCGCCACCGGACCGGTCGGCTCTTCGTCGTCCCCGCCGAACAGGGCCGTGCCCGCAAGGACACCGGCGACCAGGACGACCACCGCCGAGGCCGCGATCAGCACCCGCTTCCGACGCCGGTGCAGCGCCCCGGCCCGCTGGATCTCGACCAGCGCGCGCAGTCGCTGCTCGAAGTCGTCGACGCTCTGCGCACCCGCGTGCGCCGGCTCCGCGCCCACGATCTGCGTGGCCTCCGGGTCGGCCAGCAACGCCGCCATCTCGGCCTGCTGCTCGCCGATCGCCCGGTGCACCTGGGCCGACCACGGCCGATGCTGCGGCGGCAGCGGCCCGAGGAAGTCGAGGAGCTGCGCAGGCGTCGGACGCTCGCTCGGCTCCTTGCGCAGGCACGGCGACACCAGCTCGCGCACCTCGGTGGGCAATCCGCTGAGATCGGGCTCGGTGTGCACGATGTTGTACAGCGTGTGCGGCAGCGACGAGCCGGCGAAGGGGCTCGCACCGCCCGCGGCCATGGCCAGCACCGCGCCGAGGGAGAATATGTCGCTGGCGGGGGTCAGCGGCAGCGATTGGGCCTGTTCGGGCGACATGAACGCGGGCGAGCCGATGATCGAGCCGGTGTGCGTCAGCTCGGAGCGGCCCTCGACCGCCCGCGCGATGCCGAAGTCGATCACCCGGGGGCCGTCCTCGGCCAGAATCACGTTGGCGGGCTTGAGATCTCGATGAACGAGGCCGACCCCGTGGATGGCCTGCAGGGCCGACGCGAGTCCGATGGCCAGCTTGTGCACCTCGTCCGGGGTGAGCGGCCCGTAGTCCTTGACCGCCTTGTCCAAGGGCACGCCCGGCACGAAAACCGAGGCGAGCCAAGGATCTTCGGACTCGACGTCGAAGTCGATCACCGCGGCCGTGAAGGCGCCCGAAACCTGCGCGGAGGTCTGCACCTCGCGACGGAACCGGGGGAGGAAGTCCTCCTCGGTCACCAGGTGCTGGTGCACCTGTTTGATCGCGACCAGCCGGCCGTCCGGGCCGACCCCGAGCAGGACCCGCCCCATGCCGCCGGAGCCGAGCTGGCCGAGCAGGCGATACCGGCCGATCCGATCGGGGTCACCGGGTTCCAGACGCGTCACCATCAGGAGCTCGCCATCCGGGCCGCGACGCCGGTGAGGACCGCTTCGGTAGTGGCGCAGGCGGTTTCGGCGGCGCCCGGCGCTGTCGGTTGTGCGGTCACGGCGATCTGTTCTCCTCGATCTTCGATGGTCGGGCGCACAAGATAGTAGGTCGCGCACGTTCCGTCCGGGTCGGTACGGCGAGCCGACGGGAAATCGCCGAACTTTCCGCCGTTCACGAGCAGCCTGGTGTACTTCGGGTCGGAGTCGACGCGTTTGCCCTCCGCGGTATGCACGGTGATCACGAAAGGCGTGCCCGACCAGGCGCAGGTGTGTGCGTCGACCGGCGTCGGCGGCACCCCGGCGCCCACCTGCCCGGCGATGACGGCCGGATCCAACGACTCGCACGGCACGATTCGCACCACAGACTGTTTCGCGGGGCGCACGCTCGGCGGATCGGTCACTAGCCGGGCGACCACAGCCTTCAGTACATCCACCGCCAACCGACACGAATCGCCTTGCGAATCCCCGACCGTCACCTCGACCCCCAGCGCCGGCTGCTCGCGCACCGCGACGGCTCGCCCGCACGAGCTCGCGGCCGCCGCGGTGTCCAGCAGGGAACGGCCCGCGACCTCCTCGTTCAACCGCCTGCCCGCCGCCACCGACGTCCCGACGCCGACGGTCACCTGCGTCTGCCGCCCGCCCGGCGCGATGAACGCGGTGCCGCACAGCGACGAATCCGCCAGCTCGGGTTTCACGGGCTGCCCGAGCTTTCCGACGACATCGTTGCCGAGCAGCGCGCAGGTGTCGGCGAGACGCAACTGTTCGTCGGTCAACTCCAGCGTGCGATGCGCCAAGGGATCCACGGACGGACTTCCGCGGCCGACGAGATAGGCCGTGACGGACCCCGACACTAGAAGCACCAGAACAGCCAGGGCCGCAACCCATCTCACGCCGCGCCGGGGTGCCGGCGGCACGCCACCGGTCTCGACCCAGCGCTGTGCCTCCGTGCGGTCCTGGCTGATTCGCTGCCGCACTCCGGTGGGCCAGCCGGAGCGTCCCGTGATCTCGGCGACCGAGTCGATCAACTGCCTCGGGTCGGGGCGGTACGCGGGGTTCTTGTCCAGGCACGCCTCCACGACGGGCCGCAGCGGCGCGGGCACGCGACTGGTGTCCGCGCGATGGTGCACGACGTTGTAGAGCGTCTGCGGCGCCGACGCCCCGAGGAACGGGCTCGCCCCCGTCGCCGCCATGACCAGCATCGCGCCGACCGAGAAGACATCGCTCGCGGTACTGAGCTCGTGCCCGGACGCCTGCTCGGGCGACATGAAGGCGGGCGACCCGACGAGCGCGCCGGTGCTGGTCAGCTGGAGATCGGTCTCGAGCGCGCGGGCGATGCCGAAGTCGATGACGCGCGGGCCGTCCTCCGCGAGAAGGACATTGGAGGGCTTGAGATCGCGGTGGATCATGCCCGCGCGGTGGATCTCGAGGAGCGCGGAGCCGAGCCCGGCGGTCAGCAGGCGCAGGCCGCCGAGCGGCATGGGACCGTGCAGCTCGATGGCGTCGCGCAGCGCCGGTCCCGGCACGAAAACCGAGGCCAGCCAAGGCTCGTCGGCCTCCGGATCGGCATCCATGACCGCGGCGGTGTAGGCGCCGGTGACCCGTCGCGAGGCCTGCACCTCCAGCCGGAAACGGGCGCGGAACTCGGGGTTCTTGGCGAGGTGCCGGTGGATCATCTTGACCGCGACCAGGCGGCCGTCGGGTGTGCGGCCGAGCAGCACCCGCCCCATGGCGCCCTGGCCGATGACCGCGATCAACTGGTGGCGGCCGGCCGTGCGCGGATCGTGTCGGCCGAGCGGCTTCACCGTGTCCCTCCCCTGTCGTGCCTGTTCCGGGATCGTACTCGCGCCCTACCTCCGCACTCGACGCGATGGTGTGACGTACGCCCCGTAAAGTCGTCTCACAACAGCACCACACGAAGAAACGCGGCACACCGTGCAGCGCGAGGAGCACCAGTGTCACTCGATCAGCCACTCGCCCCGCTTCCCCAGGAGGGCATGGGCTTTGCTTCTACGTGGCCCATCCGGGCAGGCGATGTGGATCCCTACGATCGGTTGCGATTCGACGCCATCGCCCGCTATCTGCAGGACATCGCCTGGGAAAACCTGCACAAGACGTCCTTGAACCGGACCGATCCGAACTGGATCGTGCGCCGCACGGTGATCGACGTCATCCGGCCGATCCTGTGGCCGGACGAGGTGCGGCTGCTGCGCTGGTGCTCGGCGATGTCGACCCGGTGGACGAACATGCGGGTGCGAGTCACCAGCTCGAACGGCGGGCTGATCGAGACCGAGGGCTTCTGGATCAATATCAGCGGCGCGACCGGCATGCCCGCGCGGATCAGCGACGAGGGGCTGGCCTATCTGGCGCAGACCACGCAGGAGCACCGCCTGCGCTGGCGGCCGTACCTGACCGACGCCACGCCGGCCGAGTCCGACACCGACATGCCGTTTCCCGTGCGCGCCACCGACATCGACCAGTACAACCACGTGAACAACGCCTGCTACTGGCAGGCGGTGGAGCAGTTCATGGTCGAGTACCCCAAGCTGCTCGCCGGCCCGCACCGCGCGGTCATCGAGTACGTCGCGCCGGTGCTGGCGCGCCAGCACGTGACCGTCCGCAGCCGCTACGAGCCCGGCGATCGCACCGGCCGCCCGGTGCTGCGGCTGTGGTTCGTGGTCGGCGGCGCGACCACCACCGTCGTGCGCATCATGCCGCTGCCCGCCTGAGCGCCGCCTCTCCGCGCGAGCCACGCGGAGAGGCGAACAGGCTCAGCCGCGCGCGGCCTTCAGCAGATCCGCTCGCGTGGTGAACTTGACCCTCGGCCGTCCCGCGGACTTGCCCGCGGCCTTCTCGGCCTGATCGATCGCCCGCCAGCCCTCCCGATCCACCAGATCGGCCTGCCGCTCACCGAGCAGCGTCTTCAGCGACGCTCGATCCGCCTCGGGCGCTTGGAGTTTGCCGCTGGTGAAGTCGGCGATCAGGTGCTCCACCGTCTCCTCGGCATCGATCCGGTTCGAGCCGATGACACCGCGCGGACCGCGCTTGATCCAGCCGCTGGCGTACACGCCGGGCAGCGGGGCGCCGTCCGCGCCGAGCACCCGGCCGTGCTCGTTCGGCAGCACGCCGCGTCGCTCGTCGAAGGGCAGGTCGGCGACGGCGGAGCCGCGGTAGCCGATGGAGCGCAGCACCAGCGAGGCCTCGATGCGCTCGCTCCGGTTGGTCGCCCTGGCCACCAATCGGCCGTCTTCGGCGAACAATTCGTTGTGCACGAACTCGATCGCCTCGACGCGGTCGGCGCCGGTGAGCGCGGTCGGCGAGACCAGGTAGCGGAAGACGATCCGCTTGTGGCTCGGGTCGCGCGGCGCTCCCGCGTACTCCTCAGCGAGGGTGTACTTGAGCTTGAGCGAGGGCTCGACCTCCGGGTCGTCCAGCAGCGCCTGGCTCGCGTGATCGAGCGCGAGATCGGCCTCGTCGACGACTACGTCGATGCCCTTCAGATGAGCCAGCGCGAGGAACTCCGAGGAGGTGTAGGCCGCCTGCAACGGGCCGCGGCGGCCGAGCACGACCACCTCGCGAATGTTGCTGCGCCGCAGCGCGTCCAGCGCGTGGTCGGCGATGTCGGTCTTGGCCAGCTCGTCCGGGTCGACGGTCAGCACGCGCGCGACGTCGAGCGCGACATTGCCGTTGCCGACGATCACGGCGCGCTCGCCGGACAGGTCGAACTGCCGGTCCGCGAAGTCGGGGTGGCCGTTGTACCAGGCGACGAACTCGGTGGCCGAGTGGCTGCCCGGCAGGTCCTCGCCGGGCACGTCGAGGCGGCGATCGGTCGACGCGCCGACCGCGTAGATGACGGCGTGGTGGTGGCGCAGCAGTTCCTCGTGCGAGATGTGCGTGCCGACCTCGACATTGAGGTAGTACTGCAGGGTCTCGCGCCGGAACGCGGACTCGAACAGACTCGAAACCGTCTTGGTCCCCGGGTGATCGGGGGCGACGCCGGCCCGGACCAGACCCCACGGGGTCGGCACCCGGTCGAACATCTCGATCTCCACGTCCGCCCGGCGCAGCAGCTCGTCCGCGGCGTAGCAGGCGGCGGGTCCGGCGCCGACGATCGCGACGCGCAGCGTGCCGAGTTCCTTCGGCGGCCGCGGCGGCGTGACGATCGGGTCGAAGTTGGACTCGAGCGGATGCCGTTCGAAGTACGCGGCATTGATGTCGCGGTATCGGGCCAGCGACGCCGTCAGGTCGTCCTCGGAGAAGATCGCCTCCACCGGGCACGCATCGACGCACGCACCGCAGTCGATACAGGTGTCGGGGTCGATGTAGAGCATCTCGGTCGTCGCGAACTCCGGCTGATCCGGGGTCGGACGGATGCAATCGACAGGGCACTCGGAAACGCAGCTGGCGTCGTTGCAACAACGCTGCGTGATTACGTAGGCCATAGGTGCAGATCCTCGAAAATGTACGTGGGCTGTAGGCCACCCGGTGGGCAGAGGTGGACAGAAACGCCGCGCCCGCGGAACCGCCGCGGTGTGACGCCGCTTTCAGTTTGCCTCGAGTGTGTTCGGGGCCATGCGGCCGGAGGCCTTACGGTATCCCCATGGTGCGGACTCTGATCCTCATGCGACACGGCAAGTCGGCCTATCCCGACGGTGTCGGCGACCACGAACGCCCGCTGGCGCCGCGCGGACAACGCGAGGCCGGGCTGGCCGGCGAGTGGCTGCGCGAGACCCAGCCGCCGATCGACGCGGTGCGGTGCTCCACCGCGACGCGCACCAGGGAAACGCTGGCCGCCACCGGGATCGACGCGCCGGTGGTCTACGAGGCCGGGATCTACGAGGCCTCCCCGCAGAACCTCATCGAGCTGATCCAGCTCAGCGATGACGACGTGTCGACGCTGCTGGTGATCGGGCACGCGCCCGGAATGCCGTGGACGGCATGGGAGTTGGCGGGCAATCGGAGTTCGACGCCGGCCATCGAGCTCAGCCGCAAGTTCCCCACCTCGGCGCTGGCCGTGCTCGAGTTCGACCGGCCGTGGGCGCAGGTCGACCCGGGGACCGGTGAGCTGGTGCGTTTCCACATCCCCCGCTGAATCCGCGGTCAGTTCAGCAGCTTGCCGCCGACCACCACGACCACGCCGAGCACGACCAGCAGCACGAACGCGGCGAAACCGCCGAGCAGCCACCACACCGCGGCGAGCGCGAGCACCACCGGCGCGACCGCGATGGCGGTGATCACCGGGCTTTCCTTGACCGTCGCCAGGGCCGAGCGGGCCCTGATCCGGTTGACGTCTTTACCAGGCATGTCCCCAGCGTAGGCCGGAAACCCGGAGTTTGTCGGTGACCGGTGAGATGCTCTGGCGATGGATTGGAAAATCGAGCTCATCGCGATTCCGGTGACCGACGTGGACCGCGCGAAGGACTTCTACACCAAGATCGGCTTCAACGCCGACCACGATCACCGGGTCAACGAGAACCTGCGCTTCGTGCAGCTGACGCCGGCCGGGTCCGGGTGCTCGATCTGCCTCGGCGAGGGGATCACCGACGCCGAGCCGGGCAGCGTGCGCGGCATGCAGATCGTAGTCGCCAGCGCGGACGAGGCGTACCGGCAGCTGGTCGCCGCCGGGGTGGACGCGAAGCCGGTGGAGACGCTGGACTGGGGGAAGTTCACGTACTTCGCCGACCCGGACGGGAATCAGTGGGCGGTGCAGGAGTTGCCGAAGTACAACTGAGGATTCAGGTTTCGGGTCAGTCCAGCTGATTCAGGCTGATCGTGAGCGAGCAAGGAGAGTTGGTCGTAAACGTCGCGCTCGCTTCACCGTTGTCCACATAACCGAGTTCGTCGGTGAGCCGAAGCGCGAGCATGCTCACCGGCGGGTTCGGGTCGAGGATCCAGTACTGCTCGATTCCCGCATCCTCGTAATCGCCGCGCTTGATTCGGTAGTCGGTCCGTCGAGTGCCAGGAGAGACGATCTCGACCACTACGAGGACGCCGGAGGCCCGTAGGATTCCGCCCTCGGCCTTGCGTCGTTCGATCTCGTCGCGCCGAACGATGATGACGTCCGGTCTGCGCACAGTCGCCGGCCCCCCTTCGGGCGTCAACTGCAGGTCGACATCGACGTCGGGCACCGCCACCAACTCCCGGGGCAATTGAGCGCGTAGCTGATAGCAGAGTCCCAAGGCGACAAGATTGTGCTCAGGTTCCGGCGACGGCACCATCAGCAGCTTCCCCTCCTCCAGTTCCAGGCGATACCGATCGTCCTCACCCAGCGCCACATAGTCGGCAATCGTGAGTAGCTGCCCCGGTTCTGGAAGTGCCGTCACACTCGCTCCTCAGCTCGTCCCGCCCCTGGTCGGCTCCAGTGTCCCACGCAAGGTACATCGTCGGCCGGAACCCGTCGACACTTTTTGCCTACATTGGACTTGCTTGGAGTTCACTCCAGGTGACTACCGTCGTCGGCGTTCAACGAGGAGGCGAGTGCCGTGAATGAAGCCGCACTGAACGAGCGAGGCAGCGACTGGGAGCGGCCTCGGTATTCGATCGGCGAGGTCGCCGAGCGGTCGGGGCTCAGCCGGGACACGCTGCGCTGGTATGAGCGGATCGGGCTGATGGATTACATCGGCCGCGACCACGCGGGCAAGCGCCGGTTCAGCAATCGCGACCTGGAGTGGCTGGCGCTGATCGGCCGGTTGCGCACCACCGGGATGTCGGTGGCCGACATGGTTCGCTATGCCGAACTGGTTCGCGCCGGGGATTCCACGTTCCCCGAGCGGCTCGAGATGTTCCGCAACACCCGGGCCGAGGTGCTCGCCAAGATCGATGAACTGCGCCAGACCGTGGCCGTGCTGGACTACAAGATCGATATCTACGAGGGCAAAGCCCAGCTCGCCCGCCCCGCCGCCATCACCGTGCACGCGGACTCGGACATCGCCGATTCGCAAGCGCGGCAAGGCATTGCGGGAGTCACGGTATAGGCACGACCGTATTACCCAGCACCACAACAGATCAGGAGTTCACTGTGTCCACGCTGACACTCAATGTCCGTTTCACCGCGAAGCAGGGACACGAGGCCGAGCTGCACGAGGTGTTGCAGAACATGATCGAGCCGACCCTGGCCGAGGAAGGCTGCCTGGCCTACGAGCTCTATCTGCACCCCACCGACCCGAGTCGCGTCGTACTGCTCGAGGAGTGGGTCGACGCCGAGGCCTTGGCGGAGCACTTCGAGACGCCGCACCTGAAGCAGTGCGCGGCCGCCCTGGACAAGATCCTGGTCGAGCCTTTCAACCTGCGCCGCTTCGCCGAAATCTGAGCCGGAAGCCGGCACGCTGCCCCAGGAATTCGGAATTCCTGGGGCAGTTGCGTATCAGCGTCGCGCTCGATCAGTGGAATCCGGAGCTTGTACACCGTCGTGGATCGACCCGGACTCCGGTCCGCTTAAACGGCACCCTGTCGGCCGCCGAGACCGCGAGCGCACTACCATCCCATGGAGTGAAGCCCGATGTACCGCATGACCGCGTCTGGATCGACAAGCAGACGCCCACCGCGTTCCGCGCCCTCGTCAAGGTGGCGAGCGAGGTGCGCGCCGCGGCCGCCGCGGTCGGGCTGGACCGCAAGCTGATCGAGCTGGTCAACCTGCGGGTCTCCCAAATCAGCGGCTGCGCCTTCTGTCTGGACACCCATCAGCGCGCCGCGCTGGCCGCGGGCAACACCGAGCAGGAACTCGCGGTGCTGTCCGCGTGGCGGCGCACCGAGCTGTACTCGCCCATGGAGCAGGCCGCGCTCGCGCTGGCGGAGGTCACCGCGACGCTGCCCGACGAGCACACGATGGACCGTGAGTACGCTTTCGCTCGTAAGCACCTGACGGACGATCAACTGTCCGTCGTCGTTTGGGCCGCCACCACGATCGGCGCGTTCAATCGCGTGTCGATCCTCAGCAGACATCCGGTACGCGCATCGAAGGAGAAGTCCACCATGACCGCAGCCGCCGAATCCACGGTTGTCCGCAACGACGAGAAGCATCGGTACGAGGTGTTCTACGGCGGCGAGCTCGCCGGCTTCGCCGAGTACGAGGAGCGTGACGACGAGACGGTGTTCACCCACACCGAGATCGACGGCGCGTTCTCCGGCAAGGGGCTCGGCAGCACGCTGGCCAAGCACGCCATCGAGGACACGGTCGAGCGGGGACGGGTGATCCGGCCGCTGTGCCCGTTCATCAAGGCTTATCTGGACAAGCACCCGCAGTACGACGCGCAGGTCATCGGCAAGGGCATCAGCCGGTGAGTGGGCCGATGAGAGTGGCGGCGAAGCCGTGAGCGAGCACCGCGAGCGAACCGAAGACACAGCGCCGCCGCGAACGGCGAAGCCGTGAGTGATTTGGATCCGCATCCGGCGGAGGCGCTGTGCGAGCCCGCCCCGGGCCCCGGCCCGGTGGCGGAGCTCTACCCGTCGCGGGAGGTGCCGCTCGGCGGCGTGCGCGGCGTCTTCGTGGAACGTGTTCTGCCGCAACGGGATCTGCCGACCGTCGGGGCGTGGTGCTTCCTCGATCATTTCGGGTCGCCCACGGTCACCGACACCGGAGCCTCGCCGGATATCGATCCGCATCCGCACATCGGCCTGCAGACCGTGACCTGGCCGTTCGACGGAAAGATCCGCCACCGCGACTCGGTGGGCTCCGACGTGGAGATCGAACCGGGACAGCTCAACCTGATGACCTCGGGCCGCGGCATCGCGCACTCCGAGTACGGCGTCGCGGGCGCGCACGCCGGTCACGGGTTGCAACTGTGGATCGCCTTGCCCGGCAACAAAACCGGGATCGAACCGCACTTCGAGCAGCATCGTGAGCTGCCGGTCTATCGAGCGCCGGGGATCCACGCCGTCGTACTGATCGGCACGCTGGCCGGAATTACCTCTCCCGCAAGGGCTTACACCCCGATCGTCGGCGCGGACGTACGCATGGAGGCGGGCACGACCACCCTGGCGCTGGAGCGCGGGTTCGAGCACGCGGTGATGGTGATCGAGGGCGAGGTGACCGTCGACGGCACGCCGCTGACCGCCGGTCCGCTGCTGTACCTCGGTACCGGCCGCGACGAGATCTCGCTGACCACCAGCGCGGGCGCGCATTTCGCCTTGATCGGCGGCGAGCCGTTCGGCGAGGAGCTGGTGATGTGGTGGAACTTCGTCGGCCGCACCCACGAGGACATCGTCACGGCCCGAAACGCCTGGGAGAGCCACGATCTCGGTCGCTTCCCCGATATCGCGGGCCACCCACCGGAGCAACGGATCCCGGCGCCGCCGCTGCCCGCCCTGCACCTGAAGCCGCGTAAGCGGCGAATCGGTTCGGCCAGAACCTGATTCGTTCGGGCGCGGCCAAGCTGTCGGCTATTCCGGGACCGCGGTGAACAACTCGTAGCTGTGCCCGTCGGGGGCGTGCACATAGACGCCGCGACCGCCGCTCAGGTGGTTGACGGCGCGGTCCCAGCCGTGTTGCGGCCCTGAGCCGTAGTCGACGCCCGGCCATTGCCGCAGCCGTTCCAGGACCGCGCCGAAGGTGTCGTCGTCGACGAGAAATCCGTAGTGGCCCGGTTCGACCGGGCCGCGGTCGTCGAAGTCGAAGGTGAGATCGGCATTTATCCGCACCGGCACGAAGGGGCCGCTCGGCGCGCCGACCGGCAGTCCCATCAGTTCGGCGAAAAACGTTGCGGCGGCACGCTTATCCGCCACGCGAACGATCGTGTGATTCAAAACTATGGTCATGACAGCCTTTCGATAACGTGCGATACGCATGCAAATATACATGCATATCGCATGCTATCTCCAACGACCCGCTAGGCTGTCACCATGAGCAGACGGGCGACCGCCAGGCCGGGGACCGCCGCCGACGGCGGGCCCGCACTGTTTCGGCTGGTTCGATTCTGGTCACGACGCTGGATCAACCGGACCTCGGCGGATCTACCCGAGGAGTTGCGGCACGCCCAGCACGTCCAGGTGGTCGAGGCGGTGGCCGCCACCGTCGAACAGCGCGCCGAAGCGACCATCACCACGGTGGCGCATCAACTCGGACTGGACCACTCCGGAGCGAGCCGCATGGTGCGCGACGCGACCGCCGCGGGCTTCCTCTCCCGCGCCGAGTCCGAACACGACCGCAGGCGAACATCTTTGGCGCTGACCGCCGAGGGTGAGCGTCTGCTGGCCGGCGCGCGCGACTGGCAGCGCCAGGTATTCGCCGAGCTCACCGCCGACTGGGACGAGCTCGACCGGCAGCGATTCGCCGGATACCTGCGGCGGTTGAGCGGCGAACTCGAACTCTGAGCCGAGCCGTCTCGCGTCCGATCGGGCAGCCGTACGCCGGAGAGCCTGATACTGTCGCCGACGAAACACACTGCGCAGGGGGCAGCGCTACCGAAAGAGCACGATGAGAGTCTCCCGAATCACCGCCACGGCAATGCTCGCCGTACTGGCCACCGTCATCAGTACCGGCGTCACGCACGCCGACCCCACCACTCCGGACACCCCGCTCGCCGTGCGCGGGTCTTTCGCCGATATCGCCTATCAGGTCGCCGCTTCCGAGGATCGCCGCGCCGCGGTGACGACGATCCAGGACGGGCACTTCGAGCTGATCCACGACGGCCGGATCGTGACGCTGACCGACGGCGCCGGAAACGTCGTCGCCGCGCTGCCGATGGCGCTGCGCGTCGGCGACAAGCGGGTGGCCTTGCAGCCGGTCGTCGAGGAGGACGGCCATCGGCTCACCGTCGTCCCCGACCACATGTCGCAGACGCCGCTGCGCGACGTGAGCAGCCAGGAACGGTTCTTCGCCGAGGTCGAGAAGGCCATGCCGATCGTGCTCGCGGGCGCGGGCATCGGGGCCGGAATCGGGTTCGTGCTCGGCTTCCCGCTCGGGCTGTTCGTCCTCGACTTCATCACGGTGCCGATCACCACGGTGCTGGGCGCCGCGATCGGCGCGGCGGCCGGGCTGGCCATGGCCGGGGGCCAGCCGGCGATCGACGCCGCGCTCGATTACGTGTCCGGTGCGCCCTGATCGCGCGACGGGCGAGTCGCGTCAGGACCGGCGCGCCCCCTCGTCGGCCATGGTCTGAGTTCCGATGACGCGCAACAGATCCAACTTCTCGGCGGCGTCCGTGCCGGGACGCGGCAGGTAGACCAGTAGACGCTGGGCAGCGTTGGGCGTGAGCAGCGTTTCGCAGATCGTGTCGATCAGGCCGACCCTCGGATGCTGGATGCGTTTGGTGTCCGAGAGGCGCACGGCCACTTCGTGTTCGTCCCAGAGCCGAGCGAATTCCGCACTCGCCGAACGCAGCTCACCGATGAACTCGGTCACGTCGGCGTCTCCGGACCGGCGGGCGGCGGTCGCCCGGAGATCCGCGACATGCTTGCGGCCCAGTCGGTCCCAGTCCTCCTCCGGAAAGATTGCGCGCGCTTCGGGATCGGTGAACCAGCGGTAGGCGTAGAAACGATCCCACCCGCGCCGGTTTGCGTGATCACCGACCAGCAGAGTGTGCATGCGGTTCTGCACCAGCACCTCGCCGAGGTCGGTGATCACGGTGGCCGCGGTGTCGTCCAGCTTGGCGAGCAGGTGCATGAGTCCGGGCCCGACGTGATGGTCGGTGAACTCACGCCCCGGCGGGGCGTGGTCGCACAGGTGGTAGAGGTAGTCGCGCTCATCGCTGCTGAAGCGCAGCGCGCGGGCCAGCGCGGCGAGCACCTGAGTGGACGGACGCGGGCCGCGCGATTGCTCGAGCCGGGTGTAATAGTCCGTCGACATGCCGGCGAGCAACGCGACCTCGTCCCGGCGCAGGCCAGGAGTGCGCCGCCGGACACCGGGCGGCAAACCCACGTCCGCCGGGGTCAGCTGCTCACGACGGCGGCGCAGGAAGTCGGCGAGCTCGGTGCGGTCCATGCCTCTACTGTCCCCCGGAACGGGCCGCCGAGCCAGGGATCGGCGATCCCCCGATGAGCGCTCTCTGCCGCGAACGACGCCGCGGGTTCAGGCTTGCCCTATGACGACATCGAAGATTCCCACAGTTCAGCTCGGTGAGTCCGGCCCGGCCGTCAGCCGCGTCGGGCTCGGCGCGATGGGCATGTCCGGCATGTACGGCACCGCGGACGACGCCGAGTCCATCGCCACCGTCCACGCCGCGCTCGACTCCGGCGCGAACCTCGTCGACACCGGCGACTTCTACGGCGCCGGGCACAACGAGTTATTGATCGGCAAAGCCATCGCCGAGCGTCCCCGCGAGGACGTCGTGCTCAGCGTGAAATTCGGCGCGCTGCGCGGACCCGGCGGCGCCTGGGGCGGCGTGGACAACCGGCCCGAGGCCCTGCGCAACTTCCTCGTGTACAGCTTGCAGCGGCTCGGCGTCGACTACGTCGACATCTACCGCCCGGCCCGGCTCGACCCCAACGTCCCGATCGAGGACACCGTCGGCGCGATCGCCGAACTCGTCGAGGCGGGCTACGTCCGGCACATCGGGTTGTCCGAGGTCGGCCCGGACACCATCCGGCGCGCCGTGGCGGTGCATCCGATCGCCGACCTGCAGATCGAGTATTCGCTGATCTCCCGCGGCATCGAGGCCGAGATCCTGCCCCTCTGCCGGGAACTCCGCGTCGGCGTGACGGCCTATGGCGTGCTGTCCCGCGGGCTGCTCAGCAGCTCGGTCCAGGCCGGAACCGCCTTCGCGGCCAACGATTTCCGGGCGCACAGCCCGCGTTTCCAAGGTGAGAACCTCAGCCGGAATCTCGAGCTGGTCGACGCGCTCGCCGAAATCGCCGCGCGCAAGGGTGTTTCGGTCGCGCAGCTGGCCATCGCCTGGGTGCTGTCCCGTGGCACGGATATCGTGCCGATCATCGGCGCCCGGCGGCGCGAGCGCTGGACCGAAGCCGCAGGGGCACTGCATGTCTCACTGTCCGAGGACGAGCTGGCCGCCATCGAGGCCGCGGTGCCCGTCGATCGGGTCGCCGGCGAACGCTACGCCTCGGCGCAGATGGCGATGCTGGACAGCGAACGCTGAGCCTGGCTCTCACCCAGCGGCTACGACCGGCGCGGGCGGATGACGGCGGTGAAAGCCGCTGCGGCGACGGACTTTCCGGTGTTGTCGGTGATGTTCACCGGCACCTCCAGCTCGATCGGCGTCCGCGCCGCGATATCCGCCCGCACCTGACGCAGGACGTCGCCGGAGATCTCCGACGTCGCGAGGTACGGGCCCGCGTCGCCTTTGGCTCGGGCCCGATACTCGATGCGCCCGTCCCTGGCCACGATGAAGGTCTCCCCCATCAGGTCGACGATGCCGGACACCGACGCGCCCATCGCCGCGGTCTCGGCCAGGCCGAACAAGACCGCCGCGTGCAGGTCGCCGTTGTGGTTCAGATGCTCGGCTCGCGGCGCCATACGCACAACGTTGCGGCCCGCGTCGAACTCCGCCCCCTCGATCCCGGCGTACTGGATGAACCCCAGTTTCTGGAACCCCGCCATCACCAGCTCACCCATGGCCGCCGTGTCCATCGCATCTCCCACCGTAGAACTGAAACGTGTTCTACTACATACCGCGCGTGGTGCGAGTTGTCCATGCGAGCAGGCACGCTCAGGGGCGGTGATAGGCCTTCGGCAGTTCGTATCCGCGCTCGGCGAGGATGGTGCGCAACAGGTCTGGGCGATTGGTGATGAGGCCGTCCACGCCGAGATCGATCAGCGACGTCATGGTGGCCCGGTCGTCGACCGTCCACGGGATGACGCGCATCCCATGCCGATGCGCCGCCCGCACCAGCCCGGCGGTCGTGAAGGGTTGATAGCCGGGGTCTTCCACGCCGCCGCCCTGCGGGTCGCCGTGCACCGGCGACACAGCGTCGGCGCCGAAAGACGCTGCGGCGCCGACGTATTTCTCCTGAAGCGAGCCGGGGAAGTCATCGATGTCGAGGCCGCCCAGCCACGGCGACGCGCCCGACTGCCTTTCCTGCAAGAACTGCTGGCCATTGGTCAGGGCGACGAGCGGCAGTTCCGGGGCCACCTCGCGCATGCGCATGAGCGAGCCCCAGTCGAAACTCTGGATGGTGACCTGGTTCTCGAGGTGCGCTCGCCGCACCTCCGCCGCGATCACCTGCACGAACTGCTCGCGCGGCGCGGTCTGTTCCGGCGCGCCCGCTTC
>NZ_BAGH01000373.1 GCF_000308715.1 Nocardia tenerifensis NBRC 101015
TTTTCGTGACCGTCGAACCTGCGACATCCCGCGAGCTTTCGGTCACCGCGGCGTGCTCGGTCACCTTCGGGAGGTCGAACTCGGTGCTCGGGTCGGTCGTGGAGCGAGGGTCGATCATGGAGCGGGGGTCCCACTCGGCCCCTCTGTTGTCCAGGGTACTGGTCAGGACCGACAAGTCGGGCGGTTCGAACCGGATTGGCCCCGCATTGCAGAGGAGGTGAGACCGGCGGCGGCCGCGGCCGCGCCCGCAGCTGCGCGACCGGGGGCGCGCCGCCGGATCCACCGGCCCGCTCGACGGGTTCGGCGAGTGCGGACACCGTTGTGGCGGTGTACACCTCGCGCACCGCGCGCGGGCAGTCGAGGTCGGCGCCGAGTCGAGTCGCCACCGAAGTGCCGCCGTCGCGGCCGGGCCCGATCGCGGCCGGACGAGCTGTACCCCCGACGAATACAGCTCATCCACCGGCCTTGATCCGAGCACGCCCGGCCGGGCCGCGCACGGCGCATCGCGTCCGCCCGGCTCCGCACCCTGCACCAGAGCCTCCTACCATGGCGAAACAACAACTGGCCGAACGCTTTTGGGCAGCACAAAGCACCAGCTCGTTCCTCCGCCGCTGCCCGGCTCCGGCGCACGGAATCATCCGTGCAGTGCGAACCCTAAGCGTTCGACTTATAAAAAGGAACTTTTCTCTTAAAAATGTTCCGCCGCATTTTCAGGGCGACTACCAGGGCCGATACCCGAGACAGCACAAAGCGCGCGACCAGATCGTGGCCGCGCGGCCGAGGCGTTCTCGCGTTCGGAAGTGCAGACTATGAGCCGGAACGTTGCATCCACGTTGCATCGGCGCCGAGCCGCCGATCGAGCACGCGGATCTTCGCCTCGATCTGCGCGTACAACGGCGAATCTCGGTCCACGGTGGCCCGATAGGCGGCCCACGCGGCGGCGTCGTCGCGGCCCTCCGCACCCGCCGTCCACCGGCGCAGCACGCCGGAGTCCCCCGAGTTCAGCGCCGCGGCGCGCAGCCGCACCCGCAGTTCATCGCGGAGGTCGATGATGCCGGGCGCGGTCGAGCGCGGCAGCACCGGCCCGGCGTAGAGCCGCAGTGCCGCGTCGACGTCGCCGGAGTCGAGCGCGGCGCGCAGCGCCTCCACATCGGTCGCGACGGGGACGCGCAAACGGTAAGGGCGCGAGCCGAATACGGTCGGGCCGACCACGGCGCGCAGGTGGGAGACCGCGGCGCGGATAGTGCCGTTGTCCAGATCCGTGTCGTCGAGCAGCAGCGCGAGGTGGTCGGCGCCGAGCCCCTCCGGATGCTCGGTGAGCAGCAGCAGGATCTCGGCGTGGCGCTGCGACAACGGAACCCGGTCGCCCGCGACGCTCAGCTGCGGCTGCCCGAGTCCGAGCACGTCCAGGCTCAGTCGGCCCGCCGCCGGAGCGTGACCGCTCGACGGCCCTGCTCGATTCGAGCGCAGCGTGGCCAGCAGCAGTTCCATCTCCGCGGCGGTCGCGGCGGCCTTGACTAGGGCCAGGATCTCCGGCTGGGCGACCCGGACGCCGCCCGCGATCATCAGCACGCCGACGAGCCTGCCGTCCGGATCGTGCACGGGCGCGGCGGCCCCGGTGAGCTGGTGCATGCGCTGCAGGAAGTGTTCGGGGCCGTGGATCCAGGCGGCCCGGCCGGTGCGCACCACGAGGCCGACGGCGTTCGTCCCGATGCGCCGCTCGCTCAGATCGTCGCCGGGCCGCAGGCCGATCGATGCGGCGGCGGCGACCTGGTCCGCGTTGCCGTGCACGGAGAGCACGCGGCCGAACTGATCGGCGACCACGACGATCGAACCCGTTCCGGCGGTGTCCTGTACGAGGAGTTTGTCGATCAGCGGCATCAGCGCGGCGATCGGATGCGCGTCACGGTAGCGCTGCAGGTCCGCGCCGCGCAGGCCGCGCCCGTCCGGCTGATCCAGCGGATCGACGCCGCCGCGCACGCTGCGCAGCCAGGATTCGAGCACGACGGGGCGCAGCAAACCGGCGAGCCGGGCAAGCCGATCGCCACCCGCGCTGAGGTACCCGTGGGCCCGCGCGGCATAGGCCTCGAGCGCACCGAGGTGCGTTCCCGGCTCGACGCCGTGCTGTGGGGGGCGCCCACCCGCAATGTTGCTGACCATTCGCCTGTCTTTCCGACCCTGAACTGTACCGGCGTCCAGACCCGGGCAAGCACGGATGTCGGGGTTTGTCCGACAGGTCACACCGCGTGCGCCTTTTCGGCGAATGTGACCTGCCCTTTCCCGGACTCAGCGCGCGAGGTGGCCCGCGACGTGCTCGGCGATCATCACCGTGGTGGCCTGCGGACCTCGGCTCAGCGGCACCGGCACGACCGACAGATCCACGACCGAGAGCCCGGTGAGCCCGTGCACGCGGCACAGCTCGTCCACCACCGCTCGCTCGTCGTCGGCGGCACCCATGCGGCAGGTGCCGGAGAGATGTTGCGAGGTAGCCAGATTCGCGTGCAGCCAGGCGTCGGCGGCCTTCGGTTGCCGCGGCATCGCGTCGGTGCGCGATCGCGCGGACATGTGGCGCAGCACCTCCGACGCCGTCGCGACGGCGTCGCGCAGCCGCGCCCGATCGTGCTCCGTCGAGAGATACCGGTGCTCGATCACCGGGGGTATCGCGGGGTCGGCCGAGCGCAGTTGCAAGATCCCCGCCGAGCGTGGTCGCATGAGCGCGACGCCGAGGTGCCGGACGCCGGGCGTGAAAGCGACTGTGTACGGGCGTATTTCGATGTCATCGAGTTCCAGCACGTACTCCAGCGGGACGGTCGCCGTATCGGGTGCGCCGAGTTCGTACGCCAGGCCGATCTCCGGATGGTCGGTGAACCAGGAACCGACCGGAGCGGGGCGCACGACCGGGATACCAAGGGCCCGAAGCTGTTCGGGGTCGCCTACCCCCGAACGCAGTAGCAGCGCCGCAGATTCGATCGCACCCGCGCTGAGCACGACATGGTCCGCCCACAAGGTTTCGATCCGGCCCGCGTGGGAGATATCGACCCCGACCGCCCGCGTGCCGCGAAACCGGATACGCGCCGCCGAGGTAGCGCCATGGACCGTGAGGTTCGGCCTCGCCAAAGCGGGAAGCAGGTACGCGGACGCACTGCTCATTCGTTGGCCGTCCTCGATATTGCACGGCACCGGGCCGACCCCGGCCACCGGCTCGAGGACCGAGTTCAAGTCCGGTATCTCCGGAAAGCCCGCTGCCACACAGGCCGTCGCGAACCGCTCGCTGAGCGGAGCCGGATCAGCGCTGCGGCGCACGGGGACCGGGCCGGACGACCCGTGTCCGGGCCGGTCACCGAAGTCGACGTCGCGCTCCGAGCGGGTGTACGCCGGCAGCACCGAGTCGAACGACCACGTCTCGGAGCCGAGTTCGCCGCTCCACGCCGCGAAGTCGTCGGCGACGGCCCGCACGAAGTAACTGCCGTTGATCGCGCCCGAGCCGCCGATGACCCTGCCGCGCACGATGTCTCGAGTGACGGGGACGCCATCGTCGGCAAGGATCACCGGGTAGCGCCACAGCCACGCGGTGTCCGCGCCGATCGGCAGGTGCGCGGCGTCGCGCAGCGCCGGCGGGAACTCGTCCGGCGCGAACCACATCGGCCCGGCCTCCAGCAGCCGGACGGTGTGCTCCGGGTGCTCGCTCAGCCTGGCCGCGAGCACACAGCCCGCGGTGCCACCGCCGACGATGAGCGTGTCGGTCATCCGCACCAGGTCCGATCGGTGTGACCGCGCCGAGCGATGCTATGGCGCAGTGGGTTTCAGTGCGAGGGCACGGTGAGTTTCAGTGCGAGAGCACGGTGGATCTCACCGCGACGGCGCGGTGGGTTTCAGCGATTCCAGGCTGCGCGCGCGGACGGCGCCGGCCCAGAGGCCGGTGCCGTAGGCGATGTCGTCGAGGCGCTTGTAGGCCACGTAGCGCACCGGATCCAGCCCGCCGGCATCGCGGTGGGTGAACCAGTCGGCCAGGCCGTCGGCGACGGCCATGGTGATCGCGATGCGCCGGATGCGCCGCGAGGCGAGCATGGCCAGCAGCGTCACCGGCCAGTAGTGCCGGCACATCGCGGAGGCCAACCGCCACAGTCCGGCGAAGAATCCGCGCGACAGGTAGATCGCGGCGATGCGCGTCGGGTTGTCCAGCTCCGCGAACACCCGGCGTAGTCGCACCAGCGCGGTGGCCAGCGTGATCAACCCGCCGATCAGCCCCCACTTCGACAGCGTGGCGAACAAGAACGCCGCCAGCATCGTCCACGAGGGCAGCGACAGCGGGGAGACCATGCCCGGGTGCCGCTCGCCGAGCGGCGCGGCGCCCGTGCCGTAGAACATCTTTCGGCCGAACCAGGCGCGGAAGGAGACCCGGTGGTCGTGCGCGACGTGGGCGGCGGGCTCGTAGCGCAACCGCCAGCCCGCCTGCTCGAGCCGCCAGCACAGATCGACGTCCTCGGCGACCAGCATCGACTCGTCGAACCCGTCCTGCGCCAGCAGCGCGCGGCGGCGCACCAGCAGCGCGGCGCTCGGTACATAGGAGATCAGCCCGTGCGACTGCACGGCCGCCTCTCGCCTGCCCTGGTCCAGCGACGAGCGCGTGTGCTCGTAGCGGGCGAGGGCGTTGGACTCCGGATCGAGCGCGACGATCCGCGGGGCGACCAGCGCCACCTCCGGGTCGCTGAAATGCCCGAGCATCACCTCGAGCCAGCCGCTGCGCGGCACGACGTCGGAGTCGAGGAACGCCACGAAGTCGGTTGTCGCCGCCTTCAATCCGGCGTTGCGCGCGGCGGCCGGGCCCTGCTTCTCGTCGTGCCGCAGCACGGTCACCCGGCAGCGGGTGCCCCGGTCGCGCGGGATCTGCACCGGCTGGTCCGAGCCGTCGTCGACCACGATGACGTTGTGTCCGCGCAGCGCGGCGAGTAGCCGGGCGAGCCCGTCGGCGTTGTTGTGCAGCGGCACGATGACGGTGACGTCCTCGGGCGACGGGAGCAGCCGGGGACGCGGGTTGGCGACCCCGGAGTCGAGCAGCCGTCTGGCAACGGTCGCGGACTTGGGGCCGGTCACCTCGAGGTACCCGTCGCCGATCATCTCGGCGGCCTCCGGGGCAAGTCGCAGCAACCGGGCGGGCGAACCGCCGATCAGCACTCGGCCTCCGGAGTATGCGCGTACCCGTGGATCAATCCGCACCCCGAATCCGTCGGGCAGGCGATCATGGCGCATTCCTGGCATGCTAGGCGGAGATTCGCGCGCAGGCATCATCAGTCCGGTTAAAAGGACAGAATTCCGCACCAAAGCGGCTCGTCCGGGCCGCTGACACGTGTTGCGGCAGACGGGTACGCGCGTCGGCGCGCCCGAATCCAGCATCCGGCAACGCGATGGCAATCGGCCGGTCGCGACCGGAAGGCGCGGGCTCCGAGACCGTCAGCATCCGACTGGCTACTCCCATCGCCTCAGGCGAGCGGGTTCTCGTCGCAGGCCCTGGCGGGCCGGCGTTCAGGCGGAAATACGCTCGGGCGCGTCACGGACAGCGTCAGCGGCACCGGCGCGGGTCTGCGCGCACCGGCTCTGGGCGTCACCCGCCGCGAGTGGTCCACCGACGAGCGCGGGATCATCCGCGCGGTGTCGGCCAGCGCCGCCTCGCCGTAGCCCTGAACGCACTCCGGGTCGGGTCCGTCGGCGGGCAGCCCGGTGAAGAACTTGGCCGCCATGCAGCCGCCGCGGCACGAGTCGTAGTGGCTGCACGACGCGCACGCGCCGCCGCCGCTGGGCTCGCGCAGCTCGGCGAACAGCGCCGACTCGTGCCATACCGTGCGAAAACCGCCGTCGGACACCACGTTTCCGGCGTGGAATCGATCGTGGATGGCGAAGGGGCACGCGTACACGTCGCCGAGCGGATCGACCAGGCAGACGACCCGGCCCGCGCCGCACATGTTCAACCCGGGCAGCGCCTCGCCGAAGGCGGAGAGGTGGAAGAACGAGTCGCCGGTGAGCACGCCCTCGCCGTTGCGCACCAGCCAGTCGTAGAGCACCCGCTGCTGGTCCCGGGTCGGATGCAGGTCGTCCCACACGTCCGCGCCGCGGCCGGACGGCCGCAGCCTGGTCAAACGCAGAGTGGCGCCGTACTTTTCGGCGATGGCCCGGAACTCGTCGAGCTGGCCGATATTGTGCCTGGTCGCCACGACCGACAGCTTCGCGTCCCGGAAGCCCGCAGCCGCAAGGTTTTCCAGCGCGCGGATGGCCATGTCGTAGGACCCCGGACCACGCACCGCGTCGTTCACCGCCGCGTCCGCGCCGTCCAGCGAGATCTGCACGTCCACATAGTCGCTCGCGGCCAGCCGCGCGGCGACCTCGGGCGTGATCCGAACTCCGTTGGTGGAGAACTTGACTCCGACGTGGTGCGCGGTCGCGTAGTCGACCAGCTCCCAGAAGTCCGGGCGCACAGTCGGTTCGCCGCCGCCGATGTTCACGTAGAAGATCTGCATGCGCTCGAACTCGTCGATCAGCGCCTTGCACTGCTCGGTGCTCAGCTCCCTCGGGTCGCGGCGACCCGACGAGGACAGGCAGTGCACGCAGGACAGGTTGCAGGCGTAGGTGAGCTCCCAGGTCAGGCAGATCGGTGCGGCCAGGCCGGATTCGAAGCGATCGACCAGCCGTACCGCCGTGTCCGACGGCGGGACCACCCCCGCCGTCGACGGCGCCGCGGCCGGGCTCGGGGCGGCGGGCGCCCGCACGGGACCGGCGGGCGCACCGACGATCATCTCCGATTCGACCAGCTGTGTCAGCGCTTTCACGTACTGCGCGGCATTCGCGTCCGAGACGCCCGCTGCGCGCAGGGCCGTGCGGGCCGAGGCGTGCTCCGGCAGCGACCGCACGATCTCGACGATCCGCGGGCTCTTCAGAAAGGAGAGCTTGCGGGTGCCGAAGTGGTAGAGCAGCGCGCCGAACGGTTCCGGCCGCAGGGCCACCCGCGGATGCAACTGCCATCGGGTATCGAGATCGAGCATGGTCTCCACCGCCTGTCAGTAGACGCCGCACATACCGTCGATGGACACCTCTTCGATGAGGGTCTCCTCGACCAGCGGCGCGGCCTCCTCGCGGGCCTCGACCGTGCCGACCGGCCCCGCGTGGTCGGTGTCGGCGTGTGCGTTGGCTCCGTATTCGGGCATCTTGTACCTCCGAGCGAGCGATCCGTTGTCGCGGCCACCTCGTCGTGGCCGCGATCACACGATAACGTCATTCGCTGACAAAATGGAACACGTTCTTCCGGGTTCGCTCGCGCACGGCGGTCGGCGGCGCGCGAATTCCGCTGGTCGGTCGTTCCACCGACTCGCACGCACACCGAACCCGCCGCGGCCGCGCCCTCTAGACTTCGGATGGAAAGCAGCTGAACAGGTCGTGACGGGCGACACACGCCCGCGGTGGTAGAGGTGGCATGGGAGTCGGACGAATGCAGGCGAGCGGAGGCGGCAACACCCTCTCGGAGTCCGAGATCGTCGAGGCCGCGCTGCGGGTGGTCCGCGAGGACGGCGTGGAGAAGCTGTCGATGCGGCGGCTCTCCCGCGAGCTCGGGGTCTCGCCGATGGCGCCGTACTACTACGTCGCGGACAAGCGCGAACTGCTCGACCTGGTCGCCACCGCCGCGCTGACCGGAGTGCGCACGCCGCCAGTGGAATCCGGCCCGTGGCAGCGCAGGCTGCGCGACCTCATCGACCAGATCGACGAGAAGCTGCGTAAGCACCCCGGCCTCGGCGACGTGCTGATCGAGCAGATGCTCGGCAAGCAGCTCGACCTGATCGCGGCCGTCATGGAGATCCTGTTCGAGGCGGGTTTCACCGACCGGAACGTGCTGGCCGCGTACGCGACCATCCACACCTACCTCTTCGGCCGCAGCCGGGTGAACCCGCGCGACCGCGCTCCGCTCTCGGACGTCGCGCTGCCCGACACGGTCGAGCGCGCCACCAAATACATGGCGGACCTGCGGGGGAAGTACGCCTACGACTTCGGCATGGAGGTGCTGATCTCCGGTCTGGAGGCCCAGCTTGTCCGGCAGCCGGAGTCCGACGTACGATAAAACTGAAACACGTTCTAGTTTTGGCGCGGGGGACTGCGCCTGGTTCGAGAGGACGACATGACCACAGTCGAGGTTCCGCACGGCTCGCGCTCGGTCGTGCTGCGGGTAGCCGCGGTGATCGCCGAGACGACCGACACCTGCTCGCTGGTCTTCGACGTCCCCGAGGAACTGACCGAGCGCTTCCGGTACCAGCCGGGCCAGTTTCTCACGCTGCGCATCCCCAGCGAGCTGACCGGCTCGGTGGCGCGGTGCTACTCGCTGGCCAGCTCGCCGTTCACCGACGATCGGCCGAAGGTCACCGTCAAGCGCACGGCCGAGGGCTACGGCTCGAACTGGTTGTGCGACAACCTGAAAGCGGGCGACTCGCTCGAAGTTTTGCCGCCCTCAGGCGTTTTCACGCCCAAGGACCTCGACGCCGATCTGCTGCTGTTCGGCGCGGGCAGCGGCATCACCCCGGTGATGTCGATCCTGAAGTCGGCGCTGGCGCGCGGCAACGGCCGAATCGTGTTGGTGTACGCCAATCGCGACCACGAGTCGGTGATCTTCGCCGCCGAGCTGCGCGAGCTCGCGGACAAGCATCCGCAGCGGCTCACCGTGATCCACTGGCTCGAGTACCTGCAGGGCCTGCCGACCGCCGACGCGCTGGCCACCCTGGTCGCGCCGTACCAGGCCTACGAGGCGTTCATGTGCGGACCGAAGCCGTTCATGGATCGGGTGCACGACGCGCTCGCCCAGCTCGGCGTGCCCCGCTCGCGCACGCACGCCGAGGTGTTCAATTCCCTTGCCGGAGACCCGTTCGCGGATCAGACGCCGGTCGAGGTCTCCGACGAGGAGGCGGCAGGCGCGGCGACGGTCGAGGTGGAGCTCGACGGCGAGGTGCACGAGCTGAAGTGGCCGCGCAAGCAGACGCTGGTCGACATCATGCTGGCCAAGGGCCTCGACGTGCCGTACTCCTGCCAGGAGGGCGAGTGCGGTTCGTGCGCGTGCACGGTGCTGGAGGGCGAGGTCGAGATGGACAATGCCGAGATCCTCGACCCGGAGGACATCGAGAACGGCTACATCCTCGGCTGCCAGGCGCACCCGGTGACCGACCACCTCAAGATCCAGTTCTGATCTCGCGCAACGCTGTACGAAGGCGCTACTGCGCGCGGTAGTGGGCGCGCACCGCGGCGTCGAGGTGTTCGGTGGCGTAGCTCAGCGCGGTGCGGCCCATGGCGGCGGCGTGCTTGTCGAGGAACTCGGTCAGCAGCCGCTGCTCGATGCGCTTGCCGATCTCGCGCAGCATCCAGCCGAGCGCCTTCTGGATGAGGTCGCGCCGATCGCCGAGCAGTCGCTCGGCGAGCTCGAAAGTCGTTGCGGCCTCGCCGGATTTGATGAACGCGAAGGTGGACAGCAGCGCGACGCGGCGCTCCCACAGCGAATCCGCGTCGGCCAGCTCGAAGAGCAGGTCGCGCGGTTTGTCAAAAAGCCATGGGCCGATGATGTTCTCGGCCGACACATCGACCAGGTCCCAGTTGTTCACCCGGCCGCGGCGCACGGCGGTCAGGTAACGATCCACCATCGCCGCGCGGGCCGCGTCGTCGACGGCGCCCGGCTTGGACGCCTTGGCGAACGCGGCGTTGAGGATGATCAGCCCGGCGAATCGGTCCTCGTGCACCTCGCTGTCCAGCAGCGCGTCGATCTCCTCGAGCGGCAGTGCCGCAAAGCTTTTCGCGACGGCGCGGCTCGCGGGCACGCGTACGCCGATGAAGACGTCGCCCTCGCCGTACTCCCCCGGCCCGGTCTTGAAGAACCGCTGCAGGTGGATCGCGTCGACGGGATCGGCGACCGCGCGCAGGGCGGCCTGCACGTCCGCGGCGGTCGGCGTGGCCTCGGTCATGAACGAACTCCCTTCGAGCGCCTACTCAGCCGTGCGAGCGCCCGCTCAGCCCTGGGCGCCCAGGATCCGGCCCGACTCGAAGCTGGCGGCGCTCGCGGGCAGCGCGCCGGGCCGCCCACTGTTGCGCACGATCACCGCGCCGTTGCCGGTGGTGGGGCGCCCGAGCGCGTCCATGCGCCGAATGGTCTGCGCGGCAACGGCTTGCGCGCTGTCGAAGAGCCGCACGCCGTCGGGCAGCGCCGCCACGATCGAGTCGATCACCAGGGGGTAGTGGGTGCAGCCGAGGACTACGCCCTCGACGTCGCCGGGGGTCTGCTCGACCGCGCGCGCGATGGACTCGCGAGCGGCGACCAGATCACCCCGGTCGATCGAGTCGGCGAGGCCGTGGCAGGCCACGCCGACCACGTCCGCGTCGCCGCCGAACTCGGCGATCAGATCCGCCTGGTACCGGCTCGCGGTGGTCGCCGCGGTCGCCCAGACCGCCACCGAGCGGCAGACGGCGGCCGCGGGCTTGATCGCGGGGACGGTGCCGACGACCGGCACGCCGGGCCCGACCTCCGCGCGCACGTGCTCGAGCGCGGTGACGCTGGCCGTGTTGCACGGAATCACGATCACCTCCGCGCCCAGCTCGATCGAGGTGCGGGCGGTCTCCACCACCCGGTTGATCGTCCACTGCTCCGGCTTCGGCCCCCACGGCGCGCCGTCGGGGTCCAATTGCAGCAGCAGATCCACGTCCGGCCGCAGCTTGCGCAGCCAAGCGGATGTGGGCAGCAGCCCGAGACCCGAATCGATGAGCGCGACGATCACAGGGACAACCGTATTACAGTGCCCCGACGCGATATGCGCGGCAGCGGCTCGACCGGGTGCCCGCCGCCGTCAGGCCACGCCGCCGTGCGGAGTGACCAGGCACGACTCCGGCGCTCAGCTCGGGGTGAGCAGCTCCGCCACCGGGTCGCCCGCCGCGATCTTGGCCCTGGCCTTCATCACCTGGGCCGACAGGCCCGCGCCGACGACGCCGGTGAGCTTGCCGTCCTGGGCGTAGTAGGCGAGGAATTTGCGGCCGTCGTCGACGACGACATGGACCTCGTCGGTGGCGCTCGGCGTGCCGAGGGCCTGGATCTTCACGTCGTACTGGTCGCTCCAGAAGTACGGCACCCTGGCCGCGGTGGGCGCGGGAGCGCCGAGCAGAGCGCAGGCCACCAGGCGAGCTTGTTCGCCGGCGCTGGTCCAGTGCTCGACCCGTTTGCGGTGGCCGGCCTGGTGCAGCCAGGCGGCGACGTCGCCGACCGCCCAGACCCGATCGGCCGACGTGCGGCCCACCTCGTCGGCCAGCACCCCGCCGCCCTCGGCCGGATCGGCCAGGGCGATACCGGAATCGGCGAGCCAGTCGGTGACCGGGTGGGAGCCGACGCCGATCACGACCAGGTCGGCGGCCACCTCGGTGCCGTCGGAGAGCAGCGCGCCGCGCACCCGGTCGCCCTCGGCGAGCAGGGTGTCCAGGCCGGTGCCGCAGCGCACGTCGACGCCTTCGCCGCGGTGCAGCCTGGCCACCAGCGCGCCCACCTGCTCGCCGAGCACCGCGGCCAGCGGGGTCGGCTGCGGCTCCACCAGCACCACCGGCACGTCGCGCGTGCGGAAGCTGGCCGCGAGCTCGCAGCCGATGAAGCCCGCGCCGACCACGAGAGCCGTTGTGGCCTCGGCCAATTCGGCGCGCAACGCGGTGGCGTCGGCGTGGCCGCGCAGTACGTGCACGCCCTTCAGGTCGGGCAGGCCGGGCAGGCGGCGCGGACGCAGGCCCGTCGCGATGATCAGGTGCGCGTAGTCGAGGGTCGAGCCGTCGGCGAGCCGGACCTGTCGCGCGGCGGTGTCGACGCCGGACGCCGCGGTGTCGAGCCGCAGCTCGATTCGCTTCTCCGCGAAGAACTCCGCGGGGCGCAGGGTGGTGTCGTCGGTCTCGCCGCGAACGAACTGCTTGGACAGCGGCGGCCGGTCGTACGGCAGCCGGGGCTCGTCGCCGATCAGGATCAGCGCACCCTCGTATCCGGCGCGGCGCAGTTCCTCGGCGGTGCGCAGGCCGGCGAGGCCGGCGCCGACGATCACGAGGGGCGCGGAGTCTGTTGCTGAAGGTGCCACGCAGCTCACCCTAACGTCTGCTTGGTCCAGTTCCCGAGTGAGCCCGCTCACGCGAAGCGGGCCCGGCAATCGTAGCCGTTCCGATATTGATCGGGCGGTCAATCAGGTCTATACCGAAGACAGGACACATCTCAAAGCCTCAGGAGGCACATCATGTTCACCGAAAGTCGCGCACAGGATCTCTTGGCGGTCGTGCTCGGCGTCTTCGCCGCGCTGTCCCCGCTGTGGCTGGAGACCACCGATAAAGCGATGT
This sequence comes from Nocardia tenerifensis NBRC 101015, assembly GCF_000308715.1. Taxonomy (GTDB): domain Bacteria; phylum Actinomycetota; class Actinomycetes; order Mycobacteriales; family Mycobacteriaceae; genus Nocardia; species Nocardia tenerifensis. The sequence goes on from NZ_BAGH01000373.1 coordinate 12,367, forward strand.
GGTCACTGGTCGTACTCGGCGTGCTGATCGCGCTGACCGGCCTCGCGCAGATGTACCGGCCTGCCCTCGGGGCGAACGCCGACTACGCCATGGGCCTGTTCGGCGCGCTGCTGTTCATTTCGCCGTGGGCCATGGACTTCACCGATTACCGCGGCGCATCCTGGACCGCATGGGTAGTCGGGGTAGTGACGGCGGTGGTCGCGGTGGCGGCGCTGCCGACGGTGTCGGGGCGCCTGCACGGAGCGGCGACACACCACTGATGCAGCGGCCGAAACCCGGTCGCCGGGCCGCGGCCGAGCGACCGGGAAAGGAGCCGAGGGCCGGGCGGCGGCGCAGCGCGAAGGTGGACGGCGACGCCAGGCAGCTCATCCTGGACGCCGCCGAAAAGCTGTTCGCGGCACAGGGTTTCGATGCCACCGCCACGGCCGCCATCGCCGGCGCGGCCGGGGTGCCGAAAGGCCTTGTCTTCTACTACTTCCCGACCAAGGACTCGATCCTCTCGGCGCTGATGCACGAGCGGGTGCCCGTGCCGCCGATCGACGACATCGACACCGTCGTCGCGCCGGGCGATCCGGCCGCCAGCCTGGTCGCCCTCGACGCCGCGCTCAACCTGCGCGACCATCACTCGTCGGTGCTGCGGGTGATCATGTGGCGCGAGGCCGACACCCACCCCGACGTCCGTCGCCAACTGCGCCGCCTGCGTGACCAGCTACTCGACGTCACCGCGCGCGTCCTCCAGGCGAGCGCGTCCGCGCCCGTGCGCCCCGGCACGCTGAGCGCCTGCGCCGCCGCGTGGGTATCGGCCATGTTCGCCATCGCCAGCACCGACCGGCTGCACGCGCTCGACGGCGTCCCGATACCCAGCGCCGACGACATCCTCGATGTCGCCCAGGTGGTCGCCGCCGGCATGACCCAGCTCGGCTGAGGTTATCCACAGGGTGCGTGTTGTCCACACTCGCCGAAGGGTGGGTGTTCTCCGGCGCGCGCGTTGGTCAGGATCGCGGTATGGATGCACCGCAACTGATCTCGCGTCAGCAGGCGCTGGCGTCGGGCATGTCGGATCACGAACTGCAGCGGCTCTGCCGTACCGGAAGATGGCGGCGGGTGCGCGCCGGGCACTACCTGAACGTGCCGGAGGCCGAACTCACGCCGGCGGGCCGCCACCTGATGCTCGCGCTGGCGACGTGCGAAGCGATGTCGGATTCCGCCATCGCGAGCCACTGTTCGGCGCTGGTGATCCACGGCCTGCCCACCTGGTCGCTGCCGCTGGATCGCGCGCACATGACGCGCAACCGCGCCAACGGCGGGTACATCAGGAAACAGCTGGTGCTGCACGCCGCGCGGCTGGATCCGGACGAGATCACCATCGTCAACGGCCTTCGGGTCACCACGGTGCCGAGGACCCTCATCGATATCGCGCGCTCGGCCAGCTTCGAGGCGGCGGTCGCGATCGGCGACAGCGCACTGCGCCAGGGCCTCACCACCGCCGACGAGTTGCGCGAACACGTGTCGAGCCGGCGGCGCCGGGGATCGCTGAAGGCATTGCGGGTCATCGCTTTTCTCGACGGCCGTAGTGAGAGCGTCGGCGAGTCCAGGAGCCGGGTGGCGATCCGGCGCGCCGGGCTGCCGGTGCCCGAGTTGCAGGCTCGGGTCTTCACCGAGGACGACGTGTGCGTCGGGCGAGTCGATTTCCTGTTCGCCGGCATGGGTGTGATCGGCGAGTTCGACGAATCGGCCGAGTGTCGCGGCGAGTTGCCGAAAAATCTTTCCTCGCCGCTGTTTTCGGACCGGGACTCCGACGGGCCGTTACGCGACCTCGGCTGGCAGGTGATCCGCTGGAACTGGGCCGACCTCGCCGATCCGGCGCAGCTGGTGCGGCGCTTACGCGCCGCGAGCGGGGAGGATCTCACCGGATACTGGGCCGCGACACCGCGGATCTGACGTCCTGGACGGTGCGGTCAGCGGGCGAGCGGGGCGTCGGCGGTGAGGAAATCGGTGACGTCGCGCGGGAAGCGCGAGTGTTTGGGGACGCCCATGTGACCGGTGCCGGGGTAGATGAGCAGGCGCGAGTTGGGGATGCCGTCGGCGGTGTAGCGAAAGTTCTCGAGGCTGTAGGCGGCGTCCCGCTCGCCGCCGATCACGAGGGTCGGCGCGGTGATCTCGCCGAGGCGGTCCGAAAGATCGAACCCGTCTTCCGCGCGCACGAAGGCGAGCGTGTCCACGGGGTTCCTCGGGCGTGCGAGCGGGTCGATCAGCCACAGGGCCGCACCGGCCGCCCGGGCGAGCAGCGGCGACGAGACGGTGGTCGGCGCCATGAGGTGCAGGGCGCGGCGGCCCGCGAAAGCCGCTTCGCCGTAACGGATCTGGCCCTCCTTCGCGAGCGGGTCCAGCCGGTAGCCGGACGAGACGATCACGAGGCGGCGGACCGCGGCCGGGTGGTCGGCCGCGAGTTGCAGAGCCACCGAACCGCCCGACGAGACGCCGAGCACGTCCACCGGCTCACCGAACTCGGCGCGCAACGCGTCCGCGTGCTCGGCGGCGATATCGGCCATCGTGGTGCCCTCGGCCATTCCCGGCGCCCGGTTCACCGCGTACACCCGGAAGTGCCGGGCCAAGGGCGCCAGCATCTTCAGCTCGGACTCCCGCATCCACCCGCGCGGATTCGCGTGATCCGGCGTGAACCACCGCAGGAACACCAGCGGACGCCCGGTGCCCATCGCCAGGTAGGGCATGCCGTGGCGCAGCGCGCCCTCGGCGACGTCCAATGTGCCGGCGAGCGTGGACTTGGTCATGGGTGCTCCGTATCGTCCGATCCGTTCTCGTTCCCGACGCTAATGGAACGGGCCGACGCAGCGCGATGACCTCCAAGGTCATCGAATCGCCTCGCCGCCGGAAAGCGTTGCGCCACAACGACTAGTCTTGCGGCCATGCGACTCGCGACACTCGCTGTCCTGATCCTGGCCCTGAGCGCCTGCTCCCACTCCACCTCCGGTCGGCCACAGCCCACCGTGGGCGAGCCGCCGACGCGGTCGACGACGACCGCCACGACCGCCACACCGCAGAGCCCCGAAAGCCAGCTGAAAGACCGGATCGGCTGGGTGAAGGAGGGCAACTCCGTCGACGCTAGTCGCTATCACTCGGCCAGCTTGGGCACCGGGCCCGCCACCGACCTGAAGAGCGATATCGCGTTCGTCAGCCCCACCGGCAAGATCAGTTGCATCACCGGGACCGAGTATCAGATCGACGGTTTCCACTGTGTCGTCAAGCTGAAGAACCCCGTCCCCAAGCCCGGCGAGGGCTTCGGCAACTGGGACGGCGGCTACGTCAACTACTCTGGACAGCAGTTGTCGGTCGGCCAATTCCGGGGCGACCCAGGGCTTTTCATTCACGGCGAGGGCCAGACCCTGCCGTACGACAGCAAGCTGACCTTCGGGAACTACCTGTGTCGCATCGCGACCAGCGGACTCACCTGCGTCAATCCCGCCACCCGCAGCGGCGTGCAGATGAGCGACGAAGGCGTCGTCCCGTTCGGCTGCCTGCGCGAGGTCTCCGCCGCGGAGCGGGAGGCCTCCGTCGGCCGCACCTACAGCTGCTGAGCGACACTGCGCCGAACTCGGCGAACACGCCACGACAGCACGGTATTCCGCCGAGAACCCGCCCGGTCGGAGCTGGTGCCTCGTCCAGGAACGTCGGTGCGTTTATCGGCGGTCTGGGGCGTCCGCTGGCAAGGCGGAGGAGGAGCCGATACCGGGGTTGTATCGGCGACGACGACAACGCGGCCAGCGGGCGTCCCAGACCGTCGAGAAACGTGCCGAAATTCCTGAACGAGGCACTAGGGTTGCCGCATGCGCGGCACAGCATTGGTCATTCTCGCTGCGGCACTGCCGCTGACCGCATGCGGCGGCTCCTCGCCGGAACCGTCGCCCACCACCGCGACCGCGGCGACGTCCCATCGCCCGACCCCGACGGTCACGACCAGCCTGCCGACCGCCGCCCCCACCGACGTACCCGCCTGCGCGCCAGGCACTCTCACCGTGTCGCTCGGCAAACAGAGCGGAGCCGCCGGCTCCCTCTACGTCCCCATCGTCTTCACCAACACCGGCCCCACCCCCTGCTCCCTCTCCGGCTACCCGACCGTCTCCCTAGCCACCGGCACCCCACCCGCTCCCCTCGGCCCCGCCGCCGAACCCGACACCGACATCACCGGCCCCAAACCGGTAACCCTCGCCCCCACCGAATCGGCCCACTCCACCCTCCGCTACTCCCAAGCCGCCAACTACGACTGCGACCGCACCCCCGCCCAATACCTCCTCATCAACCCCCCGAACCAACCACCCCCAACCCCCCACCCCTTCACCGCCGAAGCCTGCACCAAACCCCCCTACCTCCTCCTCCACCTCGACTACCTCAAGCCAGGCAAGGAAAACTGACGCCGCATCGAGCTATCGGTCGCACTCGTCAAGGTCACGTATCGGCACGGGCCCGAAATCGCCCTCCGGTTCGCGCGTCACCAGAGCCAGCAGAACCGGATCCGCGTGGATCTCCGCGGTATTCCGCCATTGAGTGAGCAGGCTGGTCAGCGGAGATAGGTTCCCCAGGGCAACCGCCTTCTGCGCCACGGCGACGAACTCGGTGAGGAACTCGTCCACGTCTGCGGCCGGCAGAAAGGCGACCCACGGGACCGCGTCCGGCAGTGCTTCCGGAACCACGCCATACGCTGCGCTCATACCGCCACACTACTTTTGGATGTCATGGATGAACGCATCGTCCTCGTCGGCCGATCGACGGGATCGGAACAGCTCGAGAAGGACAGGCGGGTTCCACCCGCACAGGCACGGAAGCAGCCTGCGCCCGAGTCGATCCGATGCCGTGGCTCGGTAAGCGATCTCATCGATGAGCAACGCAGGTGAGTCGTGAAATGCCAAACGGCGCCGCTCCTTTCGGGGCGGCGCCGTTTGTTCAGCGATTCAGGGAATCACTTGATGATCTTCGTGACGCGACCGGCGCCGACGGTGCGGCCACCCTCACGGATCGCGAAACGCAGGCCCTCTTCCATGGCGATCGGCTGGATCAGCACGACCGACATTTCGGTGTTGTCGCCCGGCATGACCATCTCGGTGCCCTCGGGGAGGGTCACAACGCCCGTCACGTCAGTCGTACGGAAGTAGAACTGCGGACGGTAGTTGTTGAAGAACGGCGTGTGCCGGCCGCCCTCGTCCTTGGACAGGATGTAGGCCTGGCCCTCGAACTCGGTGTGCGGGGTGGTGGTGCCCGGCTTCACGATGACCTGGCCGCGCTCGACATCCTCGCGCTTGATGCCACGAACCAGCAGACCGACGTTGTCGCCGGCCTGGCCCTGGTCGAGCAGCTTGCGGAACATCTCGATACCGGTGACCGTGGTCTTGGTCGAGGTCGGCTTGATGCCGACGATCTCGACTTCCTCGTTCACGTTGACGATGCCGCGCTCGACGCGACCGGTGACGACGGTGCCACGACCGGTGATCGTGAACACGTCCTCGACCGGCATCAGGAACGGCTTGTCGGTGTCGCGGACCGGGTCCGGGATCGACTCGTCGACGGCGTTCATGAGCTCGACGATGGACTCGGTCCACTTCTCGTCGCCCTCGAGCGCCTTCAGGCCGGAGACGCGCACGACCGGCGCGTCCTCATCGAACTCCTGGGCGGCCAGCAGTTCGCGGACCTCCATCTCGACGAGCTCGAGGATCTCCTCGTCGTCGACCATGTCCGACTTGTTCAGCGCGACCAGGATGTAGGGCACGCCGACCTGACGGGCGAGCAGCACGTGCTCGCGGGTCTGCGGCATCGGGCCGTCGGTCGCGGCGACCACGAGGATGGCACCGTCCATCTGCGCCGCACCGGTGATCATGTTCTTGATGTAGTCAGCGTGACCCGGGGCGTCGACGTGCGCGTAGTGGCGCTTCTCCGTCTGGTACTCGACGTGGGAGATGTTGATCGTGATACCACGAGCCTTCTCCTCCGGCGCCTTGTCGATCTGATCGAACGCGAACGCGGCGTTCAGATCCGGGTACTTGTCAGCCAGCACCTTGGTGATCGCTGCGGTCAGCGTGGTCTTGCCGTGGTCGACGTGACCGATGGTGCCGATGTTGACGTGCGGCTTCGTCCGCTCGAACTTCGCCTTCGCCACTGTGGTGTCCTCCTGGACTTGTTGGTGCGTGCAGTTGCAGCAGTGCGGTTATTACTGGGGTCGTGCTGACTCCCGGCGGATCGGGGCAAGTGTCGCACCTGCCCCGGATCAGTGCAGGCGCGGAGCCTGCGAAGTGCCCGAAGACACTTACTCGCCGGTCGCCTTGGCGATGATCTCCTTCGACACGTTGGCCGGAACCTCCGCGTACGAGTCGAACACCATGGAGTAGTTCGCCCGGCCCTGGGTCTTCGACCGCAGGTCACCGATGTAACCGAACATCTCCGAGAGCGGAACCAGCGCCTTGACGACACGGGCACCACTGCGTTCCTCCATGGCCTGGATCTGGCCACGGCGGGAATTCAGGTCGCCGATCACATCGCCCATGTAGTCCTCGGGCGTGGTGACCTCGACCGCCATCAGCGGCTCGAGGATCACCGGACCGGCCTTGCGGGCCGCTTCCTTCAGGGCCTGCGAGCCGGCGATCTTGAACGCCATCTCCGAGGAGTCGACGTCGTGATACGCGCCGTCGAGCAGGGTCACCTTCAGGTTGACCAGCGGGTAGCCGGCGAGCACACCGTACTGCATGGCATCCTGCGCGCCGGCGTCCACCGACGGGATGTACTCACGCGGCACGCGGCCACCGGTGACCTTGTTCTCGAACTCGTAGGTCGCGCCGTCCTCGCCGACGAACGGCTCGAGGGCGATGATGACCTTCGCGAACTGGCCGGAGCCACCGGTCTGCTTCTTGTGGGTGAACTCCAGCTTCTCGACCGTCTTGGTGATGGTCTCGCGGTAGGCCACCTGCGGCTTGCCGACGTTCGCCTCGACCTTGAACTCGCGACGCATGCGGTCGACGAGGATGTCGAGGTGGAGCTCGCCCATGCCGCCGATGACGGTCTGACCGGTCTCCTGGTCCAGCTTGACCGAGAAGGTCGGGTCCTCTTCCGAGAGGCGCTGGATCGCGGTGCCCAGCTTCTCCTGGTCGGACTTGGTCTTGGGCTCGATGGAGACCTCGATGACCGGGTCCGGGAAGGTCATGGACTCGAGCACGATCTGGTTCTGCGGATCGCACAGGGTGTCACCGGTGGTGGTGTCCTTCAGGCCGATGACCGCGTAGATGTGGCCCGCCTGCGCCTCGCTGACCGGGTTCTCCTTGTTGGAGTGCATCTGGAACAGCTTGCCCAGACGCTCCTTCTTGCCCTTGGTCGAGTTGATGACCTGGGCGCCGGAGTCGACCTTGCCCGAGTACACGCGCACGTAGGTCAGCTTGCCGAAGAACGGGTGCACGGCGATCTTGAACGCCAGCGCCGAGAACGGCTCCGAGGTGGCGGCGTCCCGGTGGATGATCTCCTCTTCCTTGCCGGGCACGTGGCCGTCGGTGCCGCCGTCGTCCAGCGGGGTCGGCAGGTAGTCGATCACCGCGTCGAGCATGGGCTGCACGCCCTTGTTCTTGAACGCGGAGCCACACAGGATCGGGTACAGCTCGGAGTTGACCGTCATCTTGCGGATGGCGCCCTTGATCTCATCGATCGTGAGCTCCTCGCCGCCGAAGAACTTCTCCAGCAGCGCCTCGTCCGACTCGGCGACGGTCTCGAGCAGTTCCTGGCGGTACTGCTCGGCCTTCTCCTGCAGATCGGCCGGGATCTCCTGGACCTCGTACTTCTCGCCGAGCTTCGTCTCGCCCTTCCAGACCTTGGCGTTCATCTCGACCAGGTCGACGATGCCCTCGAAGGTGTCCTCCGCGCCGATCGGCAGCTGGATGACCAGCGGCTTCGCGCCGAGGCGGTCCTTGATGGTCTGGACGGTGAAGTAGAAGTCCGCGCCGAGCTTGTCCATCTTGTTGACGAAGCAGATTCGCGGCACGTCGTACTTGTCGGCCTGACGCCACACCTGCTCGGACTGCGGCTCGACGCCTTCCTTGCCGTCGAACACCGCAACGGCGCCGTCGAGCACGCGCAGCGAACGCTCCACCTCGACGGTGAAGTCGACGTGCCCGGGGGTGTCGATGATGTTGATCTGGTTGTCGTTCCAGAAGCACGTGGTAGCCGCGGAGGTGATGGTGATACCACGCTCCTGCTCCTGCTCCATCCAGTCCATGGTGGCCGCGCCATCGTGGACCTCACCGATCTTGTAGGTGATGCCGGTGTAGAAGAGGATGCGTTCAGTTGTGGTCGTCTTGCCCGCATCAATGTGGGCCATGATGCCGATGTTGCGGACCTTGTTCAGGTCGGTGAGCACGTCCTGTGCCACGGAAATCTTCCCCGCTCGTAGCTAGATGGGATTTTCGGGGACGACCCTGTGGTCGTCTCTGTTCAACGACGGCTGCGGCGGGTTGGCGCCGCGGCCGACTGTGCCTCCCGACCCGAAACAACAGGCCGGGCAGACGTCACCAGCGGTAGTGCGCGAAGGCCCGGTTCGACTCGGCCATCTTGTGGGTGTCCTCACGGCGCTTCACCGAAGCACCCAGCCCGTTGCTGGCATCGAGGAGCTCATTGGCCAGCCGCTCGACCATGGTCTTCTCGCGGCGAGCGCGGGAGTAGTTGACCAGCCAGCGCAGGGCCAGCGTGTTGGAGCGGCCCGGCCGCACCTCGACGGGCACCTGGTAGGTGGCGCCACCGACACGACGGGGCTTCACCTCGAGGGCGGGCTTGACGTTGTCCAGCGCGCGCTTGAGGGTGACGACCGGATCGGTGCCGGTCTTCTCGCGCGCCTGCTCCAGCGCGCCGTAGACGATGCGCTCGGCGGTGGACTTCTTGCCGTCCAGCAGGATCTTGTTGACCAGCTGAGTGACCAGCGGGGACCCGTAGACCGGGTCGTTGATCAGCGGACGCTTGGGTGCGGGGCCCTTGCGTGGCATATCAGCTCTTCTCCTTCTTGGCGCCGTAACGGCTGCGGGCCTGCTTGCGGTTCTTCACACCCTGGGTATCGAGCGAGCCACGAATGATCTTGTAACGGACACCGGGAAGGTCCTTCACACGGCCGCCGCGCACGAGCACCATCGAGTGCTCCTGCAGGTTGTGGCCCTCGCCCGGGATGTAGGCCGTGACCTCGACCGCGCTGGTCAGGCGAACGCGCGCGACCTTACGCAGCGCGGAGTTCGGCTTCTTCGGGGTCGTGGTGTACACGCGGGTGCACACGCCACGACGCTGCGGGCTGCCCTTGAGCGCCGCGGTCTTCGTCTTGGAGACCTTGTCGCGGCGACCCTTGCGGACCAGCTGGTTGATGGTTGGCATAGACCGGCTTTCCTTATTAGTTACGCGGTGTCTGATACTTCATGTCTGTGTTCACGCACGTCCGGCCACGTTTCACGTGCCCCGAGGTCGGGCGTGTCGCGCGCGGTGTAGGGCCCGAATCGCGGGCACGCCTGAGGTGTCAGCCGCTCTCGCTGGCCTACGGTCACGCACGAACTTGCCCGTATCCTTCCGGGCACAGCGATCCACGATACCCGTGTTCGCGACACAGGGTCAAAGCGGGGTGGCTGTAATCCCACTGCACGGTGGCTACAAGACCCCGCTACCTCGCCAGGTTCAGCGTCAACTCTACGAGTTTTTTCGCTCCCGCGCACGGATCCGGATGCGCCGATCCCGCCCGGTAGTTGATCCAGAACCCGATCACCCCTTGGTCGGCCGCGCCCGCACTGACCCCGCAGGAATCCGGATCGTTCGGCCGCCGCGTCTCCAGCCCCCGCCTGCCCTGCACGGTGATGTTGTTCGTGAGGTACCCCAGCTTGTCGTTGGTGGTCTTCTCGTTGTTCAATGAGCCCACCTCGTACCAGTTCAGCGTGATCATGGCGTTGCCCCCGGGCGCACCCGCCATGTACCACATGCACACCGCGCCGTAGAACGACGGTTCCGGAAACAACCCCTTCGCGCCCACCGCGTCGGCGATCTGATCGGGCGAGACGACTTCGCACTCCCGCAGCAACTTGTCGAAGTTGGTGTTCACGCTCTCCCCGGTCCCGGAGCCGGCCGGGTGTGCGGAACCGCTGACGGTCTGCCCGCAGCCTGACGAGGTGGCCGCAACCGTCAACAGGGCGAGAGCGAACGGTATTCCGCGCATCAGACCACGACGTAATGTCATCCCGCGCCCTTTCTACTGCAGCCGTTGGACAGTCAACTCGGCCAATTTCCGCACCCTGTCACATGGGTTGTCATGAACCGAGTAGCTCTCGAAGGCCATGGACCATTCGAAGAAGTCATCGTCGAGCTGGGTCGCGAGATCGCAGATGTCCCCGCTCGGGTCGAGCGCCTGGAAGCCGACGCGTCCGCCGACATCGATCGTCTGCGGGTTACGTCCTTGGTTGGATACCCACGCCTTCTCGCGCGCGATCGGGCTGCCGCGATACGACGCGAAGGTGACGCTGGTAGAGCCGTATCCAGCGGACTGCCAATTGCACCCGACGGAGTTACGCATCACCTGAGAGATCTGCGTCATGCCCGCGGCGGCACGCACCTCATCGTCGGTGACGTGTCCGCACTCACCGACGAACGGGCCGAGTGTCGCCACCTTCGGCGGCGGTCGCAGCGGAGTGGTGGAGGTGTCGGATCTGTCGCTGGAACCACATGCCGACAACACCAGCACGAGGGCCGCGCCCGCTCCCAACACCGACATCCGCATGCCCCAGACTGTACCGGCGCGTCGGACGCTCGGACCCGCGCAAAGCGGTCGAGTCGAACGAAGTTGGAGCGACACGGCAAAGGCTATGCGGCACAGCGAAGCTCGGACGCACCCCTTGCCGCAGACACTCCGGGCCGCCTATTCTGACCTGATCGAGAGCATGGCCATCGGGCCATAGTTCTGATACCGGGGGTTTCACTGGGGGAGTCGGCGTGCAGTGGGTTCATGAGATTCAGCACGTCTGGATACAGGCAACCGACGATCCATAACGCGAACCTCGACCGTGCGACATCCGCCCAGCGGATGAGAAGCCATGGAGGAGCACATGAGATCAGTCATCAGGTCGACTTTCGTCGCCACGACTATCGCGCTCGGATTACTCGGCGCGACAGGGCATGCCGCATCGGAACCCAATCCGATCATCGGGTTCTATCCAACGCTCGTCGAGTGCATGAAGGCCGGAGCCGCGCTCGATGATGGGCCGCTCGCCCACAACTGGCATTGCCATGCTGAAACCGACGATTGGACCGGCCCCAACACCCTGTACGCCGGCAAATAGTCGCTCTAGCCCCCGGGGACGCGGAGTTCATACGCGCCTATGGCATCTATATAGGTGCATTGGGCCGGGCCGGTTTTGTACTTCGACATGGCGGCGAGGCAGGTGTCGAGGGTGGGGTAATAGGCGGGGGCCGGGTCGGCTCGAGCGAGGGCGCTCGCCGGGAGGGCGAGCGCTACGGCCAGGGTGAGGGCGGCGGCGGATCTCTCGAGCACTGCGGCGGCCCCTAAGCATCCGGCGAATTCCTCGGAGCGTACTGCCGGATACTCGGGGCCACAACCGATCAGAGGTTGCCGCGGGCCTCCTGCTCGCGCTCGATCGCCTCGAAGAGGGCCTTGAAGTTGCCCTTGCCGAAGCCGAGCGAGCCGTGCCGCTCGATCAGCTCGAAGAAGACCGTGGGGCGGTCGGTGATCGGCTTGGTGAAGATCTGCAGCAGGTAGCCGTCCTCGTCGCGGTCGACCAGGATGCCCCGACTCTGCAGTTCCTCCACTGGCACGCGCACCTGGCCGATCCGCGCGCGCAGCTCCGGATCCTGATAGTAGGAGTCGGGAGCGTCGAGGAACTCGATGCCCTCACGGCGCAGCGCGTCGACGCAGCCCAGGATGTCACCGGTGGCGAGGGCGATGTGCTGGACGCCGGGGCCGCGATAGAACTCGAGGTACTCGTCGATCTGGGACTTCTTCTTGCTCACCGCGGGCTCGTTGAGCGGGAACTTCACCCGGTGGTTGCCGTTGGCGACGACCTTGCTCATCAGCGCGGAGTACTCGGTGGCGATATCGTCGCCGACGAACTCGGCCATGTTGGTGAAACCCATGACGCGGCGGTAGAACTCGACCCACTCGTCCATCTGGCCGAGCTCCACGTTCCCGACGACGTGGTCGATCGCCTGGAACAACCGGTTCGGCGCGCCCTCCCTCGGCTGGTAGCCCGCCTTGCGGGTGACGTAGCCGGGCAGGTAGGGGCCGTTGTAGGCGGAACGGTCCACCAGCGTGTGCCTGGTCTCGCCGTAGGTGGCGATGGCGGCGGACCGGACGGTGCCGAATTCGTCTGTCTCGTCATGAGGTTCGACGAGGACGGTGGCGCCGTGGGTGCGCGCCCACTCGATGCAGCGGTCCACATCCGGCACCTCGAGCGCGATGTCGACGACGCCGTCGCCGTGCCGGTCGTGGTGGGCGACCAGGGGGCTGTCCGGGTCGACCGCGCCCTTGACCACGAAGCGGGCGCCGCCGCTGCGCAGCACGTACGCCTTGTGGTCGCGGTTGCCGGTCTCGGGACCCGAGTATGCCTCCAGGCGCATGCCGAAGGCGGATTCCAGGAAGTGCGCGGTCTGTGTCGCGTTGCCGACGACCCAGACCAGGGCGTCCCAGCCGCTGACCGGGAAGTTGTCGACGCTGGTGTCGTGGTCCACTAGGCCGACGAGCTTGCGCAGCTCGGTGTCGGTGGGGGCGGTGCTTGGCGCCGTGCTGGACCGGGCATTCGGCATCTGCTCGATGGTCATGAACCAAGTAATCGTCAGGGTCGACGGTTAGGCAACAGCGGCGATTTTCGATAGACACTCTGGCGAATTCGGCTAGGAAGTGCCCACGAATGCTGGACAATTTGAATAGCATCAACTGGCTGGTGCTATCCACGGCTGGAAGCCCAGTCCGCGCTCGAAACGGAGGCCGCCCATGTCACGAACGCCGGCGAAACTGGACGAACTCGATCTCGCGATCCTGACCGCCATGCACGACTATCAGAAGGCGGGCATCCTCGAGCTGTCCCGTCGCACGCGGGTGGCCAGGGCGACCGTGCAGTCCAGAATCGGCCGGATGGAGGAGTCCGGCGTCATCGCCTCCTATGATCCCCAAATCGACGTCACTGCGGCGGGTTTCGACGTGCAGGCGTTCGTCACACTGGAGATCGCCCAGGGCGCGCTCGACGCGGTCGCGGCCGAATTGGAGGCTATCCCAGGGGTTTTGGAGGCCTACGCCACCACCGGCACCGGCGACGTGCTGTGCCGGATCGGCGCGGACTCGCACGCCGGACTGCAGGCGGTGCTGCTCAGCATCGACCGGACCTCCTCGGTGGTGCGCTCGCACAGCGTCATCGTCCTGTCCACCGTGGTGCCGTTTCGCACGCTGCCGCTGCTGCGCACCCTCGACCCGGCGGGCGGCACGAAGGCGCCGGCCTACCGCGCGGCCCACGAAAGGTAGGCGTTGCGTCTACGCTCGCTGAGCGGCGGCGCGGATGTTCGTCGCGTGTGATCGACGGCGAGATCTGTGATGAGCGAGACGACAACGGAATCCAGCACACCCCATGCCCGCGCCACCTGGGCGGAGCTGTTCTTCGACCTGGTGCTCGTCTTCGCGGTGACGCAGACCGCGCACGTGCTCGGGCACCACACCTCGGCCGGCGCGCTGGGGCACGCGCTGGTCTTGCTCGCGCCGCTGTGGTGGGGCTGGGTCGGGATGACCGTGCTGGTCAACAATGTCGAGGAGACGCACGCGCAGCGGCTCGTGCTGTTCACCAGCGGCCTGTGCATCTTCCTGATGGCGGTGGCGGCGCCCGCGGCGCTGGACCAACCGCGCGGCGCGGCAACGGTTTTCGCGGCGGCGCACTTGGTGCTGCGGATCGTGCTGTTCGGCGCGGCCGTCCGGGCCCGCACGTTCGAAACCGCGATCAATCCTTTCAGCGTCGGCCTGATCACCGGAGTGGCCATCTTCGCGAGTGCGCCACTGCCCGAGCACCTTCGGCTCTGGGCGTGGACCGGTGCGCTCGTGGTACAGC
>NZ_BAGH01000372.1 GCF_000308715.1 Nocardia tenerifensis NBRC 101015
AGCGGGATGTTGTAGGCGGGCGAGTCCGGATCGAACTGGTTGAGCACCCACATCCGTTGCTGCGCAAGCGACAACGGCACCCGGTCGGTGCGCGGCATCCGCGCCAGCGGCGGCCGTGCCCCGGCCGCCTTGCCCGCGCCGGGCACGACGCGGGCGGCCAGCGCGGCGACCGTCGGCGACTCGAACAGCTCACGCACGACGAGGTTCGCGTCCAGCGCCTCGTTGATCCTGGCGACCACCCGGGTGGCGAGCAGCGAGTTGCCGCCGAGGCCGAAGAAGTCGTCGTCCAGGCCGATCTCCTGCGCGCCGAGCAGCCCGGCGAACACCTCGGCGACGGCCTGCTCGACCGGCGAACTCGGCGCGCGGAAGGCGGCGGTGCTGAGGAACTCCGGCGCGGGCAACGCCTTTCGGTCCAGCTTGCCGTTCGGCGTCAGCGGGAGCACGTCGAGCACCACGATCGCGTCGGGGACCATGTAGCCGGTAAGGAATTCGCCCACCTGGCCGCGCAGTTCGGCCGCGTCGAGCTGAGCGCCGGTGTCCGGCACCACATATCCGATGAGCCGGTCGCCCGCGTTCTCGTCGGCGCGCACCAGCACCACCGCCTGGCTCACGCCGGGGCAGCGCACCAGCGCCGACTCGATCTCGCCGAGCTCGATGCGGAAGCCGCGCAGCTGGACCTGCTGGTCGCCGCGGCCCGCGTACTCGAGCGTCGCCTGGCCGCCGAAGCCGACCCAGCGGCCGATGTCGCCGGTGCGGTACATCCGCGAGCCGGGCGCGCCGAACGGGTCGGCGACGAACCGCGTCGCGGCCAGGCCCGGTCGTCCGAGGTAGCCGCGGGACAGCTGGGCGCCCGCGACGTAGATCTCCCCCGCGACGCCCACCGGGGACGGGTGCAGCCGGTCCTCCAGCACGTACGCGTCGAGGCCGGGCAGCGCGCGGCCGATGACGCTCGCCGCGTTGTCGACCATCTGCTCGTCCAGCGACAGGAACGACACGTGCACCGTGGTCTCGGTGATGCCGTACATATTGACCAGCCACGGGGCGTCCACCGCGTGCCGCTCGTACCAGCGCTGCAGTTGGCGCAGGTCGAGGGCTTCGCCGCCGAACACCACGTAGCGCAGCGCGAACTTGGCGTGATCGGCGTTCTGCGCGGCCCGATCCGCCTCGGCGAGCTGGTAGAACGCCGACGGGGTCTGGTTGAGCACCGTGACCTGTTCGCGAATCAGCAACTCGCGGAACAGCTCCGGCGATCGGGAGGTCAGGTAGTCGACCACGACGACGGTGCCGCCGTTGGCCAGCGCGCACCACAGCTCCCACACCGAGAAGTCGAAGGCGAACGAGTGGAACAGCGTCCACACGTCGGTCTCGTCGAACTCGAACAGCAGCTGGGTGTTGGCGAACAGCTGCACCACATTGCGGTGCGCGACGCCGACGCCCTTCGGCACGCCGGTCGAGCCGGAGGTGTAGATGACGTAGGCCAGGTTGTCCGGGCGCAGCGGGCCGGTCCGCTCGGCCGAACGCACCGGGCCGTCGGCGAACTCGGCGGTCTCCTCGAGCAGGATGACCGGAATATCGCCCGCGGGAACGGATTCCAGCTCGCTCACGGTGGCGAGGACGCACGCCGGCGCCGCGTCGGCGAGCATGAACTCCAGTCGCTGCGCGGGGTAGGTGGTGTCGATCGGCAGGTATCCGGCACCGGCCGTGAGCACCGCGAGCAGCGCGATCGGCAGCTCCTCGGTGCGCGGGACGGCAACGGCGACAAGGGATTCAGGGCCGACGCCTTGCGCGATCAGCGCACGCGCGACCTTGTTGGCGCGGCGTTGCAGTTCGCCGAAGGTAAGGGTGGTGTCGCCGAACCGGATCGCGACCGCGTCAGGTCGCCTGCGGGCCTGAGCGGTGATCAGATCAACCAAGGTCACCTCGGGCACCGAGGCGCCCGGGCTGTTCCACTCGTGCAACACCAGCTCGCGCTCGCCCGGCGCGAGCACGTCGATATCGCCGACGGTGACGGCGGAGTCGCCGGCGACGGCGGTCAGGATTCGGCCGAAGCGATCGGCGAAGTCCTGCACGGTCGCCTCGTCGAAGAGGTCGGTGGCGTAGGTGAACGCCGCCGAGATGCCCTCGGGCGCACCCTGCCGGTCGACCCGCTCCACCAGGGCCAGTTGCAGATCGAACTTGGCCAGCGGCACCGCGAGATCCACCGCCGAGGCCGAGAGGCCGGGCAGCTCCAGCTCGGTGCGCGCCAGGTTCTGGAAGGTCAGCATCACCTGGAACAGCGGGTGCCTGGCCGCGGAGCGCGCCGGATCGAGCAGCTCCACCAGCCGCTCGAACGGCACGTCGGCGTTGCCGAACGCCTCCACGTCGATCCGGCGCACCTCGCGCAGCAGGTCGTCGAACGTCGCGCCCGAGTCGATATCCGTGCGCAGCACAAGGGTATTGACGAACATGCCGATCAGGTCGTCGAGCGCGGCCTCGCCGCGACCGGCCACCGGGGTGCCGATCGCGATGTCCTTGGTGCCGGACAGGCGCGACAGCAGGACGGCCAGCGCGGCGTGCACGACCATGAACAGCGTCGAGTTGTGGTTGTGCGCAAGGCGACTCAGCGCGGCGTGCACGTCCGGGCCGATCTCGAAGGCCAGGGTGTCGCCGTGGTTGGACGCGACCGCGGGCCTCGGCCGATCCGCGGGCAGCTCCAATTGCTCGGGCAGGGCGGCCAATTCGGTGCGCCAGTAGTCGATCTGCTTGGCCAGCACCGACTCCGGGTCGTCCTCGGTGCCGAGAATCTCGCGCTGCCAGATCGCGTAGTCGGCGTACTGCACCTCGAGCGGCGGCCACTCCGGCGCGCCGCCGCGCATCCGATCCAGGTACGCGGCCATCAGATCGCGGGTCAGCGGCCCCATCGAGAAGCCGTCGCCCGCGATGTGGTGCACCACGCAGATCAGCACGTGCTCGGTCTCGCTCAGCTCGAGCAGCCGGACCCGAATGGGCGGCGCGAGAGTCACGTCGAAGCCCTCGGTCACCGCCGCGGCGACGAGCGCGGGCACCCGGTCCTCGGTGGCCCGCTCGACCACCAACTCCGGTACCGCGCGCGGATCCCCGGTCGAGAGCACCCGCTGGTAGCCCTCGCCGTCGATCTCCGGGTAGAGCGTGCGCAGCACCTCGTGCCGCTCGACCAGATCGCGCACGGCGGCGCGCAGCGCGTCGACGTCGAGCTGACCCGACAGCCGTACCGCGGCCGGAATGTTGTTGACGG
>NZ_BAGH01000371.1 GCF_000308715.1 Nocardia tenerifensis NBRC 101015
GGCGGCGTGGGGCGAGAAGACCGGCGCGTTCACCAATGCCGATCGCACCGTTCATCTCTCGGAGAAGGCGGTGGAGCCGCCCGGCTCGGCGCGGCCGGACCTGGACATCTTCCTCGACTACGCGCGCCGCATGGACTTCCGGGACCGCGCGGGAAATCCGTTGCCGCCCTGGACCGGCGCCGAGGACGCCTTCGCGGCGTGGCAGCGATGCAGCGCGGGACGCCCCTGCGACTACAGCGCGCTGACCTACGCGAAACTGCGCGAGGGCGGCGTGCAGTGGCCGTGCACCGACGAGCATCCGGACGGGACCGAAAGGCTCTACACCGACGGGCATTTCCCCACCGACCCCGACTACTGCGAGACCTACGGCAAGGACATCGCCGACGGCTCGACCATCGAGGAGCAGGACTATCGAGCCCGGGATCCACGCGGCCGGGCGATCATCAAGGCGGCCGACTACGCCCCGCCGCACGAGCCGCCCTCCGAGCAGTACCCGCTGGTCCTGATCACCGGCCGCACGCTCTATCACTTCCACACCCGCACCAAAACTGCTCGGGCGCCGCAACTTCAGGCCGCCGCGCCGGAGGTGTGGGCCGAGCTGTGCCCGCAGGACGCGCAGGGCGCCGGTGTGTCCGAGGGCGATCTCGTCGAGGTGTATTCGCGGCGTGGCGCGGTCCGGGCTCGTGCCCGCATCACCGGAATACGGCCGGGCGTGGTGTTCTTGCCGTTCCACTACGGTTACTTCGATGACGACGGCGAGCACACCAGGGCCGCCAACGAATTGACCCGCACCGAGCTGGATCCCGCGTCCAAGCAGCCGCTGTTCAAGACCGCGGCGGCCGCGATCCGGCTCATCGAGCACTCCGACGGCGTCGCCCCGGCGCCGACGACCGGCGCGTCCAAGCCGTACGGCGCGAACGTGCCGGAGACCGTCGGCGGGGAGCGCGCACTCGCCGACCATGAGTGCGCCGAGCCGAAAGGCGGGGTGGCCGAACCGGTCTCGTGACTGGATCCGCGATCGGCCGGCTTCAGCCGACGGGCGCGTCGACGGGCTCGCGTTCCACCTTGCCGCGCCGGGAACGCACAGCATTCACCGCCGCGAGGAGAACGCCCAGGCCGAGCAGGATCAGTCCGCGCACCCACACCTCGCCGTGGATCTGGGTGAACAGGAAAAGGCATGTGCCGAGGCCGAGGACCGGCACGATGGTCGGCACCCGGAAGTGCCCCGGTTCGCCCTCCTCCCGGCGCAGCACGAGCAGCGCGAGGTTGACCGCGGAGAACACCACGAGCAACAGCAGGACCAGCGTCTCGGCCAACGCGGCGACCTCGCCGGTCAGCCCCAGCGCGATGGACACCGCGGAGGTCACCAGGATCGCCACCCACGGCGTTCGGCGGCCGGGCAGCACGCGCGCGAGCGGCGAGGGCAGCAGCCCGTCCTTGGCCATGCCGTAAGCCAGTCGCGAGCACATGATTCCGGTGAGCAGCGCGCCATTGGCCACCGCGACCAGCGCGATCACGCTGAACAGTCGTTCCGGCACCCCGCCCGCCATGCGGACCACCTCCAGCAGCGGCCCGCTGGAGCGCGTCAGCTCGTCGGTGGGCACGGCCGCGCTGGCGACCACGCCGATCAGCACGTACACCAGACCCGCGGTCAGCAGCGCGCCGAACAGCGCCCGCGGGTAGGAACGCCGCGGATCGTGAACCTCCTCGGCGAGATTGACCGAGGTCTCGAACCCGACGAACGAGTAGAAGGCCAGCACCGCGCCGGCGAGGGTGGCGCCGACGAACCCGTGCTCGGCGGTGCCGACCTGGGTGAGCCGGTCCAGGTCGGCGTCGCCGCGCACGATCACCCAGGCGCCGAGCCCGATGATCAGCAGCAGGCCGCTGAGCTCGATCACGGTCGCCACCATGTTCGCGCCGAGCGACAGCTTGACGCCGCGAATGTTGAGCAGCGCCAACGCGATCAGGAACACGATCACCACCGCGACGACCGGCAACGACACCAGCGCCTGCAGGTAGTCGCCCGCGAACGCCCTAGCCAGCGCGCCCACCGACACCACGCCCGCGGCCAGCATGCAGAAGCCGACCAGCGAACCGACGGCGGGGCCGAACGCCTGCGTGGCGTAGTGCGCCGAGCCGCCCGCCTTCGGATACTTGGTCGCCAGTTCGGCGTAGGAACCCGCGGTGAGCGTCGCCAGACCCAGCGCGACGGCCAGCGGCAGCCACACCGCGCCGCCCGACTCCTTGGCCACCGCGCCGACGAGCACGTAGATGCCTGCGCCGAGAATGTCGCCCAGGATGAAGAAGTAGAGCATGGGCGTGCGCACAGCCCGAGACAACGAGACGGTCATTGCCGCGCAATACCCATTCGCTCGCCGCCGACGCGCAGTGAATCGGTGGCCGTGGCTGATGCCTGAGGGTGTGGCCGATCGGTCGCGGGGTAGTCGCCGGGTATGGCTACTACTGCTCCCCTGGCACAAGAACGTGCCGGCGCTCCGCTTCGCGCGGTGGTGACCGGGTCCGACTCCGGGATCGGCCAGGCCATCGCCGTGGCACTGGCCGGCGGCGGCGTCGACGTGGGCGTCACCTATCACAGCGATCGGGAGGGCGCCGAGCGGACCGCCGAGCTGGTCCGTGCGCGCGGCGCGGCGGCCGCCGTCCGGCGGCTCGATCTCGGCGACCTGCCCACGGCCGCGGCGGTCATCGATGAACTGGCCGAGGATCTCGGCGGCCTCGACGTGCTGGTGAACTGCGCGGGCACCGGCACCGCGCAGCGGGCGATGGACATGGACTTCGACACCTGGCGGCACGTGCTCTCGGTCGACCTCGACGGCGCGTTCCTCTGCTCGCAGCGCGCCGCGCGGCACATGATCGAGGCGGGCAAGGGCGGCCGGATCATCAACATCACCAGCGTGCACGAGCACGCGCCGCGGGTGGGCGCGGCCCCGTACTGCGCGGCCAAGGCCGGCCTCGGCGCGCTCACCAAGGTGCTGGCGCTGGAGCTGGCCGAGCACGACATCACCGTGAACTCCGTTGCGCCCGGCGAGATCTCGACGCCGATGACCGGGCAGGAGGAGGTCGACCCGCGCACCGTGGCCCGGCCCGGCGTCCCGCTCGGCCGACCCGGGCACACGCAGGAGGTCGCCGCCGTGGTGGCCTTCCTGGCGACCCCGGCCGCCGCCTACATCACCGGCGCGTCCTACGTGGTCGACGGCGGAATGCTGCTCATGGGCCCACAGGCCTCGAGCATCCTGCCCGACGAGAAGTGGCGGCAGCCGTAATCCGGTGGTGCGTAGGTCGCCTCCGCGGGGGTATCCGCCGCGTGAGACGGAGGTTGTGATGCGCGACAGTCAGGCGGGGGCCGAACCCCAGGTGGTTTCGATGAGGTTGGCACAGTTGGCATTCGCCGACGAGGTGTTGCGGGCGGCCGCACGTCCCGAACGGATCGCCGCGGTCGTCGCGCGAATCCTCGGTGACCGGCTCGATATCGGGCCGGTGCCGCTCGGGCCGGGCGGCGTCCTGACCGCGCGAGCGGTCGGCACGCCGGAACACATTCGAATCGAGCCGAGCGACACCGACTGTCGCGAGGTGGGCGTCGTCGTGCCGATCTCACTGCGGCTGGACGTCTCGCTCGGCGCGGTCAGCGCGCGGTTCATCGCGGGGGTCCGCGTGCGGACGCGGATCACCCTGGTGCCCGATCAACCCTGCGCCCTGCTGTTCCTGCAAGACGAGGTGCGCCGGTCCGACGTGGTCGCGCGGGTGCACGGCGAGAATGTGCTCGGCAAGCTCGCCGAGCGCGCCGGCGGGATCGACGCGATCGTCGTGGATCATGTTGTGGATTACGCGAATTCGCTCTTCACCAGTCCCGAGCTGGCCGAGCTGCGGCGAATCGACGTGGCGGATCTGATCGATCGCGCCTGGAACGCGGGGCTCATCCTCGGGCCCGACGAGCGCGCGGTGCCCGCGTAACCTGTTGCCCCACAAGCCGAATGCCCAGCGGCCGCGGTCGAGGACGGCGGCCGCTGGTCCTGCACTCAGGGCTTGTCCGGATCCAGTGTGTCCTTGATCTTTCCGATCAGCCCGGTCTCGGTGCCGAACGCGGACGACCGCGGCTTGCCCTGCGAGCCGTCGTACGTCACATAGAGTTCCGGATCCGGCGGCGGCGCGGAAGCCTTGTCGCCCAACGGAACCGGGTCCGGAATGAATCCGTTCTCGTGGACGCCGTCCGGCGCGGCGCCGTGCGCCCACGGTCCCTGATCGGCGGCGACGCCGTCGGACAGGTGCCACAGGCTGGTGGCGTGCTCGCCGTGCTCCTCGTCGAACAGCGCGTTCGGCGCGATGGTGTCCTCGATCCCGTCGGCCTTGAGCTGAGCGATCGCGGACAACCACATGTTCTGGTGATAGGTGTCGCGCGCCAGGTTGAACCGCAGCATGTCCTTGACGCCGGGGTCGTCGGTCATGTGATAGAGCCGCGCGGTCTGCACACGGCCCTGCGACTCCGCGGTGACATTGGCGCGGAAGTCGGCGAGCAGGTTGCCGCTGGCCACGATGTAGCGCCCGTTCCACGGCACCCCATTGCTGTCGGCCAGCACCGGACCGCCGCCGGACACGATCGCCTGCTGCGGATCCATCCCGCCCAGCACCGCGGCGACCACCGGATCGCCGAGCGCGGCCCGGGTGGCGTGGGTGGCGGGCGCGCCCTCGAGCAGCCGGGCGACCATCGTCGCGATCATCTCGACGTGGCCGATCTCCTCGGTCGCCACATCCATGATCAGGTCTTTGTACTTGCCGGGCATCCGGCAGTTCCAGCCCTGGAACAGGTACTGCATGGTGACGGTCATCTCGCCGTAGGCGCCGCCGATCAGCTCCTGCAACTTCCGGGCGTATACGGGGTCCGGCTTCTCCGGTTTGACGTCGAACTGTAAGTGGTCGGTATGTCGGAACACGCTGTCCTCCAAACGTTGTCTCCCCTTCCGCCCCGTCTACCGCCAATGACGTTGCGCAAACCACTTTTTCGACGCGAGTTCGGAGAAGGTCTCGGACCGACATTGCGGCGCAAAGCTTTCAGGGGCTCAGGACTCGGTCGGCAAGAGTCTCGACGATGCGGGCAACCTGTTTCGGGTCTTTGACGTCGGCGCTGTGATCTCGTCCGCGCATCACGACGCGTTCGTTGCCGGGCAGCACCTTCGCGAGGGCCTCGAGCACCGCGGTGTTGCGGGCCGGGCTGCGGTCGCCGCCCAAAAGCACGGTGGGCACGGGTATTTCCGCGTAGGCGGCGCGGCGATCCCCGAGCTGGTCCATGGCCGCGAGGTCATCGATCTGGCCGGGCACCAGGCGGCGGTAGCGCGGGACGAGCGCTACGAGCGCACCGACCAGCCAGGCCTGCCACGCCGGATAGCCGGCCACGACCCTGGTGAAGATCCGCATCGCGACATCGGGTCTGCCCCCGGCGATCGCGGCCCGCGCCGCGGTGATCGCCGCACCGTCCACACCCGCCAACGGCGTCTCGATGACGGCGGCGGGCTCGAAGATCACCGCACCGGCGAACAGCGACGGCGCCGCCGCCACCGCCTCCAGCGCGACGACCCCGCCGGACGAGTGGCCGTAGACGACGGACGGCCGCCCGACGTGGCGAGCGAGCGTCAGCACGTCGTCGACCTCCTCGGCTACCGAAAACGGCGCAGGGTGTTCGGCTTTGAGATCCAGCCGGTATTGCCGACGCCGCAGTCCGATGACGCGAAACCGCTCGGCGAGGATCGCCGCGACCTTCTCGGTCCGGCTGCCGTCATCGAGCCCGGGGCCGATCATCAGGATTGTCGGGCCGCTCCCCCGGTCGGAGGCGTGGACGCTGGTGCCGTCCGCCGCTGTCAGCGTGATCATCGCATGTCCTCTCGGCGCGGGAGCCTACTCCTTAGCAGCGCTCAGTCGAGCTTAGCGCTGCTAAGGTAGCCAGTCGATGGGTGAGAGCAAAAGGCCCGGTGTCACCCGGGCGACCATGATCGAGGCCGCGCTGCGCCTGCTGGACGAGGTGGGGCTGGACGGATTGACCGTGCGTAGGCTCGCGGGCGAACTCGGCGTCCAGTCACCGGCGCTGTACTGGCACATCCGAACCAAGCAGGAACTCCTCGACGGCATGGCCGAGGCGATCGTCGTGGCCGCGCGCATGGGGCCGCCGCGGGCAGGCGAGTCCTGGGAGGACTGGCTCAGCCGGCGCGCGCACGCCTACCGCGCGTCCCTGCTCGCCCACCGCGACGGCGCCCGGGTCGTCGCGGGCGCGCGCCAGGTGAGTCCGGCGGCGATCCGGCGGGTCAACGAGGAACTGACCACGCTGGTCGGCCACGGTTTCACCCCCGTGCTCGGCCTGCGCACGGTCGCCGCCGTCACCCACTACGTCAACGGCTTCGTCCTGCGTGAACAGACCGCCGAACCCACCACTCAGCTCTCCGCGTTGACCGAGCTACTCGACAACGACGCCGACGCACCCCTGCTCCGCGCGGTCCGCGAAGGCGGCACCACCACCGACCGCCGTGCCTTCGACCACGGCCTGCGCGCCGTCATCACCGGCGCGGCCGCCCTGCTCCGCGCGGCACAGGCGGAATCGTGAAGCCGCCGAACCACTGACCTATATGTCCAACGGCCGCGGTTCGGAAGTGATGGGCACGCCGACACAGCGACGACCGATAGGCTGGCGAGGCACGGCTCAGCAAACCGGGGCGACGTACGGCTTACGCCCAACGCGACGGATGGGATGCGCCAATGAGAGTGCTTGTGGCTGGGGCTACGGGGTTCGTCGGCCGGCGACTATGTCCGCAGTTAGTGGCGGCGGGCCATGAGGTGCGCGCGATGACCAGGCATCCGGAGTCCTATCGGGGCGTGGGGACGGCGGTGGGTGGGGACGTCGCCGACGCAGGGGCACTGCGCGCGGCCGTGGCCGGCTGCGAGGCGGCCTATTACCTCGTGCATTCGCTCGCCGAAAAAGACTTCGAGCGCCGGGACGCGCAAGCGGCGCGCAACTTCGGCGAGGCGGCGGCGGAGGCGGGGGTGCGGCGGATCGTCTATCTGGGCGGACTGGGCGACGACGGCGACGACCTGTCCGCGCATCTGCGCAGCAGGCGCGAGGTCGAGCGGTTGCTCGCCGGGTCGGGCATGCCGGTGACCACGCTGCGCGCGGGAATCATTGTGGGACATGGCGGTATCTCGTGGGAGATGACCCGGCAGCTGGTCGAGCACCTGCCCGCGATGATCACACCGCAGTGGGTGCACACCCGGACCCAGCCGATCGCGGTCGACGACGTGGTCCGCTACCTGGTCGGCGTCCTCGACCGGCCGGAAACCGCCGGGCGCACCTTCGAGATCGGCGGCCCGGACGTGCTGGAGTACCAGGACATGCTGCGCCGGGTCGCGAAGATCGAGGGGCGCCCGCTGATCATCGTGCCGATTCCGCTGCTCTCCCCGCGACTCTCGTCGTGGTGGCTGTCGCTGGTGACCACCGTGGACACCACCACCGGACGCACGCTCGTCGACTCGATGAGCAACGAAGTCGTGGTGCGCGACAACAGCATTCGAGATCTGATCCCGTTCGAACCGCTCGGCTACGACGACGCGGTCCTGCGGGCCCTCGGCGAACGCGCCAAGGCCGGCCGCGACTCATGACTCGCGAGTTCGCCCACGCCGCAGGTTTGTCCGCCCGCCGCCGTCGCGTCGCCGCCGTCGCCGTGGCGGGCACCGGCCTGCTCGGCGCATCCTTCTCCGCCGCACCGGATTCCACCGAGTTCTATCGCCTCACCCTCGCCACCGCGGCGACCTGGGCGGCGGGCGGTCACACACCCGACAGCGGACGCGGTGAACGCCCCATCGTCGGCCCCGTCCTGATCGGCGGTGCGACCTTCGCCGTCTTCTACGGCTGCGCGTTGATCGCGCGACGAATTCCGTTCCTGCGCAAGGCGATCAGCAGAGTCCTGCGTTACGCCGATCGCGGGCCGACCCCGCGGGTGCTGCTGATCACGCTGGCGAACGGCGCGGCCGAGGAGGTCTTCTTCCGCGGCGCGGTCTACTCGGTCGCGGGCCGCCGCCCCGTCCTCGTCTCGACCGCCGTCTACGCCTGCACCACCGTCGCCACCCGCAACCCCGCGCTGGTCCTGGCCTCGGTGCTCATGGGCACCCTGTTCAGCCTGCAACGCCGAGCAACCGGCGGCATCCAGGCGCCCATGCTGACCCATCTGACCTGGTCGACCCTGATGCTCCAGTGCCTGCCGCGCCTGTTCCGCTGACCCGGGCATGAGAGCGCCCTCGAACCGTCCGGCGATTCGAGGGCGAGGGCTCAGCCGACGCGCTTCTGCTCGGGCTCGATGAGCGCGACGACCCGATCCAGGTCGCGCGAGTAGGGCGAGCCGGTGTACTTCATCGCGAGCCGGTCGATGATGGCCCAGGCGGCGTCGCCGTCGAGCCACTCGACGACCCGGCCGCGCAGGACGACCGGCTGAAAGAAGTTGTCCGCGGGCGTCATCGAGAGCGCGACCCGCGGGTCCCGCCGGAGGTTGCGCGCCTTGCGAGAGGTCGGCCCGGTCATGAACACGACGTGGTCCCCCTCGGTGCCGACATACACCGGAATGGCGTGCGGAGCACCGTCGGGAAGCAGGGTGGCGAGGTGGGCGTGCGGGGCGCCGTCGAGCACGCGGCGCACTTCGGGATCGATGCTCATCGCTGGACCTCATAGTGCAGATGGGTGACGCCGGGCGCGGGGACGGCCTCGACCAGTCGCAGCCGGACATGCTCGGGAAGGGACTGGAAGAAGGGCCTGCCGCCGCCGAGCAGGATGGGCACCTGGTGCAGGATCACCTCGTCGACGAGCCCGGCCCGCAATGCCGAGGTGACGACGCCGCCGCCCATGAGGCCGACGTCCTTGCCGCCTGCGGCCGCACGGGCCGCCTCGATCGCATCCTCGATGCCGGTGGTCACCAGGATCTGCCGGTCGGAGATCTCCGGCACGGGCCGATGACTGAGCACGACCAGCCGGGCCGCGGGATGCGGGCTGCCGCCGTGGAAATGCTCGGAGTCTTCGTAGGTGTTGCGGCCCGCGACGACCGCGCCCGCGCGCCCGGCCAGGGCGTCGAAGACGCGGGCGCTCGGCTCGCTCAGCTGGAAACCGTCGAACACCTGACTCGGGGTGTCGCCGTCGAAGTACCAATCGAACAGCGTGCCCCCGTCGCCGAGTCCGCGCCCGGCTCCGGGATCGCGACCGGTGATATACCCGTCGACCGATACCGAGAGAGCGCTGTACACCTTGCTCATCCCCGTCATCCTTTCAAGTTCCTTCAAGAGACTCCATGACCGTAGCACCAACAGTTCCCTAAGGGAACTCCAATTGCTAGACTTGTCGGCATGCAACGGACGAACTTCAGCGAGATGGCCTGCTCGATCGCGCGCACGCTGGACGTCATCGGCGAGCCGTGGTCGCCGTTGATCCTGCGCGACGTGTGGGTCGGGCTGAACCGCTTCGATCAGCTCCAAGCCGAGCTCGGCATCTCGCGCAAGGTCCTGACCGAGCGGCTGAACCACCTGGTCGACCACGGCGTACTCGAGCGCCGCCCCTACGATCGGCGACCGCGCTACGAGTACGTGCTGACCGAAAAGGGCACGGAGCTGGTCGATCTGCTGATGGTCATGGCCGGGTGGGGCGACCGGTGGCGCGCGGGCGAGGCCGGGCCGCCGGTGCTCTACCGCCATCACGCGTGCGGCGAGATCAGCGGCGTCGACCTGCGCTGCGCCCACTGCGGCGAGTCGATGCACGCGAACGACGTCGACGTGCTCCCGGGTCCCGGCGCGGCGGTGTGATCGAGCGACCGGTCAGCCGTGGCGCGTGGGCAGTCGCCTGCACAGGTTGCGGACGGTCCTTTCCGTGAAGACATCCCTGAGTCCGATTGTCTCGCCGCTTATTTCGGCTATCCGGCGGACGAGCCGCATGACCAGCAGCGAATGACCGCCCAGGTCGAAGAACGAATCGTCGACGCCCACCCGCTCCACCCCGAGCACCTCGGCGAACACGGCGCACATCCGCTCCTCCAGCACGGTCCTCGGCGCTAGATACCCGCCACTGGTGAACACCGGCGCGGGTAGCGCGCGACGATCGATCTTGCCGGTGGGGCCCAACGGCAGAGCGTCGAGCCACATGAGGGCGGCGGGCACCATGTACTCGGGCAGCACACTCGACGCGTAGTCGCGCACCGCCGAAACATCCTGTCCCGCACCGCTTTCGTTGGGTACGAGATAGCCCACGAGCTGCTTACCCGCATGGCCGTCCCGAGCCACCACGACGGCCCGCGCCACCGACGGATGCCCGCACAGCACCGACTCGACCTCGCCGGGCTCGATCCGGAAACCACGCACCTTCACCTGGTCGTCGGCGCGGCCCACCAGCATCAGCTGTCCATCGGGAAGCCAGCGCACCAAATCCCCGGTGCGATAGAGCCGTCCGCCCGGGTCCGTAGCGAACGGATCGGCGACGAACCGCGCGGCGGTGAGTCCCCCGCGACGCAGATACCCACGCGCCGAACCGATTCCGGCGATGTACAACTCCCCCACCACGCCGCGCGGCACCGGTCGCAACGCACGATCCAGCACGTACACGCTGGTGTTGTCCACCGGTCGGCCGATCGGCACTCCGCCGGGCATCACCTCGGCCGCCGCCCACGTGCTGTCGGCGCTCGTCTCGGAGGAACCGTAGAAGTTCAGCAATCGGCTGTCCGGCAACACCTTCGAAAAGTTCTCCGCCACGACGGCCGGCAGCGGTTCCCCGCTGCTGACCCACACCGCGCATCCGGCGGCGCGGTCGATGCGTTCGTCGGCGAGCATCGCGGACAACAGACTCGGGACCACCACGATCCGGCTCACCCGGTGCCGCTCGATCAGGCCGAGCAGCGCGCCGACATCGCGCACCTGGGCGTCGTCGGCGACCAGCACGGTGCCGCCGTGCGTCAGCGGGCCCGCGATCTCGAAGAGGGAATCGAGGAAGCTCAACGAGGTCTTCGCGCATACCGTCTCACCCGGTGCCCACGGCAAAACCTTGTTGTACCAGGCCAATCGGTTAGCCAGGCCGGCGTGGGTGCCGACCACGCCCTTCGGCTTGCCGGTCGAGCCGGACGTGTAGACGACGTAGGCCGCGTTGCTGGAATGTATAGGTGGCGTCGGCATTTCACCGGTGTACTGCCGGACCTGGGCCATCGAGGATGCGTCGAGCACCGCCACCGGGCGCGCATCCTTCATCATGTACTCGATGCGGGACTCCGGGTAGTGCGGATCCAGCGGCAGATAGGCGGCTCCGGCCGCGAGCACCCCGAGCACCGCGATCACCATCTCGGCAGAGCGCGGTAGATGCACCGCCACTATGTCTTCCACGCCGACGCCCTGTGCCGTCAGCCAACTCGCCAACTGCTCGACCCTGGCGGCGAGTTCGGCGTAGGTCAGTCGGTCCGGACCGCACATCACCGCCGTCACGTCCGGGGTCGCGACTGCCTGCGCGGTGAACAGCTGCGGCAGCATCGCTTTCGGCGGCGCGGCCGCGGTGTCGTTCCAGATCTCGAGGAGCTGCCCGCGCTCGTCGGGTAGCAGTATCTCGAGGTCCGACACCGTCGCCTCCGGATCGGTGACGATCGTGGCGAGCAGGCGCGAGAAGCGTTCGACGAGCTGCGCGACGGTCGACCGATCGAACAGGTCCGTCGAGTATTCGACCGTGCCCGCGTATCCCCCGGTGCCGGATCGCTCCTCCAGCGCGAAGAACAGGTCGAACTTGGCGGTTCCGGTGTGCACCGGCAATGCCGTGGCGTCGACGCCGGGCATATCGAACTCGTAGGCCGTGTTGTTCTGCAACGCGAACATGACCTGGAACAAGGGATGGAATGCCGTCGAGCGCACCGGATTCAGGAGCTCGATCAGCCGTTCGAACGGCAGGTCCTGATTCTCGTAGGCGCGCAACGCTTTTCCACGCACCCGCGCCAGCACCTCCGTGAACGCGACGTCCGGCGTGACCTCCACCCGCAGCATCCAGGTGTTGACGAAGAACCCGACCAGATCGGCCAGCGCGCCGTCGGTCCGTCCGGCTATCGGACTCCCGATCGGAAGGTCTTCGCCCGCACCGAGTTTGTGCAGCAGCACGGCGAACGCCGATTGCAGCACCATGGACGCGGTCGCCCCACGGCCCCGCGCCAGCCGCTCCACCGCCGACCGTAGCCCGGCATCGATCGCGAACTCGAGCACCGCTCCCTGCGCGCTCGCCAGTTTCGGCCGTGGCCGGTCGAACGGCAACGTAACTTGCTCCGGGAGGCCCGCCAATTCCGCACGCCAGTAGTCGAACTGGCGCGCGGACAGGCTGTCCGGGTCCGCCGGATCGCCCAGTAGTTCCCGCTGCCACAGCGCGTAGTCCGCGTACTGCACCGGCAGGATCGGCCATTCGGGCGACCGCCCCGCGCACCTGGCCGCATAGGCGGCCGAGAGATCTTTGGCCAAAGGCCCGAGTGAGCCGCCGTCCGAGGCGATGTGGTGGACCACAAGCACCAGCACCTGCTCCCCGTCGCCACGTAACAGGCTGACCCGCAAAGGGATATCCGTCTCGAGGTCGAAGGTGCAGGAGGCGGCGTCCCTGACCGCCGCGTCCACATCCACCACATCCGCGACGGTCACCGGTGCCTCGCACGCACCGAGCACCCGTTGCACCACCACGCCGTCGGCCTCGGTGAAGACCGTGCGCAGGCTCTCGTGTCTGTCCACCACGTCCCGCACCGCCGACGCGAGCGCCTCGATCTGGATGGGCCCGGACAGCCGCACCGCCAACGGCACGTTGTACGTCGGGGACGGACCCTCGAATCGATACAGGAACCACATCCGCTGCTGCGCGAACGACACCGGAACGTATTCCGGGTGGGTGCGTCGGAGCAACGCCGGGCGGAGCGGGACGCCGACGTCGAGGCGAGCCGCGAGCAACGCCGGGGTCGGCGCGTCGAACACCGTCAGAATCGGCACCTCGAGCCCCATGGCCACCCGGATCCGGCTGACCAGCCGCGTGACCACGAGCGAATGACCGCCCAGCTCGAAGAAGTCATCGTCGACGCCGACATCGGACGCACCGAGCACCTCCGCGAACAGCTCGGTGAGGATCCTTTCCTGTGCGGTCGCGGGCGGGCGATACTTGGAGCGTTGACGCGTTGTGGCAGTGCGGGATTGGTCGATCGCCGGTACGGCCGTGCCGCCGTCGCGCTCGAACGGATCCAGATCGGCGACCTTCGTCGCGGGGTCGCGCACGACCGTGTCCAGCAACCGAACGAAGAGATCGGTGAACAGGCCGACGGTCCGGCGGTCGAACAGGTCGGTCGAGTACTCGACCACGCCCGCGTAGCCGTCGAGCTCCTCCAGCGCGAACAAGAGGTCGAATCTGGCGGTCCCCGTGCTCACCGGCATCGGCACGGCCTCGACATACGGTAGCTCGAACTCGTGAAAAGCGTTGTTCTGCAACGTGAACATCGCCTGGAACAACGGATGGTGCGCGGTGGATCGCACCGGGTTCAGCAGCTCGACCAACCGCTCGAACGGCAGGTCTTGATTCTCGTAGGCCCGCAACGCCTTACCGCGCACCTGGACCAGCACGTCCTCGAACCGAACGCACTGCGACAGATCGACCCGCAGTACCCAGGTGTTGACGAAGAAGCCGACCAGGTCGGCCAGCGCCGCATCCGTGCGCCCGGCGATGGGAGTACCGATCGGAATGTCCTCTCCCGCACCGAGTTTGTGCAGTAGCACCGCGAAGACCGCCTGCAACACCATCGAGGGGGTCGCTCCCCGGCTCCGCGCCAGCCGCTCCACCGCCGACCGCGCCGCGGCGTCGACGGTGAAGGAGACGACATCCCCACGCAGACTTGTCGTCTCGGGTCTCGGCCGGTCGAGGGGCAATGTCAACCGCTCGGGCAGACCCGCGAGCTCCGCGCGCCAGTACTCGAACTGCCGCGCCGACACACCGGCCGGATCCGCCGGGTCGCCGAGCAACTCGCGCTGCCACAGGGCGTAGTCGAAGTACTGGACCGTCGGTGCCGACCATTCCGGGGGCCGGCCAGCGCACCTGGCCGCGTACGCGGTGGAGAGGTCTCGTACCAAGGGACCCAGCGAGCCACCGTCGGCAGCGATGTGGTGCACCACCAGCACGAACACGTACTCGTCGGCCGCGCTGCGAAACAGGTTGACCCGCAACGGTATCTCCGCCGAGAGATCGAACCGGTGAGCCGCCGCCTCTCGCACCGCGCGATCCACGTCCGACGGACCGATCTCCGACACCTGGACAGGGACCTCCGCCCCCTCGAGTACCCGTGCCTCTGGCGCACCGTCGATCTCGGCGAAAACCGTGCGAAGCGTCTCGTGCCTGTCCACGACATCCCGCACGGCCGAGACCAGCGCCTCGATCTCCAGCCTTCCGGTCAGCCGGACGGCCAGCGGCAGGTTGTACGTCGCCGAAAGCCCGTGCAGCCGAGACAGAAACCACATTCGCCGCTGTGCGTATGACACCGGAGTGGGCTCCGGTCGGGCCTGTGCGATAAGCGGCGGGCGGGTGGGCCTGCTCGCGTCGAGCCGGGTCGCCAACGACGCCGGGGTGGGCGCGTCGAACACCGTCAAGATCGGCACCTCCACCCCCATGGCCACCCGAATCCGGCTGACCAGACGGGTCACCGCGAGCGAATGACCGCCCAGCTCGAAGAAGTCGTCATCGACGCCGACTCGGCCGACACCGAGCACATCGGCGAACAGCTCGGTGAGAACCAACTCCGGCAACGTTTCCGGCGCCCGGTACGCCGAGCGCGCCGCGAACCGCGGTGCGGGCAAGGCTCTAGCGTCCAGCTTGCCGTTGGCCGTCAACGGAAGATCCTCCAGCACCATGAATGTCGCGGGCACCATGTACGACGGCAGCACTTCGAGGAGGGCGGCCCGCACGGCGTCGGTGTCGATGGTGGTGTGCGCCACCAGATACCCCACGAGCTGATCGCCGAGATGCTCGGCGGTGCGGACCATCACGACGGCCTGAGCAACGGGGTCCAGCGCGTTCAGGGCCGCCTCGATCTCGCCCAACTCGATCCGCATGCCGCGCAGCTTCACCTGGAAGTCGTTGCGCCCCAGATACTCCAGCTCGCCCGAGTTCGTCCATTTCACGCGGTCACCGGTGCGATACATGCGTTCACCCGGCACGAACGGGTCCGCCACGAATCGTTGCGTCGTCAACTCCGGACGGCCCGCGTAGCCGCGCGCCAGCTGAGCGCCCGAGATGTACAGTTCACCGGCCACACCCGCCGGCACCAGCGCGAGCCCCGCGTCCAACACGTAGACCCGCGTGTTGAACACCGGTCGCCCGATGGGCACCGACGCCGTATCCGCGTCGGTCACCTCGTGATAGGTGACGTCCACCGCCGTCTCGGTCGGACCGTACAGATTGTGCAACCGCGTCCCGGTCAGCTCGAGCAGGCGCTGCGCGACGCCGCCGGGCAGCGCCTCCCCCGATGCGAATACTTTTCGCAGGCTGCGGCATTCGGCCGCCATCGGCTCCGCGACGAACGCCGCGAGCAGTGACGGAACGAAATGCGCTGTGGTGACGCGCTGTTCGATGATGAGCCGTGTCAGATAGGCAGGGTCGCGATGCCCGCCGGGCTCCGCTATCACCAATCGCGCACCGGCCTGCAGCGGCCAGAACAACTCCCACACCGACACGTCGAACGTGACCGGCGTCTTCTGCACCACCACATCGTCGCGCCCCAGTCCGTACTTCGACTGCATCCAGACCAGCCGGTTGACGATGGCCTGGTGTGCCACCGCGACGCCTTTCGGCCGGCCGGTCGAACCAGAGGTGAAGATGGTGTAGGCGATGTGGTCCGGCCGCAGCGGCCGAACTCGCTCGGCATCGGTGATCGGCGCGGTGTCGAAGCCGGTCAGGTCGAGCTCGTCGAGGCGTACCGACCGGGCATGCCCGGTCGGCAGGTCGGCGCCCGAGGTCAGCACGACCACCGGACGCGCGGTGTCGAGGATGTGGTCGATGCGCCCGGCCGGGTGGTCGGGGTCCACCGGCACATACCCGCCGCCGGCCGCCACCACCGCGTACACGCCGACCAGCAGATCAATCGAACGGGGTATCCCGATGCCCACCAACGACTCCGGCCCCACCCCTAGCGAAATCAGGTAACGCGCCGCCTGATTCACCCGACCGGCGAACTCGCCATAGGACAGGCCCGCCCCCCGGAACGTCACCGCCGGGGCCGCCGGAGTTCGCCGGACCTGCGCCTCGAACAACGAAGGCAGCGTCGCACTCTCGATGTCGTGAAGGGTGTCGCGCCAGGACGTGACAAGCGCTGCCCGCTCCGTCGGCGTCAGTAGGTCGAGTTCGCCTACCGGCACAGCCGGGTCGCGCAACACGGCTTCCAGCACGCGTGTGAAGCGATCAGCGAGCAACTCGACGGTGTGCCGATCGAACAGGTCGGACGAGTACTCGACCGCACCCGCGTAACCGCCGGATTTCGACTCCTCGAGCGCGAAGAACAGATCGAATCTGGCCGTGCCGGTGTGCACCGCCATCGAGGTGGCCGCGGCGCCGGGCAGGTCGAACTCGTGAAACATGTTGTTCTGCAAGGCGAACATCACCTGGAACAACGGATGATGCGCGGTGGACCGCGCCGGGTTCGACAACTCGACCAACCGCTCGAACGGCAGGTCCTGATTCTCGTAGGCGCGCAACGCTTTCGACCGCACCTGATCGAGCACGTCCGCGAACCGGAGGCTCCTCGCGACGGCGACCCGCAGCACCCAGGTATTGGCGAAGAATCCCACGAGATCGGTCAGCGCCGCATCGGTCCGGCCGGCGATCGGGCTGCCGACCGTGATGTCGTCTCCCGCACCGATCTTGTGCAGCAGCACCGCGAACGCCGCCTGCAAGACCATCGATGCCGTGGCGCCCCGGCCGCGCGCCAGCCGCTCCACCGCCGTCCGAACATCGGCGTCGACGGCGAACTCGACCACCGCGCCGCGCGAGCTCACCACCTTCGACGGTGGCCGGTCGAACGGCAACATCAGCCGATCCGGGATGCCCGCCAGTTCCTCGCGCCAGTACTCGAACTGGCGCGCGGTCAGGCTTTTCGGGTCCGCGGCGTCCCCTAGTAACCGTCGCTGCCACAGCGCGTAGTCCGCGTACCGCACCGGCAGGTCCGGCCAATCCGGTGCTCTTCCCGCACATCTGGACGCGTATGCCGCGGACAGGTCCCGGGCGAAGATCGGCAACGACCCGCCGTCGGTCGCGATGTGGTGCAGCACCAGCACCAACACCTGCTCACCGTGTTGGTCTCGAAAGACGCTGGCGCGCAGTGGGGTATCGGTCGTGAGGTCGAACGGGCGGCGGGCCGCGGATCGAACCGCCGCGTCGACATCATCGACCGCGGATACCGCAATAGCCACCTCGGCCTCGCGCACCAACTGCACCACAGAGCCCTCTATCTCGGCGAACACCGTCCGCAAGGCCTCGTGCCTGCCCGCCACATCCCCCAGCGCCGCCTCGAGCGCCGCGAGATCGAGTGTGCCGGAGAGGCGCACCGCCAGCGGCACGTTGTATGTCGCTGACTCCCCATGGAGCCGGTAGAGGAACCACATCCGCTCCTGGGCGAAGGAGAGCGGGACACGCTCGAAGCGTTCGAGGGCGGTGAGTGCCGGGCGCGCGGAGACACCGGCATCGAGCCGCGTCGCCAGCAGCGCGGGGGTCGGCGCGTCGAACACCGTCAGGATCGGCACCTCGATGCCCAGATCGATCCGGATTCGGCCGACCAGGCGGGTAGCCAGCAGCGAATGACCGCCCAGCTCGAAGAAGTCGTCGTCGACGCCTACCCGGTCCACGCCCAGGATCTCCGCGAACAAGGCGGCGAGGGTCTGTTCGTGCGAGGTCGTCGGTGGACGATAGTTGTTGTCGGACAACGGCTCCGGGGCGGGCAGGGCGCGGGTGTCCAGCTTGCCGTTGGGGGTCAACGGGAATTCGTTGAGGACCACCACCGTCGGAATCAGGTGCTCGGGCAGCCGATCCCGCAGGTAGCGGCGCAGCGTGGTGGCGAGCGATCGGGCACCGGGATTGTTCGCGTAGGCAGACGGTGCTTGTAGTGGTCGGGCGGGAAGGTACACGTCGGTCAGTGGCGTCCGATCTGGCAGGTCTCGGGCGAATACGGCCTCCATGTAGCCCTTACGCGCCGACCAGGTGACCGCCGTCCGGTAGCCGTACTCGTCACCGAGGAGATAGAGATCCTCAGGGAGTGTCCCCTCGAAATCGGTTGAGACACTGCTGTTTATGCCAGTCCGCATGTCTCGAAGAATCCCCCCGTGCGGGATCTCCGTGACGCGAAACGAGCGGAGTTCATGGGAAGTCAGGCGCGATCGCAGTTCCGCGCCGTCAGTGAACCGGTGACTCGTCAAGTCGGCGAAAGACGCCGCGTCCGTGGGCGGTTTACGCAGCACCACGTCGTATCGGTAGCACGTCAGCTCATTGACGGCGCTTCCGCGCTTCAGCTGGATATCGACGGCGCCGACGTGGCCGAGTTCCGCTGCGAGAGCGGCGAAATACTCGGGTGCAAGCAGCAGCTCCGCTTCGGCGCGCACGGCCGTGCGGACCCGCGCACGGACGAATTCCGAAGCCGCACTGGGGTGCCGGGCTCTCTGCACTGCCATCGAAAACTCTTCCAGCAGCGCCAAGTTGCGAACATCGCCGAGGAAGAGAGCGCCGCCCGGCTCGAGCACCTCGAGCAACTGCCCCAGCACCCCGCGCAGGTGACTTTCGCCGGGAAAGTACTGGATCACCGAGTTCAGGATGATGGTGTCGAAGTGAAGACGAGGCAAGCCCTGAACGTCGTGCGCCGCGCGCCGCTCCAGGACGACGCGGTCGGCCCACTCGGGCGCCCGCTCGGCCAGCCGCCGCTCGGCATTTCGGATCGCCGTCTCGGAAACGTCTGTCGCCCAGTACTCTTCGCACTCCGCGGCCAACTGAGACAACAGCAGGCCGGATCCGACACCGATCTCCAGTACCCGGCGCGGGCGCAGCGCACGGATGCGGGCGACGGTCGCGTCCCGCCACTCCCGCATATCCGGCACCGGAATCGGCTCACCCGTGTAACTGTCGTTCCAGCCGGTGAAGTCGGCCCCGAACTCGGCCGAGCCGTCGCTCGTATACACCTCGTCGTAGAGCCGCTGCCATTGATCGACCAGCTCGGACTCGACGTTGTCCTCGGCACCGACGGTGACATAGCCGAGCAGCCGACGGTCGTTCTCGTCGCCGGTGCTTTGCCCGACGGTGACCACGGCGCGGGTCACCGCCGGATGCGACGACAGCACCGCTTCGATCTCGCCGGGTTCGATCCGAACGCCGCGGACCTTGACCTGAAAGTCGTTGCGCCCCAAGTACTCGAGTTCGCCGCCCGTCGTCCACCGCACCCGATCGCCGGTGCGATACATCCGCTCGCCCGCCGCGAACGGGTCGGCGACGAAACGCTCCGCGGTCAGCTCCGCCCGCCCCGCGTACCCACGCGCCACCTGCACGCCCGCCAGATACAACTCGCCCGCACCGGTCGGCCGAAGCCGCTCGTCCAGCACATAGACCCGGGTATTGAATACCGGACGGCCGATGGGCACCGAGACCGTGTCCGTCGGCTCCACCCGGTGATAGGTGACGTCGACCGCCGCCTCCGTCGGCCCGTACAGATTGTGCAACCGCGCACCCGTCAGCGAAATCATCTGCTGCGCAACCGAACCCGGCAGCGCCTCGCCGGAGGCGAAGACGTCGCGCAGGCTGCGGCATGCACCCGCGCTTCGCTCCGCGACGAACACCGCGAGCATCGACGGCACGAAATGAGCGATCGTAATGCCTTCGCGCACGATCAGATCGGCCAGATGACGTGGGTCGCGGTGGCCACCGGGCGTCGCAAGCACCAGTCGCGCGCCGCCGAGCAACGGCCAGAACAACTCCCACACCGACACATCGAATGTGACCGGGGTCTTCTGCAACACCGCATCGTCGGCGACCAGCCGATACTCCGCCTGCATCCAGAGCAAGCGATTCACGATCGCCGCATGCGATACAGCCACCCCTTTGGGACGCCCGGTCGAGCCGGACGTGAACATCACATAGGCGAGATTCGACGGCCGTAATTTCCCCGATCGCTCCGCATCGGAGACCGCATCCGTCGAGAAACCCGACATATCGACACAATCGACCTCCACTCCGAATCCCGTTCCGGACGTGGTCAATACGCACGCCACATCCGTCACGTCGAGCACATAACGAGCGCTCGCCTCGGGGTCCAACGGCACCCACGCACCACCGGCGACCACCACCGCGTACACGCCGACCACCAGATCGACCGAGCGCGCCATTCGCACGCCGACCAGCGAATCCGGCCCCACACCGAGCGAAATCAGGTACCGGGCCAGCCGGTTCACCCGACCGGCCAACTCGGCGTACGAGACCGAGGTCCCCTCGAACCGCACCGCGACCGCGTCGGGGCTCCGCGCCACCTGCTCCTCGAACAACGACACCAACGTCGGCCCAGCGGACGCCCCCGCCATCCCCCCGTTCGAAACCGGCTCAGCAGGATCCCACATCCCGATTCCTTCCTCCGCCGTTCGACCAGGCAAACAGCGAGGCCGCGCACACACCGAGTCAGTAACCATTGATCCCTATCGCGGACCGCCCGGGAAAGCCCCGAATTCCTGCGAAGAATGGCCACCGTCTGCCGGTTTCAGCGACAGCCCGAACGTATTCGCCCGACACAGCGAGAGAAGCGACCCAGCGCCCTGCCCCGCGGTGTCACGGACGGGCGAAGGTGTCGTGGGGTGTCGGTAATCTGGTTCGAGGCTCGGAGAACCGAGCCGTTCGGACCGGTGGGGGTGGCGGTGAGCGAGGAGCCGGTACGGCGGCCCAAGGGGCTGGGCAAGCGTGCGTGGGTGACGACGAAGCTGGTGCGGCGGGTGTTGCGCGCACTGGCCTGGTCGAGGTTCGTGCGGGTGACCGTGCTCGGCCGCGAGCGGGTGCCGAAGTCCGGGCCGGTGATCGTGGCGAGCAATCACATCTCCATGCTCGACGCGGTCTTCCTGTGGGGCGCGCTGCGGCGGCGAGCCGTCGCCATCGCGATGGCGGAGCTGTGGTCGTGGCCGGTGGTCGGCTGGCTGGTGCGGCGGCTCGGCCAGATTCCGGTGCTGCGCCGCGACAGCGAGTCGGGGCGGTCCGCGCTGTCCCAGGCCGAGCAGATTCTGCGGCACGGCGGCGTGCTGCTCATCTATCCGGAGGGGCGGCTGGTGGCGCCAGGCGAGTGGGAGCCGTACAAGCCCGGCGTTGCGAAACTCGCACTGGCGACCGGGGTTCCGATCATCCCCGTCGGCACCAGCGGCACCGATCGGGTCCTGCCGATGCGCCGCAGCCGGGGCGCCGGCCCGGCCTTCGACCGGAGTCAGCGCGTGACGATCCACTTCGGCACGCCCATCGATCCGGCCGAATACGACAATCCGGAGAAGTTGCTCGACCATCTGCGCACGCAGATCGAGAATCTTCGTGCGGCACGCTGAGCGAGGTGTACTGTCCGGCGCCGCCTCGGTACAGTCTGGCGTGAGCGGCGTCATGTAACAGTTTTGCCTCGACGCGAGACGCACTCTGTGGGGATTGAGGCGGCCCCCGCCGGTCGCAGCACAGCCGATAAGGGAGTACTAGATAGATGCATGTCCGATGAAGCCTTCCGCACTGCGTAAGAACTCCGTCCTGCGGAGCACCGTGGTGGCGCTGGCCGCCATGCTGTCCGTGAGCCTGCTCGGGGGCACCGCCTCGGCCGAGCCGCAGAAGCCGTCGGCCGTCACCTCCATCGAGAAGGACGGGCGCACCTGGCACCTCAAGGTGTATTCGGCCGCGATGGGCACCGACGTCAAGATCGACGTGCAGCGCCCCGCCGACGAGTCCAAGTCCGCGCCGAACATCTACATGCTCAACGGCCTCGACGGCGGCGAAGGCACCGCCAGCTGGCAGGCCCAGACCAAGGCGCTGGAGTTCCTGGCCGACAAGTCGGTCAACGTCATCCAGCCGGTCGGCGGACGCGGCAGTTACTACACCGACTGGATCAAGCCCGATCCGGCGCTCGGCGTGAACAAGTGGAAGACCTTCTTCACCGAGGAACTGCCGCCGCTGCTGGACAAGACCCTGCAGTCCACCGGCCGCAACGCGCTGGCCGGCCTGTCGACCTCCGGCACGTCGGTGCTGCAGCTGGCCGAGGCCAAGCCCGGCCTGTTCAAGTCGGTCGCGGCGTACAGCGGTTGCGCGCAGATCGCCGACCCGGCCGGTCAGCGGTTCGTGAAGCTCGCGACCGAGACGTGGGCGGGCGGCAATACCGAGAACATGTACGGGCCCGACAACAGCCCGCTGTGGGCGGAGAACGACCCGGTCGTCAACGCGGAGAAGCTGCGCGGCACGCTGCT
Source organism: Nocardia tenerifensis NBRC 101015 (assembly GCF_000308715.1). GTDB lineage: Bacteria > Actinomycetota > Actinomycetes > Mycobacteriales > Mycobacteriaceae > Nocardia > Nocardia tenerifensis. Next base: position 22,501 of record NZ_BAGH01000371.1, read on the forward strand.
CTACGTCTCCAGCGGCAGCGGCATCCCGGTGCTGGACGACGTCAAGTACTACCTGGGCAGCTCCCCGGGGCCGACCGGCGCCGTCAACCTCGGCCTCGGCGTGATCATCGAGGCGGCCGTGAACGGCTGCACGAACAACCTGAAGAATCGCCTCGACTCGCTGAACATCCCCGCCACCTACCAGTTCAACCCCGTGGGCACGCACTACTGGCCCTACTGGGAAGAGGCGCTGCACAACTCCTGGCCGCTGCTCGCGCAGGGCATGGATCTGCCGCACTGAGGTTTCGAGTTACGGGAGGAGTCGGCGGACTCCTCCCGTACTTCGTATGGGGATAGCCACCGCCTATCGTCTCTGCGATGAGCGCACACTTCGAGGAACTCGGCTGGCAGCAGACGCCGATGGGTGAGATCAGCCTGCGGCGGCGGTTCGATCCCGCGGCGCGGGCCGAGGTCTACGAGGTCAAGCTGGGCGACGAGTACCTCATGTCGAGCCTGTTCACCGTCGCCGAACGCGAACTGGCCCGGTTGGGTCTCGCGCGCACGGCGGGCGCGGAGCTGTCGGTGGTCGTCGGCGGGCTCGGGCTGGGCTACACCGCACAGGAAGCGTTGCGGGACAAGCGGGTTCGGAGTCTCACCGTCGTCGAGTACTCGGACGCGGTCATCGATTGGCACCACCGCGATCTGCTGCCCACCGCCGGGCTGGCCGCCGACGATCGCGTCATCCTCGTCCGCGCCGACTTCTTCGCCGCGGCGGCGAGCACGACCGGGTTCGATCCCGACAACCCCAGCCGCGTCTACGACGCGATCCTGCTCGACATCGACCACTCACCACGCCACGTGCTGCACCATCCGCACGCCGCGTTCTACACCGCCGACGGATTGCGCGCGCTCACCGAACATCTCGCTCCGCGCGGTACTTTCGCGCTGTGGTCCGACGACGCGCCCGACGATCATTTCCTGTCGACTTTGGCTTCCGTCTTCACCGACGTGCGGGCCGAACAGGTGCCCTTCGACAACCCGCTGACTCGCGGCCGATCGTCCAACACGATCTACCTCGCCACTCGTTCCTGATCCTTTTCGATGGCGTGCAGTACCACATCGGTCAGCTGCCCGGCGCTGATGCGCGCGGTGAGATACGTGTGCTCGGGTTGCCTACGCCGATCCGTCGGCGAGCCCGGGTTGAGCAGTCTCAGGCCGGTCTCCGCGACACTGTCCCACGGAATATGACTGTGCCCGAACACCAGGACATCGGTGTCCGGAAAGTCCCGCGCGCACCGCCGCTCACGCCCCTTCGCCGGCCCCGTCTCGTGCACCACCGCCAGCCGCACCCCCGCCAACTCCGCATACGCGACCTCCGGCAGCCGGGCCCGCAACTCCGCCCCGTCATTGTTCCCATAAACCCCGATCAACCGCCTGCTACGAGCCTCGAGCCGATCCAACAACCCCACCTCCACCCAATCCCCCGCATGCACCACCACATCCGCCCGCTCCACCTCCCCCCACACCACCCCCGGCAAATCCCGCCCCCGCTTAGGCACGTGCGTATCCGAAACAATCAGCAACCGCATCCCCCCGGTCTACCACCCCACCCCCCTCCCAAGCCCCTGGACACCGCACCACCCCGAGCCTGGCACAGCACACGCTCACGAAGCCCGCAGGATATGTCGCCAGCGACATATCCTCACCGAACACCGCCCACGCCGTGGCGACCGATGATTGCTACCTTCGAGGTGTGAGCCGAACTCAGTGGAAGATCCACGGCGAGCGCGTGGTCGACGAGAATCGTCACATTCGACTGTCCACCGTCGATGTCGAACTTCCTGATGGCGTGCGCTTCACTCAGTACGTTGCTCGAATGCCGCGGTGCGCAATGACTTTGGTGCTCAACGAGGACCGTGAGGCGCTGCTGATGTACCGCCACCGGTTCATCATCGACCGATGGGTGTGGGAGCTGCCCGGAGGCTATGTCGACGGTGCCGAGGACATCGCGCTCGCTGCCGCGCGCGAGGTCGAGGAAGAGACAGGCTGGCGGCCCCGCACCATCGAGCATCTCGTCACCTATCAGCCAGCGATCGGCACGCTCGACCAGCCACAGGAGATTTACCTCGCCCGCGGCGCCGATCTGACCGACAATCCACCCGACATCAACGAGGCCGAAGAACTCGGTTGGTTCCCGCTTCCCGAAGCGATAGCGATGATCGATCGCGGCGAGATAGTCGGCGTCGCAACGGTTGTCGCGTTGTATCGAGCGCTCAACCTGCATTTGTAGTGGCGGCCAGCACCCGCCGCCGGAACGAGGCAACATCGGTAAGCCGGTCGTACGGCGCGAGCCGGAAGCGGACTTCACGCAGGTATGAAAAGCTGCGTCGAGACTCGAGGCCGCCCACCAGTTCGAGCGCGTCGTCACCGATGCGTACCGCTTCGTGGGGGTCGGAGTCCGCGACAGCGGAAGCGAGCAGGCACAGATTGAAAGCCCGACCGCGCTGGTATCCCTCGGACATCTCTAGGGATTGCTCGGCGTATCGGGCTGCGCGGCCGAGGTCTCCAAGATCCCGGAAGCAATGGGCGATCTTGGCCGACAAATACGCGTCGTCGAAGTACGCGAGCCATTCCGGCCGGCCAAAATCCTTACGGCTGAAAGCGCGTTGAGCTGCGTTCAGCGCTGTCGCGCAAGATGATTGGTCCAGAAGCGCAGCGTGACCGTGTGCCTCGACCATCAGGCACTCGGACTCGAGGGCAGCCAAGCCAGCGTTTCGGGCAGCGATCTGCGCGGCGCGGGCCAGGTCGACGGCGTCGCCAGGTCGGCCGACGTAGGTGGCTTGGTGGCTCATCGCTGCGAGTATCTCGGCTCCGAGTCCGGTATCACCGGCTGCTCGGGACATCCGAAGAGCTTGGATCAAATATCGCTGCGCTAGGCCGTGCTCCTCGAGATCGTAGGCGGCCCAGCCGGCAAGCTTCGTGAGTTCCGCAGTGGTGGCGAACAGCTGCCGCCCGACGCGCTCGTTGTAGCTGCCACGAAGAAGCGGAGCGACCGAGCTGTGCAAGTAGTGGACGACTGTCGACCTAACCTTGCCCCCGCCAACGCGATTGTCGAGGTCACGGAACGCGGTCGTCATCGTCCGCACCGCGTCGACGTCACTCTGTCCGATTCGGCGAGATCCGGCGGAGACCGGATGCTCAGGGCCGGGCAGGGTCAGCCATCGCATCGACGCAGCAGGGTAAACCGCGACCGCATACGACGCGCCGACGAGGAACCGCCTGCGCTCCACGTCACTCCTCCATAACGCTGTCGCTGAAGCAGTCGCTTCCGCGAGACTCAGCGAGAACTCCAATCCGAGATCGGCAGCCTTGCCCCCACCGGTCATCCCGCAATCAGCGGCGCTCACCCGCCGGCCAGCAACTTCGGTGAGACACTCCGCAATCAGCTCAGGCCCAGGCGGATTGGGTTGTTCTCCTGCCAGCCACCGCCCTACCGCAGTGTGGTCATAACGCAACTCAACACCTACGGCACGTCCACGTTCGACTACTCGGCGGGCAAGCGCCTTGTTCGCTAGGCCCGTCTCCTCGAGCAACTCGGCAAGCTGAGAATTGGGCTGCTTGGGCTGCCGTCCCATTGCAGCAGTCTGGCACGCGAAAGACCCCAGAGGCCATGAATTCGCTGCCGCGCACACCCCCTGCGCACACACCGGCCCCGCCTGCACGCCTTACGTCGAGGCAACCGCGCGGCGTGTCCTTGATCTAGGCATCCGACGACCAGGAGGCGCAGGCGATGCACACGAACCTTACGGAATCACAGGCCGCCGTGCTGGCGGTACTCGAACCGGGCGGGATCCTCTCGATTGATCAGCTTGCCCGCGACGCCCAGCTGACGACGTTGCGGACCAGATCTGCGATATCGGCGCTGCGCTCGCGCGGCCTGGTCGCCGCCGGGGCCGGAACACGGTCGAGCCGGTACCAAATCACCCCGCGCGGACGCGGGGCCGCACACACCCGTGCCCGCGTCGCAAGGTGAGCCCGAAATGCTCCCCCTGGCAGAGCTGCGCGCAATATTCGAGGCCGACGACGCCGCGAAACTTGCCCTCGCGCCGAACGATAGTCCGCCCCGCGGTTGGCATTACGGCGACGGTGGTCTCCAGGCGATCGGCGCGAACGGCCGCCCTGATCCGAACTGTCGACCGCCCGCGCTCGGCTTCGCGGGGCGGGTCGCTCTGGAGGCGACGTCGAGCCTGGTCGTCGACGACGCGCACGGATGACGGCCGCCCAGTTGTGGGTGGCCTGCTGCGCGTTGATTTTGGCGGCATTGTTCCTACTCGCGCTGGTCGCGTTCTCCGTGCGGCCGCAACGGATTCCGCCCGAACGCAGCGTCGAAGGCATACGCCAGCGCATCGAGCGCGAATCCGAATCGGAGGCAGAAGACCCGTAATCGGTCGGACGCTCCGCAGCTACCGCCGCGGCCACAGATGGCCCACCCCACGACGAGCTGAGGAGTTGAGTTGCGTTGGCACGTAGAGCAATTGGCCTAGTGAATACCGACGTCAGCGACCAACACGACGACGATCAGACCATCGTCGCCGCTATCGCAGAGACCGCGGCTACGACCTCGGCCCCGTGCTCACGATCGACTGCGCGACCTTCATGCCGATCACCTTGATCGTGCACACGGCCATACGCCGCGAAGCCTCCGCGGTCGTCGCGCCGGACGTCGGGCACTTCGGTGGCCGTTCCATCGTCCAAGCCGTATCCGCATCGTTGGCGCTGGAATCGCAGGCGGGCACGGTGCCGTGCTCGGGGACGGCATCCGGTTGCTCACTCGACCCCTTGGGGCACACCGATTCCGCCGCATCCCAAGCGAGCCGGTCGAAACCCGACCCGCAGCAGGCACGCTGTGACGCCGTCGAGCGCACGTACTGGCTGCTGCATTCCACTTCGCACGGCACGCACATCAGCCCTCGCCCACCGACGCGAGTGCACGACTCGACACCGCCCTCTAGCTCTACGACCCGAAACCATCTGGCGCAGCAAGAGATCGCATGCACATCATCCACTTCGCCGAAGAGGTGAAGAGAATCCTGGCACCCGTCGACCCAACAAACTCGCCGCGGAGGAATCGGTCATGGTCACCCTGGGCCGTCCGAGGGGAAGCACAGCGCCGGTATGGCGTCCGGCGAGCTCGTGGGGGCCGATGACATCCGCGCGAAGGGCAGGCATCGGCGCGCGGGCCCCGCCTGCCAGATCACTGCCATACCAACGCTTTTCGATATCAGGTCCCCGCCCGACAGGGCATCATTTGACCAGCGCCAGGAAGCAGCGCGGCTACCCGGCGTCTTCCGAGCAGACGGGCACCCATCGGGCCCGATCAACGCTGAGATTCCTTGGGGGAATCATGCGAAACGCACTCATCTATACACGCGCTCTCACGGCCCTTGTCGCGACTACTACTGCCTTCGCTGCTGGTTCCGGCGCGACGACCGCGCCGGCCTACGCAAGTCCGCCAGCGGCGTTCGTCGCCGCCAAGTCTTGCGGGTTCGAGTTCACCTACAGTCGGCCGTCGGTTTATCCGCCGCAGATCAAGGGCAACGGCGTCGCGCAGTGCGATGCACCGCCGGAGGAACATTTCTTGACTCTGTCGCTGGAATACAAGCAGGGTGGCCAGTGGGTCACGGCCGCCTACATCAACGATTCGGGAATTCCTCCGGGGCCGCCGAACTCGCGGTCGTACGAGGTGAGCGCGGCCTGTTATGCGGGAACCTGGCGTGTCAGTATGAGCGTGACAGGCCGCCTGCAAGGAATCCCGTTCGTGTTCAGCGACTACTCGGGAACCCGCGAGATATCGACCAGCCAATGCCCGAGCCGATGAAAGGACTCTGATGCCAGACCCTCTCGACGCGACCAAGTCTCAGGAACTGCGGGACAAGATCCAACCGATCTACGAGGAAACCGCGACCTTGCTCGGTGCCGGGCACCCGGCCGCAGTGTCGCTGCAACGCGCGGCGACCGAACTCGCCGCCGCCGCACCTGTCCCGCGCCGCTACGGCGACTATGAACCAAACTGACCCCTGCTAGCCCTAACGGCAGCGACCGCTAGAACAACGAAAGCGTCCGACTCGTCGGTTGGCGAGTCGGGCGCGAGAACACGATCGAAACCTTCCGCAGTCGCCGCCGTGGACGACTGCGAGCGAGAGCGACCGGCAAGCGACGATCGCGGGCAGCCGCGACGCCGCGGGCGCTCGACGCCTCGCTCAACATCGCGATCGATGAGGACGACGCTCGAGTCAGCTTCACCCCGCACACCAACGCGGCCTAACGGGGCGGGTTGGGCTTAGGGTTTTGGTATGACGCGGAATCCGTTTTTCGAGCGCAGCACGTTGCCTTATGAGTTGCCTCCGTTCGGGGAGATCGAGGAGGAGCATTATGTGCCTACGTTCGAGCGGGGGATGGCGGAGCAGTTGGGAGAGATCGGGGGGATCACGGGGGTGGCGGAGGAGGCTACGTTCGAGAACACGGTGGTGGCGTTGGAGCGGTCGGGGGCGCTGCTGGCCAGGGTCGCCGCTGTGTTCTTCAATATTTCCTCGTCGGATTCCACGGCGGGCACGGACGCGATCGAGGCGCGGATGTCGCCGCGGCTGGCCGCGCACCGCGACGCGATCCATCTCGATCCGGCCTTGTTCGCCAGGATCGAGTCGCTGTACCGACGCCGCGACGAGCTCGGCTTGGACCCGGAGCAACGGCGCCTGGTCGAGCAGTATCACCTCCGGTTCGTCCGCGCGGGCGCCGGCCTGGACACGCAGGGGCAAGCCAGGTTACGCGAACTGAACACCGAGATCGCCGCCGCGACAACCGAATTCGGGCAGAACAATGTGGCGGCGCGCAATGCCGCGACGGTGGTGCTGGACAACGCCGACGAACTCGCGGGATTGAGCCCGACGGCCGTCGCCGCGGCGGCGGAGAACGCGCGCTCGATGGACCGCGCGGGCGCCTGGGCGCTGCGCCTGCAAAACGTCTCCAACCAGCCCGTCCTCGCCGACCTGGCCGACCGGGACGTGCGACGCCGGGTGATGGCGGCCTCCCTCGAACGGGGCTTCACCGAGGACATCGACAACGGCCGCCTGGCCGTCCGCATCGCCGCCCTGCGCGCCGAACGCGCGGCCCTGCTCGGCTACCCGGACCACGCGTCGTACGCGGTGGCCGACCAGACCGCGCGCACCCCCGAGGCCGTGGAGGAGATGCTCGCCCGGCTCGTCCCGCCCGCGGTGGCCAACGCGAAACGCGAAGCGGCCGAACTGGCTGACGCGATGCCTGCCGAGGACGGCGAACTCCGCTCGTGGGACTGGCAGTACTGGTCGCAACGGGTACGCGCCGAACGGTTCTCGGTCGACGCCGAGGCCCTGCGCCCCTACTTCGAACTGGAGCGCGTGCTGCGGGACGGCGTGTTCTTCGCCGCCGAACAGGTCTACGGGATCACGCTGCGCGAGCGCGACGACCTGGTCGGCTACCACCCGGAGGTCCGAATCTTCGAGGTGTTCGACGCGGACGGCAGCGCGCTCGGTCTGTTCCTGGGCGACTTCTTCGCCAGACCGTCGAAGCACGGCGGCGCCTGGATGAACGAGCTGGTCAGCCAATCCCGGCTGCTCGGCAAGCGGCCGGTGGTGGTGAACAACCTGAATATCGCGAAGCCGCCCGCCGGTGAACCCGCGCTGCTGACCTGGGACAACGTCCGAACGCTTTTCCACGAGTTCGGCCACGCCCTGCACGGCCTGTTCTCCGACGTCCAATATCCGTTCTTCGCCGGCACCGAGGTTCCGCGCGACTGCGTCGAGTTCCCCTCGCAGGTGAACGAGGTGTGGATGGCCCGGCCCGAGATCCTGGCGAACTACGCCCGGCACATCGATACCGGCGAGCCGATGCCCGCCGAGCTGGTCGAGCGCATGGCGGCGGCCGAACGCTTCGGCGAGGGCTTCCGCACGGTCGAGTATCTCGGCGCGGCGCTGCTGGACTGGTCGTGGCATCGCGTGTCCGGCGCGGAGTCGCTGGCCGGCGCCGACGCCGCGACCTTCGAGGAGGCGGCGTTGCGCGAGGCGGGCCTCGCGCTGGCGGCCATCCCGCCGCGATACCGGACCGGGTACTTCGCCCACGTCTTCGCGGGCGGTTACGCCGCCGGGTACTACTCCTACATCTGGAGCGAGGTGCTGGACGCCGACACCGTCGACTGGTTCGAGGACGGCGCCGCCTCGATCCGCGAGAAGGGCACGGCCTTCCGCCGCGCACTGCTGTCCCGCGGCGGCTCGGTGGACCCGCTCGAGGCCTTCGCTTCCTTCCGCGGCCGGGCACCCGACCTCGAGCCGCTGCTGGCCAGGCGCGGACTGCTCGCCTGACCAAGGCTGGCATGTCGAGACCGCTCGAGCGAATCCGATTGCGGCGTAGCCTGTTTGGAAACGATCGACGCGGGAATGTCGCGAACACCGGCCCAACCGGCGCCGGGCGATCGATCGGAGGAGTCCAGCTCGTGTCACGAACCGCACTCGCCTTAGCCGCCGCCGGCGCCGCCGCACTACTGAGCACCGCCTCCGCCGAGGCGCAGGCAGACGACACCGCGCCCACCGTCGGCGGCGGCTCCGGCATCCTGGTGGACTCCCGCGTGGGGTGCACCCTGACGACCATCGGCCGGGACAACGAGCAGCGACTCGTCGGGCTGACCGCGGGGCACTGCGGGGAACCGGGCGCGACGGTCGTGGTCGAGGGCGACCCCGACGGCACCGCGGTGGGCCGATTCGCCTACACCGACCACACTTTGGACTACGCCGTCATCGAGTTCGACGCCCAGCGGGTGACCCCGGTGAATCAGATCGGCGGCACCACGATCACCGAACTCGGCGGACCCGCCTTCTTCCCGGCGGTGGTGTGCAAGCGCGGCAGCACCAGCGGGACGAGTTGCGGCGTCGTGTGGGGCGACGTTCGCGCCACCGCCACCGAGACGTGGACGCAAATGTGCGTGATGAAGGGCGATTCCGGCGCGCCCGTGGTGGCAGGCAGCACGCTGGTCGGCATGGTGAACGCCTACCTCGGCGTCGGCTGCCTCGGACCCGAGGTCGGCACCAACATCAGCGCCATCATGAACGACCTGAACGCGCGCGGCGGCGTCGGCGCCGGGTATCGCCCGCTGTGATCAGGCCTTGATCACGGCAGGAAGCGCGCCACCTGCGGGACCGCCTCGGCGACGTGATGGGCGTAGATGCCCTCGCCGATTCCCACGAAGTACCAACACTGCGGCGTCCGAACGAGTTTGCCCATCGCCAGCCCGGTGTGCGGTCCGCCGCTGAGCAGATACCGGGTGATCTCGGCGCCCGAGGTGGTGTCGAGGAGGCGGTAGTAGGCGTTGTCGATCTGCGCGAAACTCTGTCCGGAGTAACAGGTTACGAGGAACACCACTGTCGTCACCTCCGGCGGGAGCCGCGCCAGATCGACGGTGATCACCTCGTTGTCGCCCGCTCCGTCGCCCGTCGGGCTGTCGCCGCTGTGCGCGACCGAGCCGTCCCGGGAGACCAGCTGCTCGTGGTAGACGGCGTCGGCGAGCACGTCGCCCGCGAAAAGCAAAGCGGCCGAGTTCAAGTCGATCCTGCTGCCGGGGACGACCGTGCCGTCGAAGTCGACGAGCAGGCTTTCCTCTGACGGATCCCAGCCCAACGAGACCGCGACATGCTCGGGCAGCGTGCCGTCAGGATTCTGTAGCGGGAAGGACAACCGTGTCCCCTTTCTCAGGGGCGAGCACGGTATCCAGCTACCGCAACGCCTTTACATCTCGAAACATGGCGGGGCACAACCCCGGTCGGCCAACGATAGCTCCCGCCGCGCCTGCTCACCGTCGAGCGGCTCGTCATCGTTGACGATGCCGGGGGTCATCCTGGCGACCGGCGCCGTGGCGGAACTCGGCGAGCAGACCTGCCGTCCGAGTCCGTAACAGCCCGTCATCGGGCGCTTACCCCGCGTGCATCCGGTTCAATCGCCCGTTTCGGGCAGTGTTCCCCGCGTCACATTCGCCGCGTGGAACACACCGATCGCACCGTCGGGCGCACGGAATACTGTCGTACCCATGGCGACTCCCGACTTCATCAGAACCATCCGGGCCGACGCGGGCACGCAACTGCTGTGGCTGCCCGGCGTCAGCGCCGTGGTCCTCGATGACGACGGCCGGTTACTGCTCGGCCGGCGCGCGGACACCGGCCGGTGGGCGATCGTCGCCGGGATGCCGGAGCCCGGGGAGCAGCCCGCGGCGTGCGCGGTGCGGGAGGTGTTCGAGGAGACCGCCGTGCACTGTGTGGCCGAGCGCATCGCCCTCGTCCGGGCCATGCCCGCGCATACCTATCCGAACGGCGACATCTGCCAGTTCATGGATATCACCTTCCGCTGCAAGGCGATCGGCGGGACGGCGCGGGTGAACGACGACGAATCGCTCGAGGTCGCCTGGTTCGACGTGTCCGCGCTGCCGGAGTTGCCCGAGCACGCGCTGGTGCGCATCGAGCACGCGCTGTCCGAGGGGCCCGCGTGGTTCGAGCCCGCGCCCTGAGGCGGTATCGGACTGTGTCGCAGCCCTATTCGACGCGTGTGCGCCGAAATTCCGGGCGGCCGAAGGTTATTGGACCGGGTCCGTCTCGTAGACGGGGATGCCCCGTGCGTCCAACATCTGAATGATGCCGACGAACTGATCGCGATCACCGATCGCCTCGGGAACGTACTCGTTGATCTCGGCGTGGGTAATGTACTTCTGCTCGTGGCCCAGGGTGATCAGTTCCTTGATTCCAGAATGGGGCATAGGTGATCTCCAGGTCTCAGGAAGCCGTACTGCTGTCGGCCCAGGGACGCCCTACGCTAGCAGCGCCGCGCAGGTGAGCGCTGAAATATCGGCGGAATCTCAGGGTTTCGACAGGCACCGCGCGAACACGGCGGCCACAGCCGGATCGAATGTCGGCCATATGCCGTAAAGTCGCTGCACCGCAATGTGATTCAGGCACTACTCCGCCCCGCCTGCTTGATTTCCAGGTGAGACCGGCGGCACCCGCCGGGATCGCCGAGCGCTCGCTCGACTACGGCGCGCAACCTATTTGGCGACGGTGAAGCCGCCGTCCTCGGCGATCGGCCCGGGACCGACTTCGCCATTCGTGGCGCCGATCGAGTAACCCACCGGTTCGAACGCCGACAACGACCGCCCATCGACCTTCACATCGGTGAAGACGACCGGGCTGAAATCCGGCAGGGCACTGTTGAGCTGACCCTCGACGATCACCTCGGCCGACCGCACGGGCGCGTCGGAATGCACGACGGTGGTGCGCGTCCAGTGCTGCGTCACGTTCGCCACCGTCATTGTGTAGGACTGCCCGTCGAAGGTGACCGAGGCCCGCATCGCGTCGCCGGGCGCCGGCGTCACATTCGGGTAGACCACCGGGTTCGCCGGATACGCCTCCCACAGTGCCATTCGGTAGGCGTCCTGCGCGCACGTCGCGGTGCCCTGCGCCGAGGCCGTGCCCACGGTCGCGCACAGGCCGGACGCGGCCTCGCCCAGCTGCTTGTTCGCGCCTTCGGCGGCTCGGACCGCATTGTGAAACCACGTGGGATTGTCGGCGACCGTGGCGCTCGCCAGATTCACGATCGCCAGGCCGGGCACCGACGCCAGCGCGCCCGCCGTGCTCACGCACATGATCTCGGAGCCGGTCTGCATCAACGGCAAAGCCTGCTCGCCGTCGACCACTGTTCCGTTCAGGCCGACCCACGGCACGACCCGCTGAATAACGCCGGTATCGGAGCACCGCACCTCGGGCTCGATCCATTCCGCGGAAATACTCCGGAACTTTCCCGTGACGACATATCCGGCCCAGTTAGTGCCGCGCTTGCGCGGCGGGTCCGACTGGGTTTTCGACCTCGCCGACGCCGGCGGAGTCGCCTTGGGCTCGGACTCCGGCGCACCCTGCGCGGTAGCCAACGACGGAGAAATCAGCACCGCGACGATCGAGCCCACCACCGTCGTGGCGAGACGGCTTCGAATTCGCGGCCGACCCTGGGTAGTCGTCATGAACAAGAACAGTAGCCGAAAATCATCGCGATCCCACCGCGCCGCGCGGGAATGTTTTCGCAGGTGGTGGCCGGTTTTATTTCGCACCATCGGCTTTTCATCCCACGGGCGAACACCCGGCTGCACCCCTCTCCGGCTAATTTATTCATTTCGCGGACACTCCGGAGCGGCTGCGCGACAACGCCGGAAACCAGTGATTTGCTGAATTGGCACTACCGGCTCGGAGATCATTGCGATGCGAAAGGATCGAATCGATGCTGCGGTACTTCCTTCCTGTTGTCGCGGCGGCCGTCTGTGCCCTGTTCTGCTGTGCCGCTCCGGCGCAGGCCGTCGCGACCGATTGCGATGCGCCGGACGCGCCGCCGATTTGCGCGACGCCGTCGAGTGCCTGGGAGACCGAGGCCCAGTCGGCCGGTTCGGCATTTTCCATGCCGCGCGCGGCCGTCAAGGCCTTGGCGATGGTAATAGTGCCGCCGCATCATTTCTGGGCGTTCGACAACATCATCACGCGCGAAAGTGGTTGGAATGTCTTCGCCGTCAATCCGGAGAGCGGCGCGTACGGCCTCGGTCAGGCGCTGCCGCCGGAAAAGATGAGCACCCACGGGCTCGACTGGCCGTTCAATCCCGTGACGCAGATCCGCTGGACCTACGACTACATGAACAAACGCTACGGCAGCCCGATCGGCGCGTGGGAATTCTGGCAGACGCATCATTGGTACTGACCCGTCCGGCGAGTTCGCTGATCCACCGGCACCACCGCCGTCCGGCTCCTAGTCTTGATCCGTGCGTCGGCTACTCCCGCTCTTGCTGCTGTCCCTCACCGCCTGCGGCGCCGAACCGGGGACGACGACACCGCCGCCGACCACGACGGTCGCCACGTATGTCCGCACGCCGCAGGACTGCGCCAAACTGACGGTCACCCCGCTGAGCGTGGAATCCGGCATCGGCTACATCATCGGCACCCATGCCGAGTGGCTGCCCAACGGGCAGTACGTCCGCATCCGCGTGGCGATCACCAACACCGACAGCACCTTCCACACCACCCGGCCCACCGACTATCAACTCGACGACGCCGCCGATCGCCCGCATCAGACCAGCGTCGACGCGATGGAGATCAAGCGCCAGCCGAACGAGCCCACCATCGGCGCGGGCAACCGCCTGGAAATGGATCTCTGGTACGACATTCCGACCGACACGGCCCCGAAAGTCCTGCGCGACACCACCTGTGCCACCACCATCCCGCTGCCGGCTTAGCGGCACAACGGTTTCACGGGGTGGGAACGCCGGACCAGAGGTCGCAGTGGTGATCTCGGGCCGCGTCGGTGGTGCTGATCTTGTCCGGATGAAGGACGAGGGCTTGGTCGCCCGTGTGACGAGGCCACTCCGGCAGGCCCCGGGAGTTGGGGTCGCCGGTGCGCACGAAGGTGGACCAATAGCGAATCATCCTGTCCGACAGGTCTTTCTGGGCCGGAGTCGACGGGGCGTCGGCACCTTCCAGATCGAACAGATAGGGCAGTTCGAAGGCGTGCGCCGCGCCGAGCGGGAACGGCGGCGGGGACGGCAGACCGGGCAGCGGCGCGGCGTTCGGGTCGGCGAATTCGTAGACGTAGACGGGGGCCGTGCGAATGAGGGACTTGGCCATGTCGGCGGTCGGGCAGGAGAAGAGGTAGTCCGTCATCATCGCCGAATACGCCAGCGACGGTTGCGGATACGCGGCCAGCGGGTACCGCGCGGCCACCGCGTCGGCCTGCGGGCCGAACGCCTTCAGCAGCTCGGGGTACTGCTCGGCGGTGATCGGCTGCCGCGCGGCGAAGAAGGTGTACTCGTCGTGGTTCGCGCCGATCAGCACCGGCACCTTCGCGGCCTTGCCGGAGCGGAACGCGGTCGGCGGACTCTCGGGCAGCAGTGGTTGCCCGACGATCGGTCCCGGCAGGCCGGTGTCGCCCGCACCGGTGAACTGCAGCGGCGTCTCCGCGAGCTTCGCCGCGGGAAGCGCGCGCAGGCACTGCGCGACCGTGGCGTCGGCGCCCGGGCAGCCCACCGAGGCCGCGTACTGCTCGCTGCGCGCGACGGCGGTCTGCCGGTCGACCTGCAGTTCACACGGCCCGCTCTCCAAAATGGCGCCCTGGAACAGTCGCTCGGAACCGGGCGACACCAGGTGATCACACACTGACATCGCGCCCGCCGACTCGCCCGCGATAGTGACCTTCGCCGGATCGCCGCCGAACGCGGCGATATTGTCGTGCACCCAGCGCAGCGCCGCCTGCTGGTCGAGCAGCCCGAAATTGCCGACCTGCCCGTCGTCGTGGGCTACGGCCGGATGCCCGAGGAAGCCGAGCGCGCCCAGCCGGTAGTTGATCGTCACCACCACCAGGTCGCCGGAGGTGACCAGGCGCGCGGGGTTGTACTCGCTGCCCGCGCCGGCGAGGAAGGCGCCGCCGTGGATCCACACCAGCACCGGACGCTTCTGCTCGGCGGCGTCACGGGGTGTCCACACGTTCAAGAACAGACAGTCCTCGCCGCCGACGAGGCTGCCCGGCGCGTCGGACTGCACGCAGCGCGAGCCCGGCTCGGTGGCATCCCGCTCCTGCGTCCAGATGGCCGGTGCCGCTGGCGGCTTCCAGCGCAGGTCCCCGGTGGGCGGCGCCGCGTAGGGAATGCCCGAGAACGAGCGCGTATTCGCCGAGAGCTTTCCGCGGACCGGGCCGGACTGGGTTTTCACCACCGTCGGCGCGGCCGAGGACTCCGCCTTGTCGCCGCCGCACGCGCTGACGACGCCGCACGCCGCGACCACGGCGAACACCACCGCTGCTAGCCGCCGCCCGCGCCTGTTCGCCCGCCACCTGGATTCGTCTGAGCGGTAGGCGTTCATCGCGATGCCTCTCTGTCGGATGCGGAGGGTGCGCACTCGACCCCCATACTTCCACCGAGTCGCCGGCGAAGCGGCGCGTGACTCGCGGTTTCAGGCGCCCGCCGCGAGCCGGCCCTCGGTTGGCTGGGTCTTCTCGTAACGGTACGCATCGAGCGGGAACTTGCGATTGCCGCGGCTGGCCTCGAAGAAGCCCGACGGGCGCAGATATGTGCTGTCCCCCTGCGAGTTTCGATAATAGGTCGGCACGTGCCCGTTGAGTTCGTTGAAGTAGAACCGCACCGCCTCGGCGCGCCGGAGCGTCTCGCGGTGGTACGCCTCGTGCACGTCGCGGCGCACCTCCACGGTGGTCGCGCCGCGGCGCAGGCCCTCCGCGATGGCGCGCACGGCGTGGTCGGCGGTCATCTCCACGAACGCGTGCCAGCCGCTGCCGGTCCACGAGTACGGTCCGACCAGGGTCCACCGGTTCGGCAGGCCCGGCAGCGAAACACTCTGGTAGGCCTGCATCCCGTGTTCGGTGTAGAACGTGCCGAGGTCGAAACCGTTGCGCCCCAGCACGGTTCCCGGCCGATAGGTCTCCGGATCGGAGAACACCTCGTACCCCGTCGCGAGCACGATCATGTCGAACTCGTGCTCCACCCCGTCACGGGTTCGGATGCCGCGCGGGGTGATTCGCTCGATCGGCTCGGTGGTCAGGGTGACGTTGTCGCGGTTGAACGCCCGCAGGTAGCCGTTGGACATGGTCGGGCGCTTGGCGACCACCCCGAAGTCCGGCGCGAGCCGCGCTCGGGTATCGGGGTCGTCGATGATCAGTTTCAGGTATCGGCGGTAGGCGGCGATGGACCAGCGATCGAACGCGGTGGCGGTCGGGCGCACCACGCGCATCGGGGCCGCGACGGTGGCCCGCAGCACGAGGTCGGCCGCCACCAGCACGCCGCCGTGCACGGCCGCCTGCACCCCGGGCACGCCGAGCAGCCGCTTGCCGATCTCGGGCATGGCGAAGTCCGGCTTGGGCAGCGACCACACCGGCGTGCGCTGGAAGACACCGAGCGCGGCGACCTCGGGCGCGATGGCCGGAATGATCTGCACGGCACTGGCTCCCGTGCCGATCACGCCGACTCGCCTGCCGGTGTGGTCGTAGTCGTGGTCCCAGTCGGAGGGCCGCTGGATCTTGCCCTCGAACGAGCGCCGGCCCGCGATGCCCGGATCCTCCTTGGGCCGGACGAACGCGCCGACCGCGCTGATCAGGAAGCGCGCGGTGATGACGCCGTCCTGGGTGTGCAGTTTCCAGTAGTGGTTGGCGTCGTCCCACTCCTCGCGCACCACGTTCGTGTGGAAACGCACATGCGGATACAGCCCGAACCGGCGGGCCACGTTCATGTGGTAGCGCTTGACCTCCGCGCCGTACGGAAACACCCGGCTCCACTCGGCGTTGCGCGCGAAGGAGTACTGATAGGCGATGGCCGGAATGTCGACGCCGAGACCGGGATAGGTGTTCTCGTGCCAGCTGCCGCCCACCTCGCCGGCCCGCTCGATGAGGACGAAGTCGTCGACCCCGGCCTGCTTCAGTTTGACCCCGGCCGCGAGTCCGCCCGGCCCCGCGCCGATTACGGCGACCTGATGGTCGGGCGGGCTGACCTCATCGAACGGCGGGGGCGAAAAGCTCACGGGCGTCGTCTTTCTCGTTGACCACGGTGTCACTGCTCAATACAGCCTACATTGTCTGGGACACCGTGGACGAGACCTGCTGCCGCTACGAGCCGCTGCCGGTGGACGGCCGCGCACGCCGCCGCTCGCACGCCGCATGGTCGGCCTCGGGCCGGTCGGCGCCGTTTCGGGCACAGCCCTGAACCGTGTAGCCGTTGCGGTCGTAACCGAACCAGTCGTAGCCGTTGCGGTCGTAGCCGGACCTGTCATAGCCGGATCGGTTGTAACCGAAGCGGTTGTAGCCGCCCCGGTCGTAACCGAAGTGGTCGTAACCGTCCGGCCCGTAGTCGTCGTCGAGCACGCTCGGCCGGTGATGCGGGCCGCCGGTATTGAGCGAGCCGTCGGGGTTCGTGCAGCCTATATCGGCTGCACCAACGCACGGCATCGCCGAGGCGGCCGGGATGATCACCGCGGCGGGTGCGAGCGCCAAGGTCGCCGCGATCACCGTCCGCACCACCACCCGACGGCCCCGGCCCGTACGCACACTGTTCATCGTCATCATCGACCTCTTGTTCGCCGGGAACGTGCGTGTCACGTTCGGATTCGAGACATCCCCTCCCCACGGAAGATGTTGGGCAGCAGACCTTTTCGGTCCGCGAGTGCCACAAGACGAACCTATCCGAAACGTAAGTGTTTCCGCCTCAGGGGAATCCCCCATTTCACCGTCCGCCGATGGACGTACCCTTCCCGGTGAATCGCGCGGCCGGAAAACTCCTCGGCCGCCCCACGGCTCGACTTCACCGCCGCCCCGCCCTCAGCTATTGCGACCGATCGGTCGGACTTATTGCGAAGGATGCGCACATGACCAACAGGCCCCCTGCCGATGGGCGCCGAGCACGTGGCGACCGGTCCAGAACGGCTGTACTGGACGCGGTCGTCTCCATGGCCTCCATAGCGGGGCTCGGCGCGTTGAGCATGGGGCAGGTCGCCGCCGAGGCCGGGGTGAGCAAGTCGGGCCTGTTCTCGCTCTGGCGCGACAAGCAAGAGTTGCAGCTGGCCGCCATCGAACGCGCGGGCGCGCAGTGGGCGGAGCTCGTCGTGGCGCCCGCCCTGGAGGCGCCGCCCGGCGTGCGCAGACTCTGGGCGCTGCACGAATCGCGGTTGGCGTTCTACCAGCAGCTCGTGCTGCCCGGCGGCTGCTTCTTCGTGGCCGTTCAGCACGAGTTCGACGACCAGCCCGGTCCGGTCCGCGATCGCCTCGTCGCCTTCGCCCGCGAGTGGGACGCGTTCGTGCGCTCCCTCGTGCACACCGCCCTCGACACGGGGCAGCTGCGACCGGACACCGACCCCGGCGTGCTGGCCTTCGAACTCGACGCGCTGGGCTACGCCGCGGTCACCCGCGCCCGGCTCCTCGATCGCGACGCCGCCTTCGCCCACGCGCGCGCCGCCGTGCTGGGGCGGCTGCGGGCGTACTGCACCGATCCGTCGGTGCTGCCCGAGTCCTGAAGGCGCGGCGTTCGAGCGGACACTCGAGTAGCCGCCTGATCGATGCGAGTCGCCCGGGGCGTATGTTCGATAAGTAATTTC
Organism: Nocardia tenerifensis NBRC 101015; assembly: GCF_000308715.1. Lineage (GTDB taxonomy): Bacteria > Actinomycetota > Actinomycetes > Mycobacteriales > Mycobacteriaceae > Nocardia > Nocardia tenerifensis. The sequence goes on from NZ_BAGH01000371.1 coordinate 40,665, forward strand.
CCTGCCGTGACAGGCAGAAGGGGTGGTGCGACGGTGCAGGCCGAGCCAGCGGGACCCGCCGAGCGGCGTCCCGCGATATCGCCGGATCCGACCAGGCTGCGGACATTTTCGACGAACACGCCGCCTGGTCTACGCTGCGTGGGTCAGGTCGACTTCGCGACCCATGACGCGTGGGAGACCGCGCTGGCGCAGCTACCCGCGGCCCCGGACGTCCATCTGGAGCTGTCGGAGCTGACTTTCATCGATACACACGGCACCCTGATACTGGTGGAAGCCACGAATCAGACGGCGAAGGGACGCAGGGTCGTGCTGCACAATCCACCCCTGACGCTGGTCCGCATCCTGGAGCTGTTCTGGCCGTCGCTCCCGAGCATCGAGGTAGACCCCGCATGACCACCACCACCGCCGGGCCGTCCGCCGACCCCTTCGTGCACCCCGCACTGTTCTACAGCGACACCGAGGAGTACCTCGCGGGCACCGTCGGGTTCATCCGGGAAGGTCTGGCCAACGACGAGCCGGTCGCGGTGTCCGTCCCCGGACCGAACCTGGAGCTGATCCGCGCCGAACTCGGCGCCGACGCCGACGCGGTCCGGCTGATGGACATGACCGTCGAGGGGCGCAATCCCGGCCGCATCATCCCCGGCGTCCTGCGCGCCTTCGCCGACGCCCACCCGACCGGCCGGGTGCGGATCATCGGCGAACCCATCTGGGCCGGTCGTTCGGCGACGGAGTATCCCGCCTGCGTACAGCACGAGGCGCTGATCAACGCCGCGTTCGCCGGGCGCGAGGTCACCATCCTGTGCCCCTACGACACCGAGCGCCTCGACCCCACCGTGCTGGTCGACGCGCACGCGACCCATCCGACCCTGATCGACCGCGGCGGCGAACGGCCAAGCGCCGCATACGATCCCGACCGCATCGTGGCCTCGTACAACAAGCCGCTCCCCCCGCCGCCCGCGATCGCGCAGGTCATCGCCTTCGACGCCACGTCGCTCACCGAGGTGCGGCACCGGGCGGGCGAGTACGCCGCGCGGGCGGGCATGTCCGAGGAGCGCGTCATCGACCTCGAGCTGGTCATCGCCGAGACCATCACCAACTCGGTGGTGCACGGCGGCGGCACCGGCACGCTCGCGCTGTGGATCGAGGGCAGGCAGCTGCGCGCCCAGGTCCGCGACGGCGGGCACATCACCAATCCCCTCGCCGGCCGTCTCCCCCCACCAGCCGTTCCAATTCGGCGGCCGCGGCCTGCTCCTGGTCAATCACCTCACCGACCTGGTGCGCATCCACACCGGCGTGCACGGCACCACCATCCAGATGGACATGCGCCTCAACTGATCGCGGCGCCAAAGCTTTTCGCCGCGAGCGCGTCACCTGCCGGTGAACTTCGCCTTCCGTCGTTCGACGAACGACTGGATCCCCTCCGCACCGTCGGCCGTCCCGAAAAGGGTGGTGACGTCGCCGACCAGTCGTTCGGCGGCGGCCGCGTTGCCCTCGTCGCGGGCGCGGTGTGCCGAGGCGAGGATGGTGCGCACCCCCAACGGCGCTGAGTACTCGGCGATCTCGGTGGCCAGTGCGCGCGCCGCGGCGAGGGCCGTCGCGGCGTCCGGCGTGACCTGCTGAACCAGCCCGATCCGGTGCGCCTCGACGGCATCGAACTCCGCGCCGGTGAGTACCCAGCGCATGGCATTGCCCCAGCCCGCCTCTCGCCAGAACCGCAGGGGCGCACCGCCGAACGGGTAGATGCCCCGCCGGACCTCCAGCTGACTGAACCGTGTGCCTTCCGCGGCGATCCGGACGTCGGCGGCCAGCAGCAACTCGATGCCGAGCGTCATGCACCAGCCCTGCGCCGCGGCGATCACCGGCTTGGTCCAGCGGTAGTCCAGCCGCCACGGGTCGAGGCCGTCCTCCGGGTAGGTGATCGCGCCGGCGGACAGGGCGGGAGCGACGTCGACCAAGTCGAGTCCGGCGGTGAAATGCTCGCCGTGGCCGAACAGCACCCCGGCGCGCAGCTCGTCGTCGTGCTCCAGAAGGGCGTACGCGCGCGAGAGATCGGCGAGCATCTCGAGGGTGAAGGCGTTGCGCTTCTCCGTCAGCGGGTTTGCTCTTGCCAGAAGTGGCAGCGGTGTTCGGTGGCGAGGTCGACCGGGCCGATCTTCTCGGGGGCGAGGGATTGCACGTATGGCACCTGGTCGCTGGTGCGGAACGGTTGCCAGGGGGGCAGGTCGGTGGTGTTCGGGTCGCCGGTGGCGGCGAAGCGGGTCCAGTACGCGATCATGCGGTCGGACAGTTGGAGTTGTGCCGGGTCGAGTGCCGTGGCGGAGCCGACGCCGCTGACGTCGAACAGGTAGCTCAGGTCCGAGCCGTGAGACGCGCCGGGCGGGACCTCCGGCGGGAACGCGGCGATCGGCGGGGCCGCGCGATCGGCGAACTCGAAGCCGTAAACCGTTGTGCGTTCGGCTAGTTCGGCGTTTGCGCGGAGTGTCGGGCACAACCAGGTGCGATCGGTCAGCACGGCGGACAGCGCGGCGGCCGGTGAGGCATAGTCGTCGACCGGGTACTGTGCCTCGACCCGCGCGGCCCGATCGTCGAACATCGCGACGAGCAGCGCCCCATAACGGTCGCGATCGATCGGCTGCTCCATCTGAGCGGCCGCCGCCCAACTGCTGTGTTCGTCGCGGGTGTTGCCCTGCATGATCGGTACCCGAGCGAACTCTCCGGTCCGCAGCGCCGCGCTCGGCTCCGTCGGCACCGTGGCTGTGCCGTAGGAGACCCTGGTGAAGTCGGTGAACGCGTCCATCAACGCCTCCGTCGGCACGGCGCGCAGGCAGTCGAGGGCCGCGCGCCCGTCCGCGCATCCGTGCTCGGTCCCGACGGTCACGCCGGTCGTCTGCGCCTCGGCGGCGGGCAGCCACGGCGCGACCTCCGGCATGCCGGGGATGAGCGAGTTCTTCGGCCAGCTCATGGTGCACGAACCGCTGGCGATGATCGCCTTGTCGAACAGGCCCGCGCTGCCCGGCGCGACCAGGTGGGTGCAGGTGCTCATCGCGCCCGCGGACTCGCCGGCCACCGTGACGTTGCGCGGGTCGCCGCCGAAGCGAGCGATATTCGACCTGACCCAGCGCAGCGCGGCCTGCTGGTCCTGGATCGCGAAATCCCCTCCCTGCGTACCGAGTTCGGGGTGATGAAACAGTCCGAAGAGGCCGAGGCGATAGTTCACCGTCACCACGACGACGTCACCGCCGCCGACCAACCGTCGCGCGTCGTACTCGGCGCCCTGCCCCTCGAAGAAGCCGCCGCCGTGCAGCCACACCAGGACCGGTCGCGGGAGGTCGCGCGCGGCGCGCGGCGTGGTGACGTTGAGATACAGGCAGTCCTCGCTCATTTCGACGGGCGCGGCGTCGGACTGTGGCTGCATGCACGCCGGACCAGGCTTCTCGGCGGCACGGACTCCTGTCCACGGTGACACCGGTTGCGGTGGCGCCCAACGGTGTTCACCGATCGGCGGCGCGGCGAACGGGATACCGGCGAAGCTGCGATAGTCGCCGGAGATCACCCCGCGCACCGAACCGCTGTCGATCGCGACCACGGTGTCGTCGGCCGCGGCCTCGTCGGTGGCGCATCCGGTGTAGGCGACGGTCAGCGCGACCGCGGCGAGCGCGAGACAGACCCTCTTCATCGACACAGAACCCTCTTCCCGAATCACGTCGTCGTACATCACGATCGGTGCGCGAAATGGCTTGCGCTGCAATAGTTTTCGCCGTCAGCGCCCAGCACACCACTCGGTCCGGTATCGAGTATGCGCAGTGCCCACACCGCGTGACATCGCCCTGAGGTCGTGCGTCTTGCATACTTTGGTCGAGCCGCCAGGGCACGCTCAGCCGACCCGGATCTCCCCCGGCAGGCGCTGAAAGGGCGGCGCTCGGCCTGGGGCGCCGATTCCGAGAGCGCGCGTGGCGGAGGGCGACCCCGCGCCGGCTAACGATTCGGCGTGGCGTACGGCCGACACGGTGGCGAACGGGCCCGACTCGGGACACACTTGACGGCGTGAATCGCATGCCACTCGGCCGGAACGCCGACGACCGGGCGGGCCGACGGTGACCGCCCTCGCCCGCGGCGAGAATCGGCCAGCGCCCGCCGACCGGATGACGGTGACCGTCACCTGCGGGGCCGGGGTCGATGTGTCCGCGCTGCTGCTCGGCGCGGACGGCCGTGTCCGCTCCGACGCCGACTTCGTGTTCTTCAACCAGCCGGTCGGCCCCGGCGTCACCTACCGGCACGGCAACGGCCGCGGCGACATGGTCGACGTGCAGACCAGCGCGCTACCACCGGACGTCGACAAGGTCGTGGTCACCGCCAGCCTCGACGGCAGCGGGCCCGCGACCTTCGCGGCCGCGGGCACGCTGCTCGCGACGATCGGATCCGACTCGGGCGCACTGACTTTCCCGATGGCCGGGCTCACCACGGAGACGGCCGTGGTGTGTGTCGAGATCTACCGCCGCGGCGGCGCCTGGAAGGTGCGCGCGGTGGGCCAGGGCTACGACAACGGGCTGGCCGGTATCGCGACGGCGTTCGGCGTGAACATCGACGACGAACCCGAGGCGCCCGCGCCCCCGGCGGCGAATCAGCCTGCCGCCGCGCCGGTTTCGACGCCGAACTACCCGCCGCCGCAACCCCCCGCACCCGGCTACGTGCAGCAGCCCTCCGCACCCGGCTACCCACAGCCCCCGAGCCCCGGCTACCAGCAGCCGCCATCCGGGCCCGGCTACGGGCAGCAACCTCCCGGCCAGGGCTACCCGCAACAGCCTTCAGCCCCCGGCTACCCGCAGCAACCCCCGGCCCCCGCCTACCCGCAGCCGTACCCCCCGGCCCCGGCCTACTCAGCGCCCGCGCCATCACCTCAGCAAGGAGCACTGCCGATGCAGAGCGATCTGTTCAACCCGAGCCACGCCGAGGTCAACGGCGTCGGCATCCAGAAGCAGGGCGGCAAGATGATCAAGGTCGCCGTGAACGGCGAGGTCATGGCGCGGGCCGGCTCGATGGTCGCCTACCAGGGCGACATGCAGTTCAAGGCGCTCGGCGCCGGCGGCATCGGCCGCGCGATCACCCAGCGGCTCACCGGCGAGGGCGTGCCGCTGATGAACGTGTCGGGCCGCGGCGATCTGTTCCTCGCCGACAGCGCCGCCGACGTGCACATCATCGATCTCGACGGCAGCGACGGACTCACCATCAACGGCTCCAACGTGCTCGCCTTCGACACCACCCTGTCCTATCGGATCCAACGGGTCCAGGGCGCCGCGGGCGTCGCCAGCAACGCAGGCCTGTTCAACTGCGTCTTCACCGGCCGCGGCCGGATCGCCATCACCACGCACGGCTCGCCGGTGGTCCTCCAGGTCGATCAGCCGACCTACGCCGATCCGCAGGCCGCGGTGGCCTGGTCGTCCAGCCTGCAGACCGGGATCAAGCGCAACGACTCGTTCGGCTTGGGCCGGCTCATCGGCCGCAGCACCGGTGAGGGCCTTACGCTCTCGTTCTCCGGGCGCGGCTTCGTCATCGTGCAGCCGTCGGAGTTGCCGCCCGGCGGGCTGATCGGCGGCACCGGCGGCGGGCAGCAGGCCGGCCAGAGCGGCGGCGCGCTCGGCGGATTGTTCGGCTGACGACCGGGGATAGTTCGGCTAACAATTCGCGCGCCACGATTGACCACGCGCGCACCGTCCGCGATGATCGCAGCACCTCGTATTTCTGAAGCTTTCGCGACGAGGTACTCCTATCACCCTGGCATTCGGCGCGCAGCGTGGCGGCAAGGCGAAGAGAGGTCGGAAATTTGATCAGCAACAGGCGTTTTCGTGATTGGTCGGCCAGATCCGCGGTACTGATCGGGATCGCTTCGGCCGGATTCGCCGCGACGGGCACCGCGCAGGCTGAACCGCTATGGCCCGGCGGCCCCGATATCCCGGGTGTACCGGCCATCATCCAGCCACCGCCGCCCCCGCCGGTCTACGCGCCGTGCACCGCGGCGAAGGTCCGCCTGTGCTTGCGGATATCCACCAAGGAAATGTGGCTGATGGAGGACGGTAAGACCGTCTACGGTCCGAAGCCGATCGAGGTCGGCCGGCCCGGATACGAGACCCATGTCGGTGTCTTCGACGTCGACTTCAAGCGCGAACATTTCTGGAGCACAATGCACAACGCTCCGATGGAATGGGCCGTCTTCTTCGACGGCGATATCGCCACCCACATCGGCCCGCTCGATTCGATGTCGCACGGCTGTATTCGGATGAATCCCGATGCGGCCGAGGCCACCTATCACCACCTCGAACCGGGCGACATCGTCGAAGTGGTGGAGTGACCCTACATCCACAGAACGAAACGGGATGCCCACGACGGGCATCCCGTTTTTCGTCGCGGCCGACGACTCAGGGCACCGCGAGATCCACGCAGCCGGGGGTCGGATCGACGACCGCGCACCCGGCGGGCTGCCGGGTGGGCCGGTAGTCCGCCGGAACCCCGCCCGCCGCGATGGTCTCGGTGTAGGTGGCGACGGCCTTGGTGGCGCGGCGCTCCAGCGCGGGATCCTCGCGCACGTTCACGGTGTAGAGGCCGAATCGCGGGCTGTAGCTGCCCCATTCGTAGTTGTCGGTGATGCTCCAGTAGTTGTAGCCGATCAGGTTCACGCCGTCGGCCTTGGCGCGTTGCAGCCAGTAGACGGTGTCGCGCAGATGGTCGCTGCGGTTGTAATTGCCTGTGCCGGGGGCGTTGTCGTCGTCGGAGTTCGCGTTCTCCGTCGGCATGCCGTTCTCGACCACGTAGATCGGCAGGTCGGGCTTGCCGATCCTGCGAGCCTCGTCGGCGTAGCGCTTCACCGCGTAGTAGATGCCTTCGGTCCGGATGGGCAGGTTCCACATGCCCGGCGACCCGACGGCCGCGATGGAGCGCACGGTCGCCGGTGGGCTCGAGGCCGGCGGTTCGTAGGCGAAGTAGTAGTCGACACCGATGTAGTCGAGCCGGTCCCCGATCTTGGCGAACAGACCGCCGTTGACCTGGTCGTCGATGCCCGCGACGTAGCCGATATTGCTGGTCACCTGCGCGTCGGGCCGCACCCGATGGATGTAGTCGTAGATATTGTTGTGCGCTTCGGCCACGAGATCTTCCATGCGCCCCTGATCGGTGGCGTTGTTGCGCACCTCGTGCATGATGTAGGCGACGGGCTCGTTGATGGTGACCCACAGCGGATTTCGCTGCGCGTAACGGTCGACCACCTTGCGCATGTTGGTCAGCCAGGCGGCCGGCATCTCCGGGTTGTCCCAGCCGGTGTCCGGGCTGTCGGAGTGCGGTCCGTGGAAGGCGCCGTCGTAGGCCCAGCCCGGATACACCCAGTGGTCGAGGGTGAGCATCGGGCGCAGGCCGGCATTGATGATCTTGGCGATCACCTTGTCGTAGAAGCGGAATCCGTCGGCGTCCCACTCGAGTCTGCTCGTCGGCTGTAGCCGCGCCCACTCGATGCCGATCCGGAACACCTTGACGCCCAGCGATTTCGCGAGGTCGATATCGGCGGCGTAGCGATCGTAGAAGTCGATCGAGCCCTGGTACCTGTCGAACTCCGGGTGGTGCTCGATGTAGCGCACCCAGTTGCTGTCGGGCGCGTGGTTGTCCTGCGAGGCCCGGCCCGACGGCGGCGCGTGCCCCTCCGACTGGAAGCCGGACGCCGCTACGCCCCATAGGAAGTCAGGCCCGAGCGCGGCGACTCCCGTCACCGGCTCCGGCGGGGCGGCGGCACTCACGCCGGGTAGCAGCGGCGCGGTCATCGAGATAGCGAGCGCTAGCGCGGCACGCCCAGTCCATCTGCGCATAAACCGAGAACTTAACCGAAGAATTGCTGAACTTTGGTCAACCCCAGGTCGCAGCGGCGAGTGCGGAGCGGCGGCCGGGCTCGTTCGCCGAGCTAGTTGACGGACAATCGATGACCGATCCGGGGAATCGGCACGGTCGGCGGGGCGCCGTATGCCCCGTTGCTGGCAACGATGGCCGCCTCCTCGGCCGCCGCGGCGGTGTCGGCGATCGCGACATCATCCGGCGCGAAGGCGGCGGCCTTGGCCGCGGCGAGCGCGGCGGCGGCCGCGTCCTGAACGGTCACCGCCGCGTCGGCGGCGGCGACCGCGTAGAAGGTCGCTCTGGTCGCGTGGTTGGCGGCGACGTAGGCGTGCCACGCCGCGTCGCGGGTCGTGTTCGCGGTCGCGACGGCGCGCGCGGAGTCGTGGGCGCGCGCGACATGGTCGACGGCCTTCTCCCGGTTCACCGCTCGCTTGGCCGCCACGCTCGCGCGGTCGGCGGCGCCGCACGCCCGCGCGTGCGCCTGGGCGAGCAGTGCGCGGGTGGTGTCGGTCACCGCCAGCACCACGGTGCCGCGCCCGCCGGGCAGCATTGGAATAACTTTGGCTACCAACGGAATCCGCCTACCCGGCCGACCTGTTCCGCGCCTTCGTCCGGATCGAGCCAGTTCGAGCCGACGGCGTCGGCTCGCCAGAAGGCCACGGAATCCGTTCCCGCACAGTAGAGGACGACGGCCAGCACCACCGCGGCCGCCAATGTGTTGCACAGACGTGTCACAGGAAAACTCCTCGACCAAGTGCCGGAGATCCCCGGCGGATGCGACAACAGCACGGAATACGCGGGAGCGCGCGGCTCCGGCGCGTCCGAACTCGCTTCGGAGCCGAGGGAGCCGCGCGCTCGCCGCCTAGCCCAATATGCCGAAGGTGAGAATCCCGACGGCGTTCTCCGTTACCGCGAGCACGCTGTTCACCAGACCGAGCACGGTGTGCACCAGATCGAAGACACCACTCAACATGACTTGCTCCTGTGATACGCCATTGACGGATCGGGGCCATTCGCCCCACGAGAACACGAGCCGATCGACGAGGAACGCTAGCGCATCGGTCGGCAAAAGGACAAAGCCACCCTCGTTGAGCGCGTTCCGTGGCGGCCCGCCGACCCAACCCGGGCATTGCGCCAGCTCACAGCCGTTTTTGAACTGGCTCGAAATTTTTTCCATCCGAACGCATCCGGGCAACGAAGACACTATCGACGCCTGCCTCTGACGGTTCCCGGCTTTGTCGGCGTTGGATCAGCCACCGGGGTTGGTCCCGCCGCTCGGCGCCTTCGAAGCGGAGCAGTACCGACGTTTCAGACCGAGCGTCGGGTGTACCGCGCCGAAGTCTCGACCGAACGGCCACGCAACCACAGGAATATGAAAGGGAAATCATGATCGCACAGCTCCTCAACTGCGTCGTCTCCGCTCTGACCACGGGACTCATGAGCGTTATCACCCCGCTGATCGGCGGCTGATCCCACGCGGTCCGGGGTGGCGGCGAAGCCCACCCCGGACCGGCGGACGCCGGAGACTCTCCCGACCAGAACCAGCCTCAGGCCGAGCCACGACACTACGAAGGTGGGATGTTGCGTCGAATTCTGTTCTCCAGAACAGGCATTCGGAGACTAGGGATCATCGTCGCAAGCGCGGCCCTCGCCGCGAACGCCGGAGTGAGTCTGGCCGCGGCTCAGCCGTCGACCGGCCGGTCGACGCGCTGCCCGGCGCTGTACGCCATCGGCGTTCCCGGCACCGGCGAGTCCTCTCCCGAGGCCGACCCCGCAGCGGATCGCGGCATGCTGGCGACGATCTTCGAGCCCATGCTCGCCGCCGAACCCGGCCGGGTCGACCGGGCCTACCTCGCCTACGAAGCCGGCTTCGGCGGCGCGGTGCCCGGCGGCGCCGTCCCGTACTCGCAGTCGGTGACCGGCGGACTGCAACAGCTGCGGGCGATGGCGCAGTCCGTCGTCGACCGATGCCAGAACACTCGGCTGGCCCTCGTCGGCTACTCACAGGGCGCACACATAGCCTCGCTGTTCGCCCAGGAGATCGGCCGCGGCCAGTCCAGCATCGCGGCCGACCGCGTCGCGGGCGTCGCCCTGCTCGCCGACCCGACCCGTTACCCCGGCGCACCGCTGTTCCCCGGCGCCGCAGGCCAACTCGCCCCCGACTCCCCGCCGGGCACGGTGGCCGCGGGGCTGGCCGCGCTGCAGTCCCAGCCCGCGTCCGCCGCGGGCGGCGGCATCGGACCGCTGCGCGACCTCGCCCCCGACTTCGGCGCGCTCACCGGCCGGGTCGCGTCGCTGTGCATCGACGGCGACCTGGCGTGCGACTCCCCGGCGAACGCGCCGATCCTGCACATGATCACCAACATCGCCGGTCAGGCGCTGCTGCCCATCGATGATCCGCTGACCGCGCTGTCCTCGCTCGCCGAC
>NZ_BAGH01000370.1 GCF_000308715.1 Nocardia tenerifensis NBRC 101015
CGAGTGCGAGGTGGCCATCGTCGGCGGGGTCAACCTGGTGGTGACGCCGGGGCAGACCCTCACGCTGGACGCGGCGGGCGCGCTCGCGCCGGACGGGCGCAGCAAGGCGTTCGACGCCGCTGCGGACGGGTACGGGCGCGGCGAGGGGTGCGGTGTCGTGGTGCTGCGCAGGCTCGCCGACGCGCGGCGCGACGGCGACCAGGTGCTCGCGCTCGTCCGCGGCAGCTCGGTCAACCAGGACGGCCGGACCAACGGCATCATGGCGCCGTGCGGCGAGGCGCAGGCGCACGTCATGCGGCGGGCCTGCGCGCACGCCGGAATCGACCCGGCCAGTGTGGATTTCGTCGAGGCGCACGGCACCGGTACCCGGCTCGGCGACCCGATGGAGGCGGCGGCCCTCGCCGAGGTGTACGGGTCGGGCCGCCCGGCCGGCGACCCCTGTCTGATCGGCTCGGTCAAGGCCAATATCGGCCATCTCGAAGGGGCCGCCGGGGTGGCGAGCGTGATCAAGGCCGTGCTGGCCCTGCATCGTGCGGAGATTCCGCGCAGCCCGCTGGTGACCGAGCTCAACCCCGAAATTCCTTGGGACAGAGGCGAAATACGGTTGGTCACCGAGCACACGCGGTGGCCGGAGCGCAGCGGGCCGCGCCGGGCCGGGGTGTCCGGCTTCGGTTACGGCGGCACCGTGGCGCACGTGGTGCTGGAGCAAGCGCCGGAGTCGTCCGCCGAGCCCGTCGCCGAGCCCGACGATACGGACCGGCTGTTCCCGCTCTCCGCGGCGTCCGAGGCCGCCCTGCGGGCGAACGCCGACCGGCTCGCCGACTGGCTGAGCGACCACGCTGGTTCGCTGGCGTCGGTCGGCCACACGCTGGCCGCGCGACGGTCGCGGCTCGCCCGCAATGCCGCCGTCGTGGCCCGGAACGAGGGTGAGCTGATCGCGCGGCTGCGCGAGCTGGCGGCCGATCGTCCGGATCCGGGCGTGGCGACCGGTGTCGCCGTACCCGGGCAGGGACCGGTGTGGGTCTTCTCCGGGCACGGGTCGCAGTGGCGCGGCATGGGCCGAGATATGTTGGGGGAGCCGGAGTTCGCAGCGGTGGTCGACACCATCGAGCCGATCTTCCTGGAGGAGATCGGGTTCTCGCCGCGACAGGTTTTGATCGACGACCAGGTCGACGGTGTGGACCGGATCCAGACCATGATCTTCGTGATGCAGGTCGGCCTCGCCGCGGTGTGGCGGTCCTACGGCGTGACGCCCGCCGCCGTCATCGGCCACTCGGTCGGCGAGATCGCCGCCGCGGTCGCCAGCGGCGCGCTGTCGCTCGAGGATGGCGCCCGGCTGATCTGCCGTCGCTCGATCCTGCTGCGCCGGGTGGCGGGGCAGGGCGCGATGGTGATGGCGACGATGCCGTTGCACGAGGCGGCCGAGCGGCTCAGCGGCCGAACGGATCTCGTCGCCGCGATCGCCTCCTCGCCGCTGCAGTGCGTGCTGTCCGGTGATCCCGCGGCGATCGAGGAGGTGATCGAGCGCTGGCCCGCCGACGGCGTCGGCGTCCGCCGGGTCGCCTCCGATGTCGCCTTCCACAGCCCGCACATGGACCCGTTGCTCGCCGAATTGGCCGCTGCCGGAGCGACACTGGACTATCGGCCGCACGCGGTGCGGATGTACTCGACCGCGCTGCCCGACGCCAGATCCGAACCCGCGACGGACGAGCAGTACTGGGTCGCCAACCTGCGCAACCCCGTTCGGCTGACCGCGGCGGTCGAGGCCGCGCTGGCCGACGGTTTCCGCGACTTCCTCGAGGTCTCGCCGCATCCGGTGGTGGCGCACTCGATCCGGGAGACGGTCGGCGAGAGCGAGGTCGAGGACGTGTTCGTCGGGACCACGCTGCGCCGGGATCTGCCTGAGCGGCAGACGTTCCTGGCCGCGCTCGGCGCCGTGCACTGCCGCGGCATGTCGGTCGACTGGGCCCGGTTGCAGCCGACCGGCCACCTGGTCGATCTGCCCGTCTACGCCTGGCAGGGGCGCAGGCTGTGGCACGCGCCCGGACCCGCCGGACGGGTGCCCGGACCGGGTCACGACGTGGACTCGCACACGCTGCTCGGCACGCCGACCGGCATCGCGGGCAGCGAGCTACGGGTCTGGCGCTCGGTGCTGACGGACGACAACCGTCCCTACCCGGGCAGCCACGCGCTGAACGGAGCCGAGATCGTCCCTGCCGCAGTGCTTGTCGAGACCTTCCGGCAGGCCGGGCAGCAGGCCGAGCTGACCGCCGTCGAGATGCGGCACCCGCTGCTCACCGACGGCAGCCGCGAGATCCAGGTCGTCGGCGACCCGGACCGGGGCGAGCTGCGCATCGCCTCGCGCACGCCCGCCGAGGATCCCGCGGATGACCCAGCCTGGCTGATCCACGCGCAGGCGGCGACGGTGGCCGAGCGCACGCCCTTGCCTTCGAGTCTGGGCGACCCTGCGGCGCAACGACTTCTGCCCGTCGATCCGCGGCTGATCCGGCAGCGGCTGGCGGCCGTCGGCGTGCCGGAGACCGGGTTCGAGTGGACCGTCGAGGAACTGCAGTACGGGATCGATGTGGTGCGCACCCGCGTAGCCACGGCATCCAGCAGCACCTGGGCGCCGCTGCTCGATGCCGTGATGTCCATCGCACCGGCGGCTTTCGCCGGAGATCCGGTGCTGCGCATGGTCGTTCGGATCGAGCACGTGGCGATCACGGGCGCCCCGCCGGCCGAGGCGCTCATCCAGGTCGCGTTGGACAAGGACCGCGTCGACACCGTCGACGGGCTCATCGCCGAGCTCGACGGCACCGTGGTGGCGCGGGTGACCGGCATGGTGTATCCGATCATCGACCGTCCGGCCGAGGACGATCCCGCGTCGAGCGCGGTGGCCGGGCCGGGGCTCTCGCTCACCGGCCTGACCCCCGAGCGGTTGCGCGAGGTGATCTCGGCGGAGGTGACCGGCACCATCGCGGCCGAAATGCGTTTGCCCGCAACGAGTGACCTGCATCCGCGGCGTCCGCTGCTCGAACAGGGCCTCGACTCGGTGATGACGGTGACGATCCGCAAGAAGCTGGAGAAGCGGTTCGGTCACAAGCTGCAGGCCACCGTGTTCTGGCAGCAGCCGACCGTGGTCGCCATCGCCGATCACCTGACGGAGATGCTGGCCGGCAGTCAGTCCTAGGGGTCGCAGCGCGCCCGCCCGCGGGGTATATACGCCGCGGGCGGGCGTACCACTTATCGCACAGGGACATTGAACTATGACCACCGCACTCGCCCGGCCTTCGCTCGCCTTTCTGATAGTGCTCGGCGGGCTGGCCGCCATCGGCCCGTTCGCGATCGACATCTACCTGCCCGCGCTGCCGGCCATGACGGCGGATCTGCACACGAACGCCAGCGGTGTGCAGGCCACGCTCACCGCGTCCATCATCGGCATGGCGCTCGGGCAGTTGGTGCTCGGTCCGCTGTCGGACGCCTACGGGCGGCGCGCTCCGCTACTCGTCTGTGTCGTCGTGTACACGGTCGCCTCGCTCGCGTGCATGGTCGCGCCGAACCTGGTGGTGCTCATCGCGTTACGCGCGGTGCAAGCCGTCGCCGCGGCCGGCGGGATGGTCATCGGCCGGGCGGCGGTGCGCGATATCGCCGCCGGTCCGGCCATGGCGCGCATCCTGTCGATGCTCCTGCTGGTCGTCGGGGTGTCTCCGGCCCTCGCGCCGCTGGTCGGGGCCGAGCTGCTGCCGATCACGCACTGGCGCGGGTTGTTCGGGATGATCGCCGCGCTCGGCGTCGTGCTGCTGTGCGCCTGCCTGCGCTGGCTTCCCGAGACCTTGCCGCCCGCGCGGCGTCGATCCGGTGGGGTAGCGGGCAGTCTCCGGCAGTATCGGCGGCTGCTGACCGATCCGGACTTTCTCGGCTACGCCGTCACCGCGGGTTTCACCTTCGCGGCGATGTTCGCCTATATCTCCGGCAGCGCGTTCGTGCTCCAGCAGGGGTATGGGCTCAGCCCGCGAATGTTCGGAGTCGTGTTGGGGATCAACGCCTTCGGGATGTTGTTGGTCAGTCAGGTCAGTGTGCGACTCAGCCGTCGGGTGCCGCTCGGGACGCTGCTCGCCTCCGCCACGTTCGTCGGGTTGGCCGGAGCTGTGGGGAGCGCCCTTGCCGTGCTGGCCGACCTAGGCTTGCCGCTGCTGCTTTTCGGGCTGTTTCTGCTCATCTCCAGCGTCGGCGGCATCCTTCCGCACAGCATGGCCTTGGCCATGAATCGTTACCCGGATATCGCGGGTAGTGCGTCGGCGCTGATGGGTGTCGGGCAGTTCGTCATCGGTGGCATTCTTGCTCCGGTGACGGGAGTCGGCGCCCGCAGTCACCCGGGCGTCGCCATGACGATCATCATTCTCGTCTGCATGATCGTCGCGACCGGGGCCGCCGCTATCGTTACGCGTGCTCTGCCGCGCTCCGATCACGCGGCACCCGCCGTCGGGAGTGCGCGGGTTCGGTGAGCCCGCACAGGATCTGACATCTCGCGAACGGTTGTCAGGCGTTGGCTGCTCGGTGGGAGTGCATATGGGTCAGCGATCGACCTTGCCGGTGAGGCCGCCGATTCGGGTGTCGGCGTGATCGGTCGAGGTCACCGCGCACAGGATGGTGTTGGTGGGGACGCTGTAGGGGCTCACATCGCGGTTCTTCGCGAGGATTACGCTCAGCTGCTGTTCGCAGAAGTTCGCGCGCACAGTGGTGCCGGACCATTGAGCGCTGAGGATCACTTCGCCGTAATGTGGTTCCGAACAAGGCTTTACGTGCACGCTCTCTTCGAACCGGGTGCTGTAGTCCCAGCAGTCGCCGACCTCGAGCGACGTATGATCCTTGGACCCCCCATCGTGGAAGTACAGTGCGACCGTGGCGAACACGCCGAGTGCGCCGAGCGCGCCGACGCCGAGTCCGCGAACCGCCCCGCGGCCGAGTGTTGCGACATCGCTCTGCGTACGCATGGTGGAGAACTCCAATTGCCTTGTGCATCAACCCGAATGGTGTGCGCGTCCGTCATGTCCCAGCCAGACGCCGATGGATACAACATAGCAACGCACGCGGGCGATTTCGGGTACCACCACAAGAACTTCACAACAGCTCCACATCTGTCCGAGGCGCAGCATGCGTAGGTGGCAGCCGGTGACATTCCAGCAGTCGAGAAGTAGTCGATGAGCTAACCTCTCTCGCACAGTCACCACCCGACGTATGCGATGCGGTGGCGGAGAGTAGAAGAGGAATGTCGAGAGTTTTCTTGACCATGGCCATGTCGCTCGACGGGTTCATCACCGGCCCGGACGACAACGCCGAGAACCCCGCTGGCACCGATGGGATGCGGCTGATGAGCTGGCTCGGCGGTGGGGCCGACCCGGACGCGGAAGGGCTCGACGCGATCCGCCCCGTACATCCGCACAGCCGACTGGTGTTCGACGAGGCCATGGCGACCGGCGCCCTGATCACCGGCAAGCGAACCGGGGATTTCGCGGGTTACTGGGGCGGGGATCACCACAACGGGGTGCCGATCTTCGTGCCGACGCACCAGCCCCCGGCCGAAAACCCCTACGAGCGCGTGCGATACGTCACCGATGGCATCGCTTCCTGTGTGGCACAGGCGAAGCGGGCCGCGGGCGGCCGTGACGTGATGATGCACGGCGCCTACACCGGCCAAGAAGCTCTGAAGGCCGGTGTTCTCGACATGATCGAGATCCAGCTCCAGCCGGTGCTGCTCGGCCGAGGCCGGCGCCTGTTCGACGGGCTACCCGCCGAGCACACCGAACTCGACCTGGTGCGCGTGCTGGAAGACCCCGGCGTCCTCCATCTGCGCTACATGGTGCGCAAGTAGCCTCCGCTTCCCGGGCGAAACGAGGCATGCTGCTCGTGGCCGCGTGACAGTCGTTCGGGGCCGTGTAGCCCTCCTGGCATGGCGGCGTCGTCGGCTGAGGCCGCCGGTCACCAGCGATGTTCCTTGCTGGTAGCGTCGGTTTCGTGACGATCAGAGCGACGCCGGTCGCCGCCGGAGGATGCCCGAGTGGTGCCGTTCGAGCGGGTCGGTCATCGTCGCTAGCGTTGCCGGCGCACCGCCCGCCCACCGCACCCGAGCCGATCTCGGACCCATGACCGACGAACTCGACGACCGGCTCGACCGTATCGGTCAGCACCATTTCCGCGCCAAGTTCCGGCTCCGCGGCCGGGACCGGGCGGTGGTCGACCTGCGCGGGATCACGACCGTCCGCAAGCACGCCGAAGACCTGATCGCCCGCAGGCTCGCTCCGGCCGAACCGCTCAATGACGGCCGGCAGACGCCATACCGCGGGCATCCCGTCTTCGTCGCTCAGCACGCCACCGCGACATGCTGCCGCACCTGCCTGGCGCGCTGGCATGGCATTCCCGCCGGACGCGCGCTCGACGATGCCGAGCGGGCTTACGTGGTGGAAGCGATCTGCCGGTGGATCGTCAAGCAGTACGCCCCTGGCCAACCACCCCCGTGACACGCGGTGTGCTGTCAGGGGACGACGGATGTGTATGTCCCGCAAGCGTATTCGGTGATCGGCCGGTTGCCGCATGGTCTGTGCGATCTGGCGAGACGGTGATCGAATACGGTAACCTCGAGGTGGAGGACGCGCGAAGACTTATTCCGGCACGGCTGCACATCGACGTGACGGGCACGCGGCCCGCGCCGTGACTGTGCGGGCCGCGTGCCTGCCGGTAGCGGGTCAGCGGAAGTTGCCGGCGACCAGACGTGTGGCGATATTGATTCGGTTCCAGGCGTTCACCGAGGCGATGGCCATGACGAGCGCGGCCAGGTCCTCCTCGGCGAAGTGCTCGGCGGCCTGCCTCCACACGTCGTCGGGGACGCCGCCGGAACCGTCCGCGACCCGGGTCATCTCCTCGGTCAACGCCAGAGCCGCGCGTTCGGTGTCGGAGAAGAACGGTGTATCGCGCCACGCCGCGACGGACCACAGCCGCTCGTCACTCTCTCCTTCCTTGCGTGCCCGATGCGAGTGCAAGTCGGTGCACACCGAGCATCCGTTGATCTGGCTGGCCCGAATTCGTAGCAGTTCCAAGAGGTTTCGGGGCAGCCGACTGTCGGCGAGGGAGTCCTCGACGGCCTTCAGCCCGAGGTAGCCGCCCCGGGCGAGCTTGTACACGTTGGGCATCCGCGCTTCCATGTTTCCAGCCTTTCTTGATATCTAATATCCAGAATCCAGGGTGAACGAGCCCCGTCGTGGGGCCGGGGGGATTTACCTCAGCTCGGCGAGCCGGCTTCGGGTCAGTTCGGGCGTATCGGGAACGCGCTTCTCGACATCGGTCTTGATGTCACCGATGGTCTGCCCGGCCAGCGACCGGCGCCATGCCAGCTCCGCCTGCCGCATCGCTTGTGCGACAAGGCATTCCTTGCGGTAGTCGACATCCTTGCGGGCGCCCGGCGTGTTCTTCAGCAGCTGCTGGCATCGGAACGCCTCCTGCGCGCCCTCGATCGCGGTCACGATATCGAGCAGTGAGATCGTGTCCGGGTCGCGCGCCAACCGGAATCCGCCGCGCGGCCCCGAGGTCGAGGTGAGAATCCCCGCCCGCACCAGCGCCTGCAACTGCTTGTTCAGGTATGGCGCAGGCAGGGCGAAGAAGGCGGCGAGCTGCGCCGCCGAACAAGCCTCCCCGGGCTCGACCCAGGCGAGGTTGAGGCAACTGTGAATCGCCCACTCCACACCTTGACCCATCTGCATATCTTGGATAGTACACATCCAGAATAGGCGGTCGCGATCAAGTCGCACTCGCACATGCCACGGACCGCGCGCCTCGGACACGCCTGGGTGGCTGCGTTGTCTGGCCCGATGCACCGCGCTGGGGATGCCTTGCATGCAGGAACGACGACTTGGATCGTCCGAGTTTCCTGCGTGACTAACGGCCGGGCGGGGAATTGGGTGGCGGGGTGGGGGTGGGGGATATTGACTGGGGGTGTGATTCCTATTGATGCTCGGGCACTGTTTCCTCGGGAGCGGGAGGAGCTGTTGGGGCTCCTTCGGTCGCTGGAGGAGGGGGACTGGGGGCGGCCTACCGTGTGTCCTGGGTGGGATGTTCATGATGTGACGGCGCATGTTCTCAATGACTATGTGCGGCGGATCTCTGGTGGGCGGGATGGGTACGGGGGTGCGGGGTTCGAGGTGGGGGAGACTCTGCCGGTTTATTTGGGGCGGGTGAACGGGGAGTTCGTTCGGGGGCTGCGGCAGTGCAGTCCCCGGTTGATGATCGAACTGCTGGAGCATCTCGGGCCGGAGCTCGATCGGGTGTGGGCGGCAACGGATCTCGCGGGGGCCGCCTATTTGGATGTGTCGTGGGCAGGGTCGGGTACCAGTCCGGCCTGGCTCGATCTTGCCCGGGAGTACACCGAGTTCTGGATGCATCAGCAGCAGATTCGTGACGCGGTGTCTCGGCCGGGGGCGGACGATGTCTCGATGGTGCGGCCGGTACTCGTCACCTTGCTGCACGCATTGCCGGTCGCCCTGGGTGACCGAGCGCGGCCGGCGGGAACAGCTGTGCGGTTCGATGTCACCGGGCCTGCGGGCGGTCGATGGGCTGCGGTGTCCGACGGGGCGAAGTGGGAACTCGTCGGCGCGGACGTCGAGGAGCCCGCCGCCACTGTGCGGATGGATCAGGACACATTGTGGCGGTTGGCAAGTCGTGGGATCAGCGTCGAGAGTGCGCGTCAGCGCGCTGATTCGATCGGCGACCCGGAACTCATCGAGGCGGCGACGATGCTGCTCGCGGTAGTTGCTTGACCACCGCGTCTCGCGCCCGAGCAGGTCACGATGAACAACCGCGGACTCGAAACGCTCACACCGTCTGCCGAAGCGCGTCCAGCAGCCAGTAGTGGATGGCGCCCACGGTGGTCTCGCTGCCGGTGATGTCGGCGGTGAGCCGCCAGAATCGGTGGATCCGGGGATCGGTGTCGGTCGTACCGGTGGCGAGCAGGCTGCGGCGGAAGTGATGGGTGTCGCGTTCCTTCCGCGCGGCGGCGTGCGCGTGCACGAACTGGTCGAGTTCCACTCCGGGACGGGGACTTTCGTGGGCGGCGACGACCGGCGCCGCGACCTCGAACGCGCTCGCCACGGCCGTCACGAAGGTGCGGCGATCGCTGATCCGGCTCCCGTCCGAGCGCCAGATCTGGTGTGTCATGGCCGTTTTGACCTGCGGGTCGGTGGTCATGGTTGCGAGCTCGGCGTAGGCGACGACCTGGTCGGGCGCGGGCTCGTTCGGCAGCGGCGGCACGTTCATGTCGATGAACGAGTCGAACTCCTCCGGCGGCAGCGGACGCAGAATGGGTCGCCAGAACGCGACGACGCTGTCGATGACCGCGCTGCGATCATGCACGGCCGCAAGCAGTTTCAGCCGGCCCGCGCGCTCGTCGGGCGGCGCGTTCTCGATGGCGGCCAGCGCGGCCCGTCGCCACCGCAGCGCCTCCAGCTCGGCGTCGATGGCCGCGCGTTCGGCGGCCGCGGCCTCGGCGATCGTCTCCTTGCCGTCGAGCACATTGCTGATCGCGGCCAGTGGCAAACCCATGGCACGCAGCCGGCGCACCAGCAGCAGCCGGTCGACCGCGGCGGGGAAGAAGGTCCGATGGCCGCCCCCGCTCCGCCGCGACTCCAGAATGCCGTTGTCGCAATAGAACCGGATGGTCCGGACGGGTACGCCGGTGCGGCGCGACAACTCCCCGATGCTCACCGTGACGCCAAGTGTGTCCTCGGTCACAACTGCTTGCACCTCCACTCGGGTGGAGTTCCTACGGTAGTGGGAACTTCTGACGATAGGGGTCGAACCGTGAACCAGATCGAATCCATGACGACCGAGCAAACCTGGCGCGCCGTCGCCGCGGAGCGCGCGATCATGGCCGAACTGCTCGCCGACCGCACCGAGGCGGAGTGGGACCGCCAATCCCTCTGTGCGGACTGGCGGGTGCGTGACGTGGTCGCACACGTGGTGGTGTGCACGCGCGCGAATCTCGGCTGGATTCTGGTCAACCTGGTGCGCGCCCGCGGCAGCGTGCACCGGGCGTTGCGCGACACCGCCATTCGGCACGCGGACCGCACCGGCACCCGCCAGCTGCACGCGGAGCTACGCGCCAGCGTGCCGTCGCGCTTCTTCCCGATGGGCACCGTCCCCACCGACCGGCTGCTCGACATGCTGGTGCACGTCCAGGACATCGCGATCCCGCTCGGCGC
Source organism: Nocardia tenerifensis NBRC 101015 (assembly GCF_000308715.1). GTDB lineage: Bacteria > Actinomycetota > Actinomycetes > Mycobacteriales > Mycobacteriaceae > Nocardia > Nocardia tenerifensis. The sequence goes on from NZ_BAGH01000370.1 coordinate 10,248, forward strand.
GGTCCGCGAGATGCCGTCCCTCCCGGCGCGCGCGTCCCTGGAGCGGGTGTGGGCGACCGCCGACCGGTTCGGCATCGCCGAGCGCCTGTCCGGATATCGTTTGGTGGCAACCGATATCGAGTGGTCGGCGGGCGACGGCCTGCTCGTGGAGGGCACCGCGGGCGCGTTGCTGATGCTCGCCACGGGCCGCACCGCGGCGGCCTCGCAGCTGAGCGGCCCGGGCGCGGCCACTTTGGCCGCCACCTTGATCGCGAACAGGGCGTGAATTCTGGGGGGCGCCCAGGGCGGCCCCGCGTGTCCGTTCGCTCAGGATGGCTTCACCGCAGTCAAATACCTTATGCCGCTGAACATCTGGGCGAACGGCTCGAGCACCTCGGTCAGCGGCCGGTCGTAACGCTCGGCCAGACCCTCGGCCGGTAGGGTGTCCGCGCGCCACCCCTGGCCGGTCAGCCACTCGGCCGGATCCGCGCGGTCGTCGGTGTACAGCAGCGAGGAGATGTCGATATTCGCGAAGGGCGTGGGGTGTTCCGCGTGGAAGTCGCGGATCCGTTCGAAGTCCATGTCGCCGGCGACGGTGTCGGCGGCGAGCCTGCTGCCGGGCGCGGAGAGCCGATCGACCCTGGCGAACAGCGCGTCCTGCGCGGCGCCGGGCAGATACATCAGCAGACCCTCGGCCGACCACACCGTCGGCACCGCCGGATCGAAACCCGCCTCGGTGAGCGCGCGCGGCCAGTCGTCGCGCAGGTCGACCGCGACCGGGCGGCGGTCGGCCCGCGGCGCGGCGCCCGCCTCGTCGAGCACCCGGCCTTTGAACTCGAGCACCTTCGGCTGGTCGATCTCGTACACGACCGAGCCCGCTGGCCAGTCGAGGCGGTAGGCTCGCGCGTCCAGCCCGGCGGCCAGGATCACCGCCTGTCGTACCCCGTCCGCGGCCGCGTCGCGGAACAGGTCGTCGAAGAACTTGCTGCGAAGACCGAGGAAACCCGTGGTCAATGGATGCTCGTCCCACTGCTCGGGCTCGTTGACGAGCCGGATCGTGTCCGGGTCGCCCGCCGCCGCGACGAAGAGCGCGGCGAATTCGTCGCGGACGAGGGCGTCGGGCTGCTGCGCCTCGACGGCCCGGCCTGCCGCGACTTGGAGCGCGGTCATCCCGACGCTGCTGACGATGTCCCAGGTGTCACCTTCGGTACGCATGATGCTCTCCTCGAAGTCCTTGAATGACCTGTGCGGCAAGCAGACCCGGTGACCGAGCACACGACCCGCTTGCCGACGTGGCGATTGCGCTGCTGTCGATAGGGGTAGAGCGATAACGGAATTCATCCTACGACCGACTGGTCAGTTCCGCATCGGTCGAGCGCGCGGAGACCGCCTTCAGGCGACGATCTGGGCGTACGCGGCGCGGATGTGGGACTCGGCGTCGAGGAGGTAGTCGGCGAGCATCTTCTCCGCCTCGGCGCTGCGGCCGTCGATCATCGCCTCGTAGATCTCGTGGTTGCGGGCGAGGTAGGGCTCGTGGAAGGTGAGCGGGTCGGCCATCACATGGAAGACCAGTCGCAGCTCGTTCCACACGCTCGACATCATCTGGTCGAGCCGCCTGCTCCGATTGAGCGCGGCGATCGCCTTGTGGAAGTCGATGTCGGCCGTGCCGACGCCGGTCCAATCCTGCTCCCGTGCAAAGGCATCCGCTCGGTCGAGGGCGGCGGCGAGCTCGTCCGCGTCCCGATCGGCCCGGTCGAATCCGCGCACCGCCGCGCCCTCGACCACCCGGCGGCACTGATAGAGCTCGGCGACGTCGTCCGAGGTCGGAATGCGCACGAACGCACCGCGATTGAGTTCGTGGGTGACGAGGCGCTCCTCGATCAGCGAGCGGAACGCCTCCCGCAGGGTATTGCGCGAAACCCCCAGTGCCGCACAGATATCCGGCTCGGACAAGCGCGTGCCGGGGCGCAGCGATCCGTCCAGGATGCTTGCGCGCAAGATGTCGGCGGTCTGCGAACTGCGACTGGACCGGGCGAGCAGACCCTTCTGTTCGGAAAGTGCCGTGTAGACGGGATCTACCGGTGTCGTCATCCCAACCTCCGCGGACCAGTGGCTTTGCCGTTCGAGCATAGCTCAGGAATCGCACGTCCAGCCGACGATCCGACTTTAGGATTGCAGAATCGTTCAACGATCCGTACGCTACTGTGACGTACGTCGCTCTCCTGAGCTCGAGCATTGCGAGGCAGCCATGAGCCTTTCCACAGACCTTCCGGTGGATCCGGCCGAAAAAGCACAACCGTTCGACTGGTTCCGCACCCTGAGTGCCAAAGGCAAAAAGGCCTTCCTCGGCGCCTTCGGCGGCTACGGCCTGGACGCCTACGATTTCCAGGTTCTTCCCCTGGCGCTCGGCGCCATCTCGTCGTATTTCGTCATCAGTTCGGGCAAGGCCGGCCTGCTCACCACGGTGACGCTGCTGGTGTCCGCGCTCGGCGGCGCGCTGGCCGGCGTGCTCGCCGACAAGATCGGGCGGGTGCGTACCCTGCAACTCACCGTCGCCACCTACACCTTGTTCACGGTGCTGTGCGGCTTCGCGCCCAACTTCGAGACGCTGCTGGTGTTCCGGGCGTTCCAGGGCCTCGGCTTCGGCGGTGAGTGGGCGGCCGGCGCGATCCTGGTCGCCGAGTACGCGCAGACCAAATACCGAGGCCGGACGGTGGCCTACGTGCAGAGCGCGTGGGCGGTCGGCTGGGGCCTGGCCGTTCTGGTCTACACCTTGGTGTTCCAGTTCATCAGTGAGGATCTGGCCTGGCGGGTGCTGTTCTGGACCGGCGCGCTGCCCGCGTTGCTGATCATCTGGGTCCGGCGCAACCTGACCGACTCCGAAAGCGTCACGCAGCGGCGGGAATCGGCGGGCAAGCGGGCGGGATCTTTCGCGTCGATCTTCCGGCGCGACCTGCTGCCCACCACGCTGTTCGCCTCGCTGCTCGCCACCGGCGTCCAGGGCGGCTACTACACCCTCGCCACGTGGCTGCCGACCTACCTGAAGAAGAGTCGGCACCTGAATGTCGTTGGCACCGGCGGATATCTGTTCATGCTGATCGGCGGCGCGTTCCTGGGGTACGTCACCGGCGGCATCCTGGCCGACCGCATCGGGCGCAAGCGCACCATCCAGCTGTTCGCCGCGTTGTCGGTCGCGTTCATGATCGCCTACATCCAGGTGCCGGAGGGGGCCGACACCACGGTGCTGATCCTCGGCTTCCCGCTCGGATTCTGCACCGCCGCCATCTTTTCCAGCTTCGGCTCGTTCCTCTCCGAGCTGTACCCGACCGCCTCCCGCGGCACCGGGCAGGGCTTCACCTACAACTTCGGCCGCGGCGTCGGCGCGATATTCCCCACCGTGGTCGGGTTTTTGGCCTCCACGACGCTCGGCCTGGCCGGCGCCATGATGTTCGGCGCCTTCGGCTACGTCCTCGCCGTGATCGCGCTGTTCGGCCTGCCGGAGACCCGCGGCCGCGAACTGGCCTGAAGGAGGGTCGATGTCCGCGATCACCGTGCCCGCGCCGCCGCTGCGGATCCTGCCCGCAGGGGACCGTTCGGTGCTCGTCGCGCCCGACGAGCACGCCGACCTGGTCGCGTTCATCGACCTGCTCCGGCGGGAAGTGCCGTCGGGCGTCGACGATGTGCTGCCCGCCGCGCAGACGGTCCTGGTCACCATGGCCGAGACGGCCGACCGCCGGGCCGTGGAAGACGCTCTGCGGCAACTATTCCGGCGGACGCGCGGTGCGGGACCGGCGGAGCCGGAGCCCGACGCCGTGCGCGTCGTCCCGGTCCGGTATGACGGGCCGGACCTCGAAGCCGTTGCGGCACAGCTCGGTATGTCGGTGCGCGCGGTGATCGCCGCGCACACCGGCGCCGTGTGGCGATGCTCCTTCCTCGGATTCGCGCCTGGCTTCGGGTATCTGGAGGCGAGCGACTCCGGTTTGGCCGTGCCGCGCCGCGCGCAGTCGCGAACCTCGGTGCCCGCGGGCTCGGTCGCCTTGGCCGACGGGTACAGCGCCGTCTATCCTCGACGTTCCCCCGGCGGCTGGCAGCTCATCGGCACCACCGACGTCCAGATGTGGGACCTCGGCCGAGCCGAGCCGTCCCTGCTGCGCCCCGGCACCCTGGTCCGGTTCACCGAGGAGGCGAGCGAATGAGCCCGACGCGGCGCGCGACCCTGCGCGTCCTGAATGCCGGTCCGCTCAGCACCATCCAGGACCTCGGCCGGCCCGGCTGGTTCTCGGTCGGCGTCGGCGTCTCCGGTGCGGCCGACCGTGGTTCCCTGAAGCTGGCGAATCGATTGGTCGGCAACCCCGAGGACGCCGCGGGCATCGAAACCCTGCTCGGCGGACTGGAACTCGTGGCCGACGCGCCGGTGCTGCTCGCGGTCACCGGCGCCGACGCGCCGATCACCGTGGACGGCGTCGCCCAGGCCACCGCCTCGGTGCTCGCCCTGCACGCCGGGCAGCGGTTGAAGCTGGGCATGGCCGCCGCCGGGCTGCGCACCTACGTCGCGGTGCGCGGCGGCATCGCCGTCGAGGAGGTGCTCGGCTCCCGCAGCAGGGACACCCTCGCGGGGCTCGGGCCGGAGCCGCTGACCGAGGGCGCGGAACTCGGCGTCGGCGCGGCGGAGGGCTATCCGTGGCCGAATGTCGCTGTGGCGCCGGTCCGTTCGATGAATACAGGCGTGGTCACCGCGCGGGTGCTGCTTGGGCCGCGCGACGACTGGTTCACCGAGCCGCGGTCACTGTTCGCGGGTGTCTGGGAGATGACCGACCGGGCCGACCGCGTCGGCGTGCGGTTGTCGCGCGCCGGCGACGAGGCGCCGCTGACCCGGATCAACGACAAGGAACTGCCGACCGAGGGCATGCCGCTCGGCGCCATCCAGGTGCAGCCGAGCGGCGAGCCGGTGGTGTTCCTCGCCGATCACCCGATCACCGGCGGGTATCCGGTGATCGGGGCCGTCGTCACGGCCGATGTCGATCTGCTCGCGCAGTTGCGGCCGGGGCAGCACGTGCGGTTTCGTCCGGCGTAGCGCCGGCCGGTGTCGAAGTGACTCCGGCGCAGTGCTCAACCCGCGTCGGCGGGGCGCAGCACCGCACCGGGAGTGGGCCCCGACGGCAGGAAGCCGGAGGTGATGAACTCCCGGATGTACGCGTCGAGTGCCGCCTCGGTGATCGGCGGGCACTCGATTCCGGTGTCGGCGAGGGCTTCTCGGGTGTGCGCGTCGCTCCAGTCGAGATGCCCTGAGCCCAGGTAGTTCTCGCTCAGCAGTGCCGCGCGGACCAGGGAGTCGTCGCCGGCGGCATTGCGGCGCCGAGACTCCTCGGCGAGGGCCGCGCGCACCCTGTCGAGCGGGGCGATGGTCACCGGCAGGCCGTGATAGCGCAGGCATGTGAAGATGTCGCCCACCGTCACCGAAGCCTTGTTGACCAGGTGGTACACGGTCTCCGACCGTGGCAGGACGACGAGATCGACGATCGCGCGGGCCACGTAGGTGACCGGCACGAGGGAGACCGCCGCGTCGCCGACGTCCGGGGCGAGCCCCAGGATCGCGGCGGCGCGGATCATGTTCCAGAACGAGTCGCCGGCGCTGTTCACGCCCACGTTCGGGTCGCCGCAGATGGTTCCCGGGCGGTAGACGCCGATGGGGACGCCGCGTTCGCCGGCCTGCCGAACCAGTTGCTCCGCAGCCCATTTGGAGGTGACGTAACCGTTGTCCGGCAGTTGGTCGACGCGGAGCCGAACACTCTCCTCGATCACCCCCGGCACCGCCGTCGTGGGAACGGTGGCGCCCAGGGTGGAGACGAAATGCACCGGCTTGAGCCGTCGCGTCGTCGCCAGCCGGAGCACGTCCCGGGTGCCCTCGACATTGGCGGCGCGCAGCCGGGCGTACGGATCGATGTGATTGACCCGCGCGCCGTTGTGCAGGACGACATCGACGCTGTCGGTCAGGCGGTCGTAGTCGGCGTCGGACAATCCCAGCCGCGGCGCGCCGAGATCGCCTGGCACGGCGACGATCCGGGCCGCGAGGGTGTCGTCCCACAGCCGGTACCGGTGCAGGGCCTGTCGGATTCGATCCGTGCCCTGGTGCGGGGAGTCCGCGCGAACCAGGCACACGACCCGTGCGTCGGTGCGCCGCAACAGTTCTCGGAGCAGGTGCGCGCCGAGGAAGCCGGTCGCACCGGTCAGCAGGACTTCGCGTGGCGCACCCGCGTGCGCGGGCAGGCAATCGCGGCCGTGGATCTCGGGCTCGAGGACGGCGTCCTCGCCCGGCGTCGCCGCCCGGATCCGCACCGGCGCACCGCTCAGATGCGCCGCGAGCCCGCGCACCGTCGGCGTGCCGAGCAGCGCCGACATCGGCACGGCGCGATCGAGCCGGGCCGAGAGTCGTTGGTGCAGGGTGAAAGCCATCAGCGAGGAGCCGCCGAGCTCGAAGAAGTCGTCGGTCACCCCGATCGGTGAGACGCCGAGGACCTCGGCGAAGGCTTCGGCGATGGCCCGCTCCAGCTCGGTCTCGGGGGCGACGCCGTCCCGCGAGGCGAACACCGGCTGGGGCAGCGCCGCGCGGTCCAGCTTGCCGCTGGTGTTGGTCGGCAGCGCGTCGAGGACCACCACCGCCGACGGCACCATGTAGGCGGGCAAGGAGCGAGAGACGGACTGCCGCAGCACATTCGGGTCGGCGACGGCGCCGGGCGCCGCGACGACGTACCCGACGAGCCGATCACCGCCGTCGGACGGCTGCACCGCCACCGCCGCCTGACCCACGGCGGGATCGGCGAGCAGCGCGGTCTCGATATCGCCGAGCTCGATCCGGTGCCCGCGCACCTTCACCTGGAAGTCGCTGCGTCCGAGGCACTCCAGGGTTCCGCGCGTGCTCCAGCGCACCAGGTCCCCGGTCCGGTACATGCGCGCGCCCCGCTCGGCCGGGTTCGCGACGAAGCGCCCCGCGGTGAGCCCCGTCGCGCCGCGATAGCCGCGGGCGAGTTGGACACCGGCCAAGTAGAGTTCGCCGACCGCGCCCACGGGCACCGGCCGCAGCCGGGCGTCGAGGACGAAGGCCCGCGAGTTCCACTCCGGCACACCGATCGGCACCGTGGGCGCGGGATCTGCGGGGTCGAAGCGATGCTCGGTCATGCTGACGGCGGCCTCGGTCGGGCCGTAGAGGTTGTGCACCTCCGCGCGGGAGATCGCGTCGAAGGCCCGCGCGGTCTCGGGCGCGAGCGCCTCGCCGATGACGAAAACGGCTCGCAGCGAAGCCAGTTCGGTGGCGGTGGCGTGTCCGGCGAAGGTGGTGAGCATGGTGGGCACGAAATCGGTGAGCGTGACACTGTGCTCGGAGATCAGGGCGCACAGCGCCGCCGGATCCCGGTGCTCGTCCGGTCCCGCCAGCACCATCCGCGCGCCCGCGCGCAGCGGCAGGAAGTAGCCCCACAGGGATACGTCGAAGGTTGCCGGGGTCTTCTGTAGATAGACGTCCGCGGCGGTCACTTCATACCGGCGCAGCATCCACTCCAGTTGGTTGACGATCGCTTCGTGACTGACCACCACGCCTTTGGGGCGGCCGGTGGAGCCGGAGGTGTAGATGACATACGCGGGGTGATCCCCGCGCAGCGGGAGTAGTCGCTCGTCCCGGCGCACCGGCGCGGAATCCAGCCCGGTCAGGTCCAGGGTGTCGACGGCGTGCGCCGCGGCGACCGTGAACGAGTCGGCACTGGTCGTCAGGATGCACTGCGGCGCGGCCGATTCCAGCACGTAGCCGATCCGTTCGGCCGGATGGTCCGGATCGAGGGGCACCCACGCGCCACCCGCCTCGGCGATGGCGCACAGCGCGACGACCTGATCGATGGACCGGCGCATGGCCACCGCCACGACCGTCTCCGGGCCGACGCCCTGCCCGATCAGCCACCGCGCCAGCCGGTTACACCGATCCCGCAGCTGCGCGTAGGTCAGCGTCGCCGAGCCGCGGACCAGCGCGACGGCGTCCGGCGTGGCCTCGGCGTTGCGCTGCAAGGCCGCGCCGAGTGGTTCGTCGGCGACCGCGTGATCGGCTCCGGCCGACCAGGACTCGATCCGCCGCCGCTCGTCCGGGTGCACCAGGTCGATATCGCCGACCGCGCCCGCCGGATCGGCGGCGACCTCGTGCAGGACGCGGATGTAGGCGTCGAGGAATCGCCGCACCGTCGGCTCGTCGAAAAGGTCCGTGGCGTAGCTGAACCGGATGATGATCGGACCCGGCGCGCCGTCGGCGTCGTGCTCGTCCACCACCGCGATGTGCAGATCCGTTTTGGCCGTGCGCGTGTCGATGTCGAGCCCGGAGAAGGTGAGCCCGGGGAGCTCGAGGCTGGCCTTGCCGAAGTTCTGGAACGCGAAACCGACCTGGTACAGCGGGTGTCGGCCCGGGGAGCGCACGGGGTTGACCGCGTCCACGACGTGCTCGAACGGCACCTCGGAGTGCGCGAAGTTCACCAGATCCCGATCGCGCGTCCGATCGAGCAGGGCGGCGAAGCTCTCGCCGAGGTCGATCCTGGTCCGCGAGACCGTCGTATTGACGAACATGCCGACGAGATCGTCGAGGGCCGCCTCGGCGCGATTGGTCATCGGCACGCCGATGGCGATGTCGGTGCTGCCGGAGAGCCGGGACAGCAGCACCGCCAGGGCCGAGCGCATCACCATGAACAGCGTGGCCTTGTGTTCGCGTGCGACGGCGAGCAGTTCGCGGTGCAGGGCGGCGGGCGCCGGTCGCTGGGTGGCCGCCCCGCGCAGCGACGCGACGCTCGGCCGCGGTCGATCGGCGGGCAGGTCCAGCTCGTCGGGCAGCCCGGCGAGCTCGGTGGTCCAGTAGGAAAGCTGCTGGGAAAGCATGGAATTCGGGTCGTCGCGCGAGCCGAGCAGCTCCTGCTGCCACAGGGCGTAGTCGGCGTACTGGATCTCCAGCGGCCGCCAGGCGGGAGCCGTGCCCGCCGACCGCGCGGTGTAGGCGAGCGCGATATCGCGCGCCAGCGGGGCGAGCGAGGAGCCGTCGGCGCAGATGTGGTGCACCGCGCACACCAGCACGTACTCCCTTGGCGTCCGCAGCAATCGAACCCGCAGCGGCACCTCGGTCGACACGTCGAACCCGCGCCAGAGCAGGGCGCGAATCCGCTCGGCCACCGCGCCGGGCTCGGCCGTCGGCATCTCCTCGACGGCGAACCGCGCCACGACCTCGGCGGTCTCGACCGCCTGCTGACGCGGCCCCGCGGCGTCGGCGGGATACGTAGTGCGCAGGATCTCGTGGCGTGCAACGGTATCGGTGAAGGCCGCGCGCAGGACCTCGACGTCGAGATCCCCGGACATGGTGAGGGCGAAGCCGATATTGTCCACCGACGACTCCGGGTCGAACTGATTGCGCAGCCAGAACCGGAGCTGGGACGGCGACAGCGGTATCCGCGCGGGTCGCGGCCGGGCGAGCAGCGCGGGCCTGCCCTCGTCGAACCGCTGCGCCTGCAACGCCTTCGCCAACGCCCCGACGGTCGGATGGTCGAACAGCAGCCGGGTCGGGATCTTGGCCTGCCAGGTCTCGCTCAGCCGCGCGGCCACCTGGGTGGCGAGCAGCGAATTGCCGCCAGCGGCAAAGAAATCGGAGTCCGCGCCCCACTGACGCTGCCCAAGCACCCGCGCGAAGACCTCCGCGATCAACTCCTCGCCGGGCCCGGACAGCGACCGGCAGGGAAGCTGATCGACCGTGCGGGCGCGCAACGCCGCCCGGTCCGCTTTTCCGTTGGGCGTGAGCGGTATGCGGTCGATCACGGTGATCGACGCGGGCAGCATGTACTGCGGCAGCCGGCGGGCCAGCGCGTTCGCCAGCTCGTCGGCCGCGAGCGCGCGGTCCGGCTCCGGCTGGACGTAGGCCGCCAAAGCCGTGTCGCCCGCCGCGGTCTTGCGGTCGACGGCGACCGCGGCGCGCACCCCCGGCTGTAGCGCGAGCACCGACTCGATCTCGCCGAGCTCGATCCGGAAACCGCGGACCTTCACCTGATCGTCTGTGCGGCCGAGGTATTCGAGGTCGCCGTCGGTGCCGCGGCGCACGAGGTCGCCGGTGCGATACATCCGAGCGCCCGGCGCACCGTGCGGGTCGGCCAGAAAACGCTGAGCCGTCAGGCCGGGGCGATCGTGGTAGCCGCGCGCCAATCCTGGCCCGGATACGTAGAGTTCGCCCGCGGTTCCCACCCCGACCGGGCGCAGACGCTGGTCGAGCACCCGGCAGTTCATCCCCGACAGCGCCGCCCCGATGGTCACCGGCCGGTCCGGCGACAGCGGGGAGCTGATGGACACCATGATGGTGGTCTCGGTCGGGCCGTAGCCGTTGAAGAAGCGGCGGCCGGGCGTCGCCCAGCGGTGAACCAGTGGGGCGGGGCAGGTTTCGCCGCCGACGATCACCACGCGCAGCGGATCGAGCCCGGCCGGCTCCAGCGAGGCCAGGGCCGAGGGCGTCAGGAACGCATGGCTGACCTGCTGCCGCGCGATGAGGCTCGCCAGCTCGGCGCCGCCGTACACGGTCGGCGGCACGATAACCATGGTGGCCGCCGCGCCGATCGCCAGCAGCAGTTCGAGCACCGAGGCGTCGAAGCTCGGCGACGCGAAATGCAGTGTGCGCGCCGACGGTGTGAGGGCGTATCTGCTGACCTGCTCGGCACAGAACGCCGCGAGGCCGGCGTGCGTGACCGCCACGCCTTTCGGGCGACCCGTCGAGCCGGAGGTGTAGATCAGATAGGCGGCGTTGGAGATTCGCAGCAGCGCGGGGCGATCGATATAGGAGATGGGATTCGCCGCCGCCGCGTCGATCCGCGCGGCGAAATCTGGGTCATCGATGGCGAGCCAGCGCACGCCGTCGGGCAGTGCGGGCGCGTATTCGCCGTCGGTGAGCCCGATTTCGGCGGCGCAGTCGGTCGCCTGGAAGTGGAACCGCTTGCGCGGCAGGCTCGGATCGATCGGCACGAACGCGGCGCCGGTCTTGGCCACGGCCCACACCGCGAGCACCGAGTCGATCGACCGCGGCAGCGCGATCACCACCGAGCTCTCCGGCCCGGCCCCCATCCCGAGCAGCACCCGCGCCAATTGCGAAGAGCGTGCGTCGAGGTCGCGGTAGGTGATGTGGCTGTCACCGCACACCGCCGCGACGCCGTCGGGATTGCGCTCCACCGCCGCGGTGAGCAATGCGGCGAGCGTCGGTGAGTGCGACGCCGACGTCCGGCGGGAGCGTGCGCGACGAACGGACGAGGGGGTCCGGTGAATACCACTGGTCAAGCTCTGGTCCCGCCATACGAAGTGACATCGAAAAACAGACATAGGCGCAGGTGCTCGCCCATAAGCCCGGCGCGGAGCCACACTTTACGACATTGACCGGCAAGAGATTTCGGAATTCAACGGATCAACATCCGTTGGCTATCGCCCGTAATACACGCGCGCACCCAGCGGCGGCTCGGTTCCAGGCAACGCCGCTGCGCGTCGGCGAACAGCCGCACGCTGTCCAGGCCCGGCCAGTCCGGCGGCAGCATCTGGTCCGGGAGGCCGGGGTCGAGATAGGGGATGACGCGCCACTCATCGAGCAGCGGGACGAACCGATCGAAGGCGGCTCGGTCGGTGAGGTCGTCGAGGGTGAGGACGTCGCGGTGATGATCCAGGAAGGCGCGGTGGCGGGCGGCGAGGGCGGGCAGGTCCCACCACTGCGCCGCCGCCTCGCGCGGGGTGCCCGGCACCGTGAGTTCCGTTGCGCGAAAAGAGGTCACGTACTCGTCGAGTCCGAGCGCGGAGACGATCGAGGACGCCTCCGCCGCGAGGTAGTGCGGGCAGATCCACAGGCCCGCCGAGACGGTGCCGCAGCCGATCGAGGACAACCGGCGGCGCAGCTGATGCCGTGCGGCCCGCTGGGATTCGGGGATGCCGAACGAGATCAGGTGCCAGGCCTCACCGTCGGTCATCTGGCGGAAGCCGAAGATGCGCGGGTCGCCGCGGGTGTACATGGCCTCGGCGGCGTCGGTGATCCGGTATCCGCTGCGCCCGCCGCGGGTTTCGGCGTCGAGCACGCCCTTGCCCTTGAGCCGGGTGACCGCCGTCCGCGCGCTCTGCTCGGGCACGCCGAGCCCGGCCAGCAGGGCGCTGAAATCGGCGATGGCGATCCAGCCGCCGAGATCGCGGACGTAGGCGCCGAGCACGGTCCGGGCGAGCGAGGTGGCGCTGCCCGGCCGCGAATCGATGTCGTCGAGGACGGCGCCCGCGAGATCAGCGCGCGGCGAGTTCATCGCGGATCGCCGCGACCCCGGCGAGTACCTCGGCGTAGGTGGTGCTGAGCGGGCTCAAGCCGATCCGGATGCCCTGGGGCGGACGGAAATCCGGGATGACGCCGCGTTGCCAGAGCCGCGCGGTGATCTCCTTGAACCGCGGGTGATCGATCGTCACGTGCCCGCCGCGGCGGGCCGGGTCGGCGGGCGAGGAGACCTCGACGCCGAGGGGCGCGAGCCAGTGCGCGACGAGGTCGAGCGCGAACCCGGTGAGCGCGACCGACTTCGCCCGCACGGCCGCCATGCCGGCCTCCTCGATCAGGTCGAGAGTGTCCTGGATCGGCAGCATGCCGATGATCGCGGGCGTTCCGCTGATCACCCGCCGGATGCCCTGTGCCGGAACGTATCCCTGCGCCATCTCGAACGGGCTCTCCCGCCCCATCCACCCCCAGATCGGCTGCGTGAAGTCGGCGAGGTGCTCCGCGCGGACGTAGGCGAACGCGGGCGCGCCGGGACCGCCGTTGAGGTACTTGTAGGTGCAGCCCACCGCGAAATCAACTGCCCAGGAATCGAGTTCGAGCTCCACCGCGCCCGCCGAGTGGCACAGGTCGAGCAGGAGCAACGCGCCGACGTCATGGGCGACGGCGCGGAGGGCGGGGGCGTCGAGCAGATATCCGGAGCGGTAGGCGACGTGACTGAGCACCACGAGCGCGGTGCGCTCGGAGACCGCCTCGGCCAGCTCGCGTGCGGTGACGCCGCCGGTGAACTCCGGTTCGATCCACCGCAGCGTCAGGCCGAGCTCGCGCGCGATCGACTCCAGCAGGTAGCGGTCGGTGGGGAAGTTGTCCCGGTCGAGCACGATCTCGGTGCGCCCCGGCCGCAGCGCGAGCGCGCCGCGCGCGATCTTGTACAGCAGCACGGTGGTCGAGTCGCCGATGGTGGTCTGGCCGGGCGCGGCGCCGAGCACCGTCGCGCCGATCCGGTCGCCGATGGTCACCGGCAAGTCGAACCATTGCTCGTCCCAGCCGCGGATGAGCCGGCCGCCCCAGGCCTCGGTGACGAACGCGGCGATGCGCTCGGCGGTCGCCCGGGTGGGGCGGCCGAGCGAGTTGCCGTCGAGGTAGGCGACGATCTCCGGGTCGTCGCTGCCGAGGAAGCGGCCGGGGTAGTCGCGCAGCGGGTCGGCCTCGTCGAGAGCCTTTGCGCGCGTGGCGAAGTCGGCCTGGGTGTAGGTCATGTCGGTCAGCGTCCGATCTCGGTGCGTACGGCGAACAGTTCGGGGAAGAAGGTCAGGTCGAGGGCGCGTTGCAGGAAGCCGACCCCGCTGGAGCCGCCGGTGCCGCGCTTGGTGCCGATGGTGCGCAGCACGGTGCGCATGTGCCGGAAGCGCCACAGCTGGAAATTCTCCTCCAGGTCGACCAGCTCCTCGAAGGTCTCGTAGATCGACCAATGCTCCTCGGGGGCATCGTAAATCGATTTCACCAGCGGCAGCAGCGCCGGATCGAGGACGTAGGCCGCCGTGACGTCCCGCTCGAGCGTCGAGCGCGGCACGTCGAGCCCGATGCGCGAGACGTAGTGCCAGAACGCGTCGTACAGGCTCGGCTCGTGCAGCAGGGTCCGCAACTCCTTGTGCGCCACCGGATCCGACTCGAACACCCGCAGCATGCCGGCGTTCTTGTTGCCGAGAATGAACTCCACGGCGCGGTACTGATAGGACTGGAAGCCCGACGAGTTGCCGAGCACGTCGCGGAACTGGGCGTACTCGGTCGGCGTCAGGGTCGCCAGCACCGACCACTGCTCGGTCAGCGTCTTCTGGATATGTTTCACGCGCGCAATGCGTTTCAGCGCGACCCCGATGTCGTCGGCCTCGAAAGCCGCACGCGCCGCGCGGGTTTCGTGCAGGACCAGTTTGAGCCAGAGCTCGGTGGTCTGGTGCTGGATGATGAACAGCAGCTCGTCGTGGTGCGCGGGCTTGCTGACCGGGTGCTGGGCGCTGAGCAGGGTGTCCAGGTCGAGGTAGCCGCCGTAGCTCAGGCGCGAGCTGAAGTCGGTGACGATGTCGTGTTCGAGGGCGCGGGTGTTGTGCTCGACGGTCATGCGAAATCCCCTCGGTTGGGTGCTGCTTACCCCGACGATATGACATGATCGTGACGTACGCCAGCTAAGTGTCATGGTTGGGCACATGTCGCAGCCCTGCCTGCCAGTGGCCGGGTCGCCGGGGCAGCGACGATTCCGGAATTCGATCGACGCCCGAAAGGGGCGCGAATATTCGCCGCCATAATCGGCGCGCGCCGCTACCCGTATTTCGAAAAGTTCTTTGTAGGGTGTGGTGAATGACCGTGCGACTGGCTCGGGGGCAGGTAAATGTGCTCGACGCCGAGCACATCATTGTTTCGGTGCGGCACGGCGCGGCCGTCGACCTTTCCGCGTTGCTGCTCACCGCCGACGGCGTGGTGCGGGCCGACGCGGATCTCGTCTTCTACAACCAGCCGCTCGGGGAGGGCGTGCGGCTGATGCCGGGGGAGGCCGGTGCGCCCTGCGCGCTGGTGCTGGATCTGCGCGCGATCCCGGCGGGGATCGACCATGTGCGAATCGTCGTGGCCCTCGACGACCAGCAGGACAGCCTCGGCGCCTATCCGGGTCCTGAGCTGCGGATCGACGATGCCGCGGGAAACTGCCTGGGCGAGTACGTCATCGACGGGCTCGGTGAAGAATCCACGGTCGTCGCCATGGACCTGGACCGGGCCGGTACCGAGTGGCTGCTGCGCCCGCTGGGCCACGGCTATCACAGCGGTTTCGCCGCGCTCGTCGCCGCGCACGGGGTTGCCGTCGGGCGGACGCCGAAACCGCCTGCGCCGAATCAGCCGCCCGAGCCATTCGACGCGAGCCTGCTCGACATGTCGCGAGAATTGGCTTTGCGCAAACGCGACGGCGCCGAATTGACGCACGTGAAAATGGCGCTGGGCTGGGACCCGGTCCGCGAACCCGGCCGATTCGGGCTGCGCGAAGCCGATATAGATCTCGACGCGTCCGCATTGGTCTTCGCCGGCCGCGAACTCGTGGACGCCGCTTTCTATGGTCAATTGTCCTCCAAAGACGGCTCGGTCCGTCATCAGGGCGACAATCTCACCGGCGCGGGCACCGGCGACAACGAGATGATCGACGTCGACCTCACCCTGCTCGCCGAGGAGGCGTCGACGGTGGTCTTCGTCGTCACCTCGTATGCGGGCCACACCTTCGAACGGGTGCGCAACGCGTTCTGGCGGCTGGTCGACGGCTCCACCAACGTGGAGCTGACCGGCGGCAATCTGCGCGTCGGCGGTAAGCACACCGGCATGGTGGTGGCCAAGGTGCAGCGCGAGGCGGACGTCTGGAAGTTCCACACCGTCGGCGCGCCCATCCAGGCCGGCCACCCCGTCGAGGCGGCCGAGCAGGTCGCCCCGTACCTGTAGACCTAGCCGGCCGGCAGTATCCGCTGGAGGAACCGGACGCCCGCGTCGAAACCGTCCCGCATGATGCCCTGGTGGTCCGCCGCGAAGGTGCGGAACTCGTACCGGGTACCGGCGCGGTCGAAGTCGTGCAGCAGCGCGAGCGTCATCGGCAACGGGACGCTGGTGTCGAGCAGTCCCTGCGCGACGAAGATCGGGCGGTCGTATCCGGCGGCGGGCAGCCCGGCGTATTCGGCTGCGGCGCGGGCGAACTCGGCGTCGTGCAGCGAACGCGACAGCAGCGCGCCCATCGGCCGGCCGCCGAGCGCCCGCGCCCACCCCGGCTGGCACTCGGTGGAGATGGCTTGGAGCACCTGCCGACCGTCGGCGCTCAGGTACGGCTCGAGATCGAAACCCGCTGGGTCGCCGCGCATCCCGGCGAGCATGGCGGCGGCGAGCACCGCGAAGTCGTCCAGCAGCGGCCCGTTCGGCACGTACGGTCCGGCCAGTCCGATCAATCGATCGATCTGTGAGCCGGGCGCGAGCGCCGCGGTGCCGTGGAAGGACAGTTCGGGCGCGTAGGACGCCGCGAGGCTGCCGGTGCTCAGGGCCGCGTGCCCGCCCTGCGATACCCCGAAAACAGCCCAGTCGGCGGAGAGTTCGTCGTCGGCCTGCCGTGCCGCGCGGACGATATCGATCGTCGCGGTCGCTTCGGTGCGCGTATTCAGATACGGGTGCACCCGATCCGACACCGCGCTGAGCCCGAGGTAGTCGGTGGCCACGACGCCGTACCCCAGCCCGGTGAGCCTGCGCAGGTAGGGCAGGTCGACCGGAGCGGTGACGGAAGACGTTAATCCGCAGGCTTTTCCGAGCCCGGACGCCCCGTGGTCCCAGGAGATGATCGGCCACCCGCCCGCGGGCGCGGGCCCGTCGGGCACCAGCAACAGACCGCGCGCGAGGGCGGGCCGGCCGTGCGCGTCCTCGGTGCGGTAGGTGAGAACTCGGCCGGCCCCGGCATCCCACTCCGGCGGAAGTCCGTCGACCGCAACGAGATCCCCTGACCGCTCATCCGGTCCGGCCGCGGCCACACCCGCGGTCACCGTGCTCGCGACGAACACGACCGCGAGAAGCAAGCGAAGAGTGCCGAGCACGAGCGCCTTTCCGATCGATGGCTGTACCTCATTGAAATCGGGCGGCGCGCTCAGGGGAAGCCCCTGCTCCCAGGGGGCGCCGGCGACGCATTGATCGGGGCGGATTCGCCGAGGAGGATGGAGGGCGTGGGCAGCGGTGCGGATACTCGGGCTAATCCGTGGGCGGCGCTGCGCCCGGACGAGGACGCGGAGCAGGTCGGCACGGATGTGTCGGCCGCGCACGAGTCCTTCGTCGAGCGGGGCGAGGCGCCCGCCACGCTGCGTCGAGTGGTCCAAGCCTCGTGGGTGCGCAGCCGCGGCAACGGCATCGACCCGGATCGCCAGATCGGCCGCACCGCGCTGACCGGAGTGGAGCTGGAACGCTATCGGCGCACACACCCCATGTCGGCGGTCCGCCCGGTCGTGCAGACCCTGCTGGTCGAGGACGCCCGGGACACCGGGTTGCTGATCGCGTTGAGCGACGCGCACGGCCGATTGCTCTGGGTGGAGGGCGATTCCGCGGCCAAGGACCGGGCCGCGGACATGAACTTCGTGGACGGCGCGGACTGGAGCGAGGCCGCGGTCGGCACCAACGCGCCGGGAACCGCTCTGGCCCTTGATCATTGCGTGCAGATCTTCGGGGCCGAGCATTACAGCAGAGTGGTTCATCCGTGGAGCTGTGCCGCCGGGCCGGTGCACGATCCGGCGACCGGGCGGATACTCGGCGCGATCGACATCACCGGCGGTCCGCGCGTCGCGGCCCCGGAGGTGCTCTCGCTGATCAAGGCGACCGTGGCCGTCGCGGAGTCCGAACTGCGGGCGCACCCGGTGGGCACACACACCGCGCCGCGGGTGGAGCTGCTCGGCCCGCAGCCCGTGCTCGTCTTCGGCAGCGAGCGAATCACTCTGTCGCGCAGGCACTCCGAGATTCTGCTGTTACTGATGGAACACCCGGAGGGGCTCAGCACCGAGCACATCGCGGTGCTGCTCGACGAGCGCGACCTCGACGCGGTCACCGTGCGCGCCGAGATCTCGCGCCTGCGCCGGATTCTCGGCGGCGACACGCTCGGCTCGCGCCCCTATCGGCTGCTGGCGGAGCTCGATTCGGACGTGGGGGAGTTGCGGCGCAGCCTGCGCCGCGGCGACATCGCCGGGGCGGTGGCCGGGTACCGCGGTCAATTGCTGCCCGCCGCACGGGCTCCCGGCGTCGTGCGGGCCCGCGAATCGCTGCGCGCGCGCATGCGGGCCGCCGTCCTCACCTCGCGGGACCCGGCCATCCTCGGCTGGTGGATCGCCTCGGTGGACGGGCGCGAGGATCGCGGCGCGTGGGCGGCCTACCTGGCCTCGCTCGACCGGAACTCCTCGCTGTATGCCCAGGTGGCGGCCCAGCTCGCCATGCTCGATCGCGAACTCGGCGGTCGCTGAATCGCTCCCAACGATGATGCAACGTTGGCGTCCTAGTGTCGTGGGTCACAGGGGGGGCGCCGTGAAAACTAGGAGCATCGCGATGACCATCTACGCCCGTCCCGGTTCGCCCGAATCCCCGACGAGCTTCCAGCCCCGCTACGACAACTGGATCGGCGGCCAGTGGGTCGCGCCGGTCAAGGGTCAGTACTTCGAGAACCCGACGCCCGTCACCGGCGAGACCTTCTGCGAGGTGGCGCGATCCACCGCGGAGGACATCGAGCTCGCGCTCGACGCCGCGCACGCCGCCGCGCCGGCCTGGGGCAAGACCTCGCCCGCCGAGCGCGCGGTGATCCTGAACAAGATCGCCGACCGGATCGAGGCCAACCTCCACGCGATCGCCGTCGCCGAGACGTGGGACAACGGCAAGCCGATCCGGGAGGCCCTCGCCGCGGACATCCCGCTGGCCGTCGACCACTTCCGCTACTTCGCCGGAGCCATTCGGGCGCAGGAGGGTTCGCTGTCGGAGATCGACGCCGACACCGTGGCCTACCACTTCCACGAGCCGCTCGGCGTTGTCGGGCAGATCATTCCGTGGAACTTCCCGATTCTGATGGCGACCTGGAAGCTGGCGCCCGCACTGGCCGCGGGCAACGCCGTGGTGCTCAAGCCCGCCGAGCAGACGCCCGCCTCGATCATGTTCCTGTGGAACATCATCGGCGATCTGCTGCCGCCCGGCGTGGTCAATATCGTCAACGGATTCGGCGTCGAGGCGGGCAAGCCGCTGGCGTCGAGCAACCGCATCGCGAAGATCGCCTTCACCGGTGAGACGACCACCGGCCGGCTGATCATGCAGTACGCCTCGCAGAACCTGATCCCGGTCACCCTGGAACTGGGCGGCAAGAGCCCGAACATCTTCTTCTCCGACGTGATGGGCGCCGACGACGACTTCCTGGACAAGGCCCTCGAGGGCTTCACCATGTTCGCGCTCAACCAGGGCGAGGTGTGCACCTGCCCGTCGCGCTCGCTGATCCAGGCCGACATCTTCGACCGCTTCCTCGACTTGGCCGCGCTGCGGACCAAGGCGGTGCGCCAGGGCGACCCGCTCGACTCCGAGACGATGATCGGCGCGCAGGCCTCCAACGATCAGCTCGAAAAGGTGTTGTCCTACATCGAGATCGGCAAGGGCGAGGGCGCGCAGCTGGTGACCGGCGGCGAGCGCGCGATGCTCGGCGGAGACCTGAACGGCGGCTACTACGTGCAGCCGACCATCTTCACCGGCCGCAACGCCATGCGAATCTTCCAGGAGGAGATCTTCGGGCCGGTCGTCTCGGTGACGTCGTTCACCGACTACGACGACGCCATCGCCATCGCCAACGACACCCTCTACGGGCTCGGGGCCGGCGTGTGGTCGCGCGACGGCGGCACGGCCTATCGCGCGGGCCGCGACATCCAGGCCGGGCGGGTGTGGACCAACACCTATCACCAGTACCCGGCGCACGCGGCGTTCGGCGGGTACAAGCAGTCCGGCATCGGCCGCGAGAACCACAAGATGATGCTCGACCACTACCAGCAGACCAAGAACCTGCTGGTGAGTTACGCGCCGAAGGCCATGGGGTTCTTCTGATGCCGGGCGGCACGACGACGCGGGAACGGGCGCGGCGGTGAGCGTCGCCCCGCCCCGTCTGGTCGCGACCGCGGGGGCGGCGACGCTGTTGCGCCGCCTTCGCGACGCGCACGGCCCGCTGATGATGCACCAGTCCGGCGGCTGCTGCGACGGGTCGTCGCCGATGTGTTATCCGTTGGGGGAGTTCATCGTCGGCGATCGGGACATCCTCCTCGGCATCCTCGATCTGCGCCTTACGGTGGGCGAGGTACCGGCCGATCTCCCGTCCGCGGACGTCGACGCCGTCCCGGTCTGGATCTCCGGATCCCAGTTCGAGGCCTGGAAACACACCCAACTCGTCATCGACGTGGTCCCGGGCCGTGGGGGTGGGTTCAGCCTCGAAGCGCCCGAAGGGCTCCGCTTTCTCAGCAGGGCAAGAGCTTTCACGCCTGAGGAGAACCAAGCACTCGAAACGGCGCCGCCGGTAACCGGATCCGCCTACGCCGACGGCACCCGGCCGCCGACCCCCGATGCCGCCCAGGTGGTAGCGGAGGCCGCCGACGCCTGCCCGGTGCCGGCCCCTCCGGCATCGAGCTAGGACTCGTTCCCGCCCCGGATGATTCGGACGATGTCCGAGGCGTGGGTGCGGAGCAGGTCGTGGCCGGCGTCGAGCCAGGTCGCCTGGGTGTGCGGCAGCTCGCGGACGAGGCGGTCTACTCCGTTGCGCCAGTTCTGATTTCGCCAGAGGGTGCGACCCTCGGTGCTGTCGCCGGCCATCGAGGTGGACATGATCATGGTGATGGGGCGGTCGAACTTGCGGTAGCGGTCGAGGATTTCGGCGCGCACGGAGTCGATCTCGAGGTTCAGGTCGAGGATGTCGGGGCCGGTGAGCAGGATCTGGTGCGGGGTGCCCTTGGCCTGCTCGGCCTCCTGGAGCAGGGCGGGGTCGTTGAACATGGCGCGGAACTCGGGGAGGTCGGCCTCGGTGATGAAGGGCTCGGGCACCGGGTTGGCGCCGTCGATGAGGACGAGTCGGTCGAAACCGTCGGGGTGTTCGGCGGCGTAGTGCACGATCAGGTCCGCGCCCAGCGAGTGGCCGACGAGAAGGGGCGCGGGCAGGTCGAGGGCCGCCATCAGTGCGGTGAAGTCGCCGAGGAAGGCGTCGAAGGAGTATCGGTCACCGGCCGACGAAAGACCGTGTCCCCGAAGGTCGAAGCTCACCACGTCGAAGTCGTGCCGCAGCAGCTCGATGAGTTCGCGCAGATCGGCCTGGGTGGTGAGCAGGCCGGGACACAGAATCAGCGGTCGTCCCTCGCCGTCGCGGGACACGGGGATCGTGACCCCGTCGTGGTGGATCGTGTACTGGCGCATACCGGGTGACTCCTGTCGTCGAAATCTGTCTCCACAGTAGGGGCGGCTTGCGGCATATCTTGCTCAGGTAAGCAAACCGGGCTAGGGTTTTGCTCATGCAAGCAAGAAGTGGCTCGGGCAAGCAAACCGGGCGTACGTTCACCGAGGAAGGGCGGCGGGCGCAGATCGTGGCGGCCGCGATCGAGGTCGTCGCCGAGCACGGGCTGCCGAACGCGTCGTTCGCGAAGATCGCGGAGGTGGCGGGGTTGAGCAGCACCGGAATGATCTCCTACCACTTTCGCGGCAAGGGCGATCTGATCGGCGCGGTCGCCACCGAGATCGTGCGGGTGAACACGGAGTTCGTCGTCGGCAAGCTGGAGCGCGAGGCGGGCTATCCGGCCGTGCTGCGCGCCTACTTCGCCGCCAACCTGGCCCTGCTCGACGAGTACCCCAGGCATCAACGGGCGCTCGCCAGCATCGTGGCCAACGCGCGTCCCGGCGACCCGCATGCGGTGCGCCTGATCGAGCAGGTCGCCGAGATCGCGCGCGGCCAGGAGGAGTGGCTGCGAGAAGGCCAGCGGGCCGGGGCCTTTCGCGAATTCGACCCTGTGGTCATGGCGCTCGCCATCCGATCGGCGCGCGACGCCGCCGTCGCCCGCGCCGCCGAGGATCCCGGCTTCGACCCCGCCGCGTGCGCCCGCGAGCTTGCCGACCTCTTCGACCGCGCCACCCGCAAATCATGAAAGACCTTGGAGCCCAGATGAACGCACCGCAGGCGCCCACCATCGACCGGACGCCGGAGCAGAAGCGCGCCGCCGTCCGCCGCCACCTCCTACGACAGTTGCTCCTGGAGCTGGTGATTCCCCTGGGCGGCTACTACGCCCTGCGCGCCGCCGGGGTGAACCCGTGGCTGGCCTTGATCGCGCCGGCCCTGCTGATCGTGGGACTGCTTGCCTACCACGGGATTCGGGAGCGACGCGTGGATGCGTTCGCGCTGTTCACCCTGTCCATGATCGTGGTCGGCACGGTGATGACGCTGGTGACAGGCGACCCGCGCACGCTGATGGTGCGCGACAGCTGGATCTTCGGCGTGCTCGGCCTGTGGGTGCTGGCCACCCTGGCGACCCAGCGCCCCTTCATCCGCACCACGGCACGCGCGATCGTCACCGCGAAGATCGGCGAGGAAGGCTACCGGGAATGGGATGCGCGCTGGGACAGCGACTCTCGGTTCCGCGGTCAGCTGCGCTTGCTGACCGCGGTGTGGGGTGCGGCCTTCGTGCTCGACGCGCTGGTACGAGTAGTGCTCGCGTACACCCTGCCGCTCGACGCTATTCCGCTGGTGAGCACCTTGCAATGGTTGGTCGTGCTCGCCCTCGTCATCACCTTTCACAATATCTACGTCACCAGGCACGGGCTGAAGGTCTGAAAGCTGTTCCCCGCGAGGCGTTCAGGAGGCATGAAAATGCTCGACCGCGCGCTGGACGCGCAGGCCCGCGGCGAAGTCGGCCAGCGTCGTGGGCTGTCCGCGCATCGCGTCGGCGAACGTCGTCAATCGGGTGTGCTCGTTGCCGTGTGGACCGTTCAGCGCAACCTCCGCCCACGGTCCGCCGTCGCTGACTTCGAGCCGCGACCAATCGGTGATCCGGTACGAACGCTTGGTGCCGTAAAGGATCCACTCGTACGTCTCGGGTGCCGCCGTGACCCTGCCGGTGACGGTGATCGGAACTTCGCCCGCCGTATAGACGCCGACGGCGGAGGTCTCGGACCCGCTGCCGTAGCGCGTCCGGCTGAATGCCGGGGTGAGGGGGCCGAGCAGGCGGTCGGTGAGAAACAGGTAGTGCGAACCGACTTCGCGCATCAGCCCGCCTTGTTCGCGCCCGGCGACCCAGTGGGCATCGCGTTGAAAAGCCCTGGGCCACTGCGGAAACGTGAATCGCAGATCGACGCCGACGACCGTACCGGCCGCGCCGTGGTCGACGGCCCGCCCGACCTCGACCGCGGCCGCACGGTCGGCCAGGGTGAAGTTCAGCGCGTTGACCGCACCGGTCGCCGCAGCGACGCGGACCATCGCCGAGCCGTCCGTAAACCGTACTGCCAGAGGTTTTTCCGCGAACACCGCCTTGCCCGCCGACATCGCCGGAATCGCGTAACTCGCGTGGGTGTCCGGCGGTGAGGCGATGTACACGGCGTCGAGCCGAGCGTCTTCGATCAGGCGGGAAGGGTCGAGGTCGGTCGAGACATCCGGGTACCGGACGCTGATCCGCTCGACCGCAGCCGGATTCAGGTCGGCCACCGCGACTACCTGGAAATCGGGATGCCGGTACGCGACTTCGGCCATCTCCGTACCCATGGCGCCGAGCCCGATGATGCCCAAACGAATTCGCATATCGCTAAGAGTGGTCGCCAAAAATAGACAGCACAAGCGACGATTTCTTACGGACAGTTAAGTGCCACTGTAGTATCCGGCCATGCTCGACGTGCATCGATTGACAGTGCTTCGCTCGGTCGTGGAGAACGGCTCCCTCCAGGGAGCGGCCACGCGGCTGGGTTTCACGCCGTCCGCGATCAGTCAGCACATCGCCGCACTGCAACGGGAAACCGGAATGCCCTTGGTGGAGCGGCACGGTCGCGGCATCCGCCCCACCGAGGCCGGACTGCTCCTCACCGAACACACGCGCCGGATACAGGACGAGATCGCCCGCGCGGAGACCGCGCTCGCCGATCTGCGCGCCGGAAAGTCTCAGCGCCTGACGATTCGCTACTTCGCCACCGCGGGAGCGGTTCTCGTGCCGCCCGTCGTATCGCGGCTCGGCGTTCTGCATCCCGAGGTGCGGGTCGCGCTGCGGTGGGGAAAAGGACTGTCCGACAGCGAGTTAGCGGACGCGGAGATCATGGTGCTCGATGAGACCGTTCGTGTGCCCGCCGGACTGCGCGTCCTGCACCTGCTCGACGATCCCTTCGTCGCCGTGCTGCCGCCCGAGCATCCACTCGCCGCGCAGGAGGTCATCGAGTTGGGGCAGCTGCGTTCGGAACGCTGGGTCGACAACGAATGGCCGAGCACCCGCTGCCGGGAGACCATGCTGAAGGCCTGCGGCGCGGCAGGTTTCAGCCCCGACTTCGCGGTGGAGGCGCACGACTACGCGGCCGCCGCCGGTTTCGTCGCCGCGGGTCTCGGGGTAACGCTGATCCCGCGCCTCGCCCTCGCCGTCGTTCCCACCGCGTCGGTGGTGTGCCGCCCGGTGATCGAACCGGTTCCCACCAGGGCGATCGCCGTCGTGGTCAAGGCGGGCACCGAGTCCCAGCCGCCCCTGTCCACGCTCCTCGGCCTACTCCGCCATGAGGCCGAGAAGCACGGGTAGGCGCGGCATTCTCCGGGTCTTCACCCATCTTGGCATCACTCCAGCGGGGTAGCGGGGATCCCCTCTGGAGGTGATGAACTCATGGGATCATTTACCTATATTGGCCACCGTGTCTGTCGCCCGTGCCGCTCGCCGTCGCGTCCTGTTCGTCGCGGGACTGTGGTTGCTGCTCGCGACGGTCGGGATGGCCGGTGCGTCGGCCGATTCCGCGGCCGCGGGCGCGGATGTCTCGGTGGCGCAGTCGCTCGGCGATCGGGAGCTGACGATCGTGCTGCGGCGGGTGACCAGCGTGCCGGGCCCGCTGCGCGTGGATGTCGTCACGCACGCTGGCACCGCCCCCGGCCGGCTCGCCCTCGCGGTGACACCGACGGGGCCGCAAGCCGATTCGAGTCTGCCCGTCGCCGGCGCACCCACCGCGCGGGGCGTCGTCGAGCTCGGCGGCACCCCGGGGATGTACTCGGCCACCCTCGACATGGACCGGCCAGGCCCGTGGGAACTCGCCATCGACGACGGCGCGCGCGTGGCGCGCATCCCGTTCGTGGTGCCCGCGCAGGTCACCTCGCCGCCGGAGCGACTCGTCTACCTGGGTTTCGTGGTTGCCGGTGTGCTGCTTCCGGTTTCGGTGGTGATCGCGGTGCGGGCCGAGCGCAGCGCGTGGGCGTTGCTCCCGGCCGGCGGCATGGTGGCGGGGGTCGCGGTCTCGGTGACCGCGGCGCTGCTCTCGGCGTCGTTGCCGCTGCCGCCGCAGCCCGGCGGGCAGGTGGATCCCACGGTGGACACCGTCACCGACCCGTACTCGCCGAAACAACCGATGATCTCGGACTATTCGCGACCGCCCGTGCTGCTCACCGTCGAGGGTTCGGTGACCGCAGGACGGCCGGGCGACCTCGATCTCGTGGTGCTCGACGCGGCCACCGGGGCGCCCGCGGACGACCTGCTCGTGCACGACAGCGCGCTGATGCATCTGCTCGTGGTCGCTCCCGGCGGGGGACTGTCGCACCTGCATCCCATTCGAGTCGCGCCCGGCCGCTACCGGATTCATCTGACGGCTCCCGAGGCCGGTCGCTACGCGGTCTCGGCCGAGGTGGCCCGGCGCTGCGGTGGCGTCCAAATGGTGCGCGCGCCATCGGGTTTCGTCGCGCTGCCGGATGCGGCGGCCCCGCCGGTAAAGCCAAGCGTCCCACTGCGTCTCGGCGGCGCCGACAAATCCGCATCGATGGTTCTCGACGGCACCTCTATCACCGTGGAAGCGACGGACGCGGTGGCGGGCGAGCCGACGACCATCACCGCGAAGGTGGGCGACACCGCCGATCTGCAACCGTGGCTCGGCATGGTCGGCCATCTGATCATGGCGGGGCCGCTCCCGGACGGCTCGGACATCGCCGCGGCCGTGGCGAACTCGCCGGTGTGGGGCCACGCGCACTCCATGGGGCCGACCTCCATGCCGGACATGCCCGGCATGAGCGGCGGTCACGACATGAAGGATATGAGCGGCGGTCACGATGTGCCCGGCACAAGCAGTAGGCACGACCTGCCGGGCCAGCGCGGTGGGCAGGATATGCCGGGCATGGGCAGTGGGCACGACATGCCGGGCATGAGCGGCGAACACGACATGCCGGGGCAGCACGACACCGGCACCACCGCGCGCGGAGTCATGCTCATGCCACCGGTCAACGGCGAGAGCCCACCCGACGAAACCGTCGCCGCCTACGGACCGGACGCCCCCTTCACCTTCACCTTCCCGATCGCGGGCCGCTACCGGCTCTGGATCCAGGTCGAACGCGACTACACCGTGCTCACCGTCCCTATCGTGCTCGACGTCGCACCGGGAGCGCACCGATGAGCGCGGCCTTCCCCCGTGGACGCGCCCTCGCCGCCGCGGCCGCGGTGATCGTCGTAGCCGTCATCGGCTGGCTGGTATGGCCGAGCCCGCCGGAACCCGTCGTGCTGAAAACCGGTACGCCCCAACACTTGGTCACCGTCACTATCGACAGTCTCCGGCTCGGCGACACCGCCGTCGACATCGCGGTCACCGACCGCGACGGCGCGCCCGTCGACCATGCGGCCGTGCGAATTCAGGCGAACCAGCCCTTGATGGGTCACGCCGGAACTCCGGTCCAGGCCGCCGCCTCCGGGCCCGGCCGCTTCCACGCCGCGTCGGTGCCGCTCATGATGACCGGCCCGTGGGAGCTACGCCTGCTCATCGACGCGCACAACGCCGTCGACCAGGTCACCGTGCCGCTGTGGGTCGGCGGTTGAGAACATCCGCCCGCAGCAGGCGAAGAATCGAGGAGGGAACGCTCGTCATGAATCGTTCAGCACCGGCCGACACTGTCGAAGATGTTGGCACACAGGCGAAGTCGGACAACAGCACCGCGGCCCGCGTCGGCGCGTGGGGCGTGCTGCTCGGCACCGCCGTCACCCTCGTCGGCGTCAGCTGGGATATCCAGTGGCACAACGACGTCGGCCCCGACACCTTCTTCACGCTGCCGCATCTGTTCCTGTACTCCGGCAGCGCCCTGTCCGGATTCGCCAGCCTCGCCGTCGTTCTCGTCGCCACCTTCGCTCAGCGCGCCGGACGGCCGGTGCCCGCGATGGGCGGCACCCCCATCCGGGTGTTCGGCAGCAACCTCACGGCCCCGCTCGGCTACATGGTCGCCGGGGCGGGCGCGGCGCTGTTCCTGCTCTACGGCCTGCTCGATCTGCAGTGGCACTCGATCTACGGCTTCGACGCGGTGCTGAACACCCCCTCGCACGTGGCGCTGTTCCTGTCCATCACGCTCACCATGATCGGCAGCATCATGGTCTTCGCGGCCCACCGCGACCGGCGCTGGGGCCGAGCCGGGATCGTCCTCGCCATCCCGATCATGATCACGTTCTCGCCGATCCTCACCCAGGCGCTGGACAATCTCGAATTGCCGGTCGACGCAACGATTCTCGGCGTCGTCTTCTTCGGGCCGCTGTTGCTCGTGCTCGGCGCCGCCGCGCTGGCCCGCCCCGGCGCGGCCATCGCCATCGCGCTGGCGCTCGGCGCCTTGCAGGCGCTCCTGTGGTGGTTCTCCCCGTGGGCGGCGGAGGCCTACGCCACGGCGCTCGGGCTGCCGCTGCGCGACGGCATCGGGTCGCGCGCGCCCTCGCTGCCCGCGATCATGCCGATGTTCCTGATCGTCGCGGCCGTCGCGGTCGAGGGTCTGTTCTGGTTGGCCCGCGCCCGCGGCAACGACCCGAACAAGATCGTGGCGGCGGCCGGTCTGGTGACGGGAGTCGTTGTCGGCCTTACCTTTCCGCTCCAGCTACAGTTGGTCCACTTCTTCTCCCGCGTCACCCTGAACATCGTCGTGCTCTCCACGCTCGTCGCCATCCCCCTCGGCCTGCTCGCCGGCTTCCTGGCCGGCCGCTTCGTCCGCATGCTGCCCGCGCCCGCAACGGAGGCCGCCCGATGACCGCGCTGCGCAAACTCGCCGTCGCCGTGCTCGCGGCGATCACCCTGTCGCTGGTCGCGATCGCCCCGGCCGCCGCGTACGCCCCGGTCGACATCGTGCACACCGAGCGCGTCCAGGTCGGCCCGTACGTCATGACCGTGGGCTTCTCCACCTGGCCCATCCGCGCGATGAAGTCGCTCGACTTCACCTTCATGCCGGAGGGCGGCATCGCCGACAAGACCGGGACACTGCGCATGTCGGGCCCGGCCTACCACTCCTGGAAGCGCGGCGCGCCTTTCGTGCGCCACCCGCGCAAGCGCGAGTCCTGGGGACTCGACATCCTGGCCATCGACGATCCCGGCGACTACAGCCTGATCTTCACCCTCGACGGCCCGCTCGGCCACGGCGAAGGCAGCCTCGACGGCGTGCACGTCCTCGATCAGCCGGGCCCGCCGCTGCCGCTGAGCTGGACGATCGCGTCCCTGCCCCTGCTCGGCCTGATCGCCTTCCTCGCCGTCGCGTGGCGGCGCCTCCGGCCTGGCCGCCGGCCGCTTCCGCTCTGAGCCCTGTGTCGAAGTCCCCTCCGGGGGAGGACCGCCTACGTGTCGGCGGAGCGGACCGGCGGTAGATCGGTCAGCAGGTCGACGGCCGGGTGCGGCGCGGCCGCGTCCTCGGATCGACCGGTCGCGATCCGGTCGAGAGTGACGGTCACTGTTCCGGCACTGTCGATCTCGGTGCGCCGGTTGCCGCTCTGCTCGTCCACCAGCACGGTGGCGAGGATGCGCCGGCCCGGCGGGAGCACGCGGACGGTGATGTGCCCGTCGCGGGTCTTGTCCAACTCCCGGATGGCGACACTGCGGACGCGGGTGC
>NZ_BAGH01000369.1 GCF_000308715.1 Nocardia tenerifensis NBRC 101015
AGCGCGGCGTCGCCGCGGCCCGCGCGCGGGGCGTCGCGCTCGATCCGCTCGCCCGCTACCACCTCGGGCCCCGCCACCACTTCGGGGTGACGCTCGGCTATACCGCCCTGTCGTGGTCCGACCTGGCCGCGGCGGTGCCGATAGCCGCCGCGTGCCTGGCGCGGCCGTAGCATGGTCGACATGACCGAACAGGACGTTTTGGCCCGCATCAAGGCGCTGGTCGACCAGGAGCACGAACTCCGCGCGCAGGCCGTCAAGGGCGAGCTGGACCCCACGGCGGAGCGCAGGCAGCTCGCCGAGCTCGAGGTGATGCTGGACCAGGCGTGGGATCTGCTGCGGCAGCGCAGGGCGCGCATCGATCAGGGCGAGTCGCCCGACAGCGCCCAACCGAGCCCGCCCGGTCAGGTCGAAGGCTACCTGCAGTAGCCACGATGCCGAGCGAAGCTACCGAATACGACGTCATCGTGATCGGCGGCGGCCCGGCCGGCGAGAACGCCGCCGACTACGCCATCGCCGGGAGCGACCGCACCGCCGCGATCGTGGAACGCGAGCTCGTCGGCGGCGAGTGCTCCTACTGGGCCTGCATCCCGAGCAAGGCGCTGCTGCGGCCCGGCCACGTGCTCGCCGGCGCGCGCGCCATGGACGGCATCACCGCGAGCGGGCTCGACGCCGCGGCCGTGCTGCGGCGGCGCGACTCCTTCGTCAGCGACCACGACGACTCCTCGCAGGTGAAGTGGGCCGGCGACCACCGCATCGAGGTCGTGCGCGGCACCGGGCGGCTCGTCGGCGAGCGCCGGGTCGAGGTCGGCGGGCGGGTGTTGACCGCCCGGCACGCGGTCGTGCTGGCCACCGGCACCAAGGCGAGCGTCCCCGACGTGCCCGGCCTGCGCGACGCGCTGCCGTGGATCTCCCGCGACGCCACCAATCTGCACGAGGTCCCCGGCCGAGTGGTGATCATCGGGGGCGGCGTGGTGGCGTGCGAGGCGGCGACCTGGCTCGCCGCGCTCGGCGCGCAGGTCAGCATGGTCGTGCGCGGCAAGACGGTGCTCGCCTCGGCCGAACCGTTCGCGGGCGAGCGCGTGATCGCGGCGCTGCGCGACAGCGGGGTACGCGTCCTGCTCGAGACCGAGCCGACGGCCGTGCACCGCCCCGACGCCCGGGACACCGGCGAGGGGCGCATCCACGGCGGCCCGGTCACCGTGCGCCTGCGCGGCAAGGACGGCGACACCGAGCTCGAGGCCGACGAGATCGTCGTAGCCGCCGGACGCACGCCGGCAACCGAGGGGCTGGGTCTCGACTCCGTCGGGCTGAAGGACGGCTATGTGCCGGTGGACGACCACCTCACCGTGCGCGGCGTGGACGGCGACTGGCTCTACTGCGTCGGCGATCTCAATCACCGTGCGGCCCTGACTCATATGGGCAAATACCAGGCCAGGGTGTGCGGCGACGTGATCGCGGCCCGCGCGGAGGGCAGGCCGCTCGACGACGCCGGGTTCACCGCGAGCGCCGACCACGGTCAGGTCCCGCAGGTGGTGTACACCGCGCCGGAGGTCGCCTCGGTCGGGCTCACCGAGGCCGCGGCCAGGGACGCGGGCCACCGGGTCGAGACGGCGGAGCTCGACATCTCCGTGGCCGGATCGGGGTTGGCGCGCAACGACTTCGCGGGCCACGCCAAGCTGGTCATCGACGCCGCCACCGACACCCTGCTCGGCGCCACCTTCGTCGGGCCGGAGATCGGCGAGCAGCTGCACGCCGCCACCATCGCGGTGGTCGGCAAGGTGCCGTTGGCGACCCTGTGGCACGCGGTGCCCGCGTTCCCCGCGGTGAGCGAGTTCTGGTTACGCCTATTGGAGACACGACGCGCCTGAGTACCATTGGCGGATGGTGGCATCGACAGATATCCAGACCGCCGACGGAGTCGTTCGGGGTCGTCGCGGCCGCCGAGTGTTGCGCTGGCGCTCCGTGCCCTACGCGGCCGCGCCGGTGGGCGAGTGGCGTTTTCGCGCGCCGCGACCGGTCACGCCGTGGACGGGGGTGCGGGAGTGCACCGAGTTCGGGTTCGCGGCGATGCAGCATCGGGCCGGCGCGCGGATCGGCCCGCGCCGGTACCAGCCGACCCACGAGGACTCGCTGACACTCAATGTCACCGTGCCCGTGACTCCCTCGACGACGCCGCGCCCGGTCCTCGTGTTCATCCACGGCGGCGGCTATCTCACCGGCACGTCGGCGCTCGGGTTGTACTCCGGCGCGCGGCTCGCGGTCCGCGGGGACGCGGTGCTGGTATCGCTGAACTACCGCCTCGGCGCGTTCGGCTACGTCGATTTCGGCGAATTCGCCACTCCGGAGCACGTTTTCGAGTCGAACCTAGGCCTGCGCGACCAGGTCGCCGCGCTGGAGTGGGTGCGCGCCAATATCGCCGCGTTCGGCGGCGACCCGGGCAACGTCACCATCTTCGGCGAGTCGGCGGGGGCGCACGCGGTGCTCAGCCTGCTCGCCGCGCCCACCGCGAAAGGCCTTTTCCACCAGGCCATTTCGCAGAGTCCACCGGCCGACTGGGCGATGACCGCCGACGACGCGCGCGTGTTCGCCCGGCGCTGTGTCGAGGCGCTCGGCGCCACGCCCGAGCGCGCGGCCGAGGCCCTGCGCACCGCGAGCGCCAACGACATCCGGCGCGCGGTCGACCGCACCAGCAATCGGGTGCTGCGCGAACGCCGCGGCCTGTTCCCGATCGCCCCCGTGGTCGACGGCGACTTCCTGCCGCAGGGGCCGGTCGACGCGATCGTCGAGGGCAACGCCCACCGGGTGCCGCTCATCATCGGCACCAACCGCGACGAGGGCACCCTGTTCGCGAAGTTCGCCGATTCGCTGCCGACCACCCCGGAGCGGCTGCGCGCCGCGCTGTCCGACGAGGAGTCCGAGGCGCGCGTCGCCGCGGCGTACCCCGGTTATCCGAGCGCGAAGGCCGCGGTGCGCGCGGGCGGCGACTTCGTCTTCTGGCGGCCCTCGCTCACGGTCATGGAGGGGCACAGCAGACATGCCCCGACCTACGCCTACCGCTACGATTTCGCGCCCCGCTCGATGCAGCTCGCCGGGCTCGGCGCGACGCACGCCTCGGACCTCATCCCGGTCTTCGGCGGCGGCGATACGCCGTTCGGCCGCGCCGTCACCGCGGCGGGCGGGCGCCGCGGGCTCCGGTCCGTCACGGACCAGTTCCAGGACAACTGGCTCGCGTTCGCGCGCACCGGTGCGCCGCTGCCCTCCTGGCCCGCCTACACCGAGGCGCGCCGCACCACCCTGATCATCGACTCCCCGACCCGCTTGGAGCACGACCCGGACAAGGCCAAACGCCTTGCCTGGCAAGGTGTCCGGGTCCCGACGCTGACCTGACCCGCTATTTGAGCAGCCGCGACATCCGCCGGTCGGCCAGGATCTTGCCGCCGGTCTGACAGGTCGGGCAGTACTGGAAGGAACGCTCGGCGTAGGACACCTCGCGCACCGTGTCGCCGCAGACCGGGCACGGCTGCCCGGTGCGGGCGTGCACCTGCATGCCGGAGCGCTTCTCGCCCTTGAGGCGGGCGGCGTCCTGGCCGACCGAGCGACCGACGGCGTCGGTGAGCACCGCGCGCATGGCCGCGTACAGCTCGGCGACCTTGTCGTCGGTGAGGGTCTTCGTATTGGCGAACGGGGAGATCCGCGCGGTGTGCAGGATCTCGTCGGAGTAGGCGTTGCCGACGCCGGCGAGCAGGGTCTGGTCGACGATCGCGGTCTTGATGCGCTGCGAGGCGCCGCGCAGGATCTCGGCGAACTGCTCCTCGGTCACCTCGAGCGCGTCCGGGCCGAGCCGCGCGATGCCGGGCACCAGCTTCGGGTCGTCTACGACGTAGACCGCGAGCCGCTTCTTGGTGCCGGCCTCGGTGAGGTCGATCGCGGGAGTCGCGCCCTCGGGGGTGAAGAAGTGCACGCGCAGCGCCAGCGGGCTCTTACCGCCGGGCTTCGGCGGCGTCTGGCTCGGCTCATCGATCCAGCGCAGCCAGCCGCCTCGGGACAGGTGCGTGATCATCCACAACCCACTGCAGTCCATGCCGAGGAACTTGCCCCAGCGCCCCGCGCCGGTCACGTCCCGGCCGGACAGCGCCGTCACCGGGGGATCGAACGTCTTCACGGCGCTGAGCGCCGCCACGTCCACACGCCCCACCACGGCACCGACCGCGTGCTCCCGCAGGAACTGCGCCAGCGCCTCCACTTCCGGTAGTTCGGGCACACGGTCAGACTACCGGTGACCACCGACAAAGCCAGGCCGCGACCGCGGTCGCGCTCAGCCGAGCACCTTCAGACCCGCCACACAACCGACGACACCGACCAGCAGAACGATCTTCAACGCGGACACCGACTCCGCGCCGGTCGCCATGGCGTAGGCGACCGTGAGCACGGCCCCGATGCCCACCCACACCGCGTAGGCGGTGCCCACCGGCAGCCCGCGCATCGCGAAGGCGAGCCCGGACATGCTGGCCAGCAAGGCAATCAGAAATATCACCGTCGGGACCAACCGGCTGAACCCCGCCGACTTCCCCAGGGCGGTCGCCCAGACGGCCTCGCACACACCCGACAGCATCAGAATCAACCACGACATGATCGGCCTCCAGGGCCGTCTTGTCGCGTGCCGGGTACGGCTCCCTCGTCCGGGGTCCCATCGAGGGACCAACTCCACCATGGCAAACACCGAGCGACCGGAGCAACCCGCAC
The DNA here is from genome assembly GCF_000308715.1 of Nocardia tenerifensis NBRC 101015. Lineage (GTDB taxonomy): Bacteria > Actinomycetota > Actinomycetes > Mycobacteriales > Mycobacteriaceae > Nocardia > Nocardia tenerifensis. The sequence goes on from NZ_BAGH01000369.1 coordinate 4,744, forward strand.
GGCGGTGATTCCCGTCTCCACCCGAGACGGCGAGTTACCGGCGCAGCAACAGATAGACGTCCATGATCCAGCCCTTCCGCGCTCGCAATTCGGCACGCCTGCGCACGATCTCGCCCTCGACCTCGCGCAGCGGACCCTCGATGAGCGTCTCGTCGGGCATGCCCAGGTAGGCGCCCCACCAGATGTGCACGTCGTCGCCGGGGACCTCGGTGAACGAGCAGTCGCCGTCCAGCATCACCACCGCGGAGTCGGCGAGCCCCTCCTCGCGCAGCCGCCTGCCGGTGGTGATGTGCACCGGCTCGCCGATCCGATGCAGCACCATGCGGTGCCGCGCGGCCAGCGCCTGCACGCTGGTCACGCCGGGGACGACCGTGTAATCGAACCGCACCGCACCGCGCGCGAGGACCCGCTCGATCATTCGCAGCGTGCTGTCGTAGAGCGAGGGGTCGCCCCACACGAGGATGCCGCCGACCCCGTCTGCCTGCGCGAAGGCCGCTTCCAGCAGAGCCGAGCGCCGCTCGTGCCAATCCTCGACCACGCCCCGGTAATCGGCGGGCGTCCGATCCCTCGGCGGGTCTTCGATTTCCACGATCCGATGCGGCCGATCGACGTGCTCGGCCAGGATCGCGGCCCGCACCTCGACCAGCTCCCGCTTCTCGGCGCCCTTGCCGATGACGAAGAACACCTCGACCTCTCGCATGGCCTTGACGGCCTGCACCGTCACCTGGTCCGGGTCGCCCGCGCCGATGCCGATCACGTAGAGCTTGCGCATGCGGCGAGCTTGCCAGGCGCGGCGAAGACTAGTGCTCACCCGCCCCGTCGGCTTCGCCTCCTACCATCCCCTAGAGTGATCAGCCGTGGCGACCGATACCCAGTACGAGGATTTACTCAGGCTGGTGCTGGAGTCCGGCACCGCGAAGGCGGATCGCACCGGCACCGGAACGCTCAGCATCTTCGGGCATCAGCTGCGCTACGACCTCGCTCAGGGTTTCCCGCTGATCACCACCAAAAAGGTGCATCTGAAGTCGATCGTCTACGAGTTGCTGTGGTTCCTGCGCGGCGACTCCAACGTGCGCTGGCTGCAGGAGCACGGCGTGTCCATCTGGGACGAATGGGCCGACGCCGACGGCGAACTCGGCCCGGTCTACGGCGTGCAGTGGCGCTCGTGGCCCACGCCGGACGGCATGCACGTCGACCAGATCTCCGAGGTGTTGCACACCCTGCGCACCGACCCCGACTCCCGGCGCATGCTGGTGTCCGCCTGGAACGTCTCCGAGCTGGACAAGATGGCCCTCGCCCCGTGCCACGCGTTCTTCCAGTTCTACGTGGCCGACGGACGACTGTCCTGCCAGCTGTACCAGCGCAGCGCCGATCTCTTTCTCGGCGTCCCGTTCAATATCGCCAGCTACGCGCTGCTCACCCGGATGGTCGCGCAGCAGACCGAGCTCGAGCCCGGCGAGTTCATCTGGACCGGCGGCGACTGCCACATCTACGACAACCACGTCGAGCAGGTCCGCGAACAGCTCACCCGCGAACCGTTCCCGTTCCCCACGCTGCGGCTGCGCCCGGCGACGTCGCTGTTCGACTACGTCTACGAGGACGTGGAAGTGGTCGGCTACCAGCATCATCCGGCCATCAAGGCCCCGGTCGCGGTGTGAGCGGTCACGAGGTGCCCGGTGCGCGCGCGCCCCGCACCGTCGCGCTGATCTGGGCGCAGACCCCCGACGGCGTGATCGGCGCGCACAACGCCATTCCCTGGCGCGTGCCCGAGGACATGGCGAACTTCAAGGACGTCACCATGGGACACCCGGTGGTGATGGGCAGGCGCACGTGGGACTCGCTGCCGCCGAAATTCCGCCCGCTCGCCGGCCGCCGCAACATCGTGGTGACCAGGCAGCCCGAGTGGTCCGCGGCGGGCGCCGAGCGCGTCGCGTCGGTGGCCGAGGCGCTCGCGCTGTGCGAGCCGGACGACGTGTGGATCGCCGGCGGCGGCCAGATCTACACCGCCGCTATGGAATTCGCGACCGACCTGCTCGTCACCGAGGTGGACACCGATGTCGACGGCGACGCCTACGCACCCGCCGTCGGCCCCGAGTGGACCACCGGCGACACCGAGCGGTGGCAGGAGTCGAAATCCGGCCTGCGGTACCGAATCCGTCGCTATACCCGCCGCGGCGCCGACTAGTCGGCAAACTTCCCGCATCGCTTATCGCGGCCGCACGACACCGTTCGATCACAGAACGCCGCCGCCGCGCGAACCCGTCCCGAGACCAGGCACGGTCGGGCATACTCCTGGATAAGCGGGGCCGGCCCTTCGTCCGTCCGAGCCCCCGAGCCGGTGCGACAGCCCCCGCACCGGCTGTTGTCATTTGCGAAAGGCGGTCCATGGACAAGAAATCGCTGACTGCGGTTGCTCGGCAACAACTCAAGATCGCGAGCACCGCCACCAGCGGGCGGAGTTCGCAGACGATCTACGGCGGCCACGCGAACTCGCTGCGCCAGACGGTGGTCGGCCTCAGCGCGGGCCAGAGCCTGGCCGAGCACGACAACTACGGTGAGGCCACCCTGCTCGTGCTCAGCGGCACGCTCACCCTGATCAGCGGCGCCAACGAATGGAAGGGCTCCGCGGGCGATCTGCTCGTGGTGCCGAAGGCCAGGCACAGCGTCATGGCCGTGGACGACGTGGCGTTCCTGCTCACGGTCGCGAAGTAGTAGCCACGGTGCCCGTGCCACCGCGCGGATGAGTCGGCGGCGGGCACTACGCTGATGATCATGAGTGAGCCCCAGCCGATTCTCGATCCGCTCACCCCTGCCGCGATCTTCCTCGTGGCCACCATCGATGCGGGCGGCGAGGCGGTTGTCCGGGACACTCTCGCCGACGTGCAGGGTCTGCGGCGCTCGGTCGGCTTCCGGCTCCCCGGCGCGGGGCTCACCTGCGTCACCTCGATCGGCTCCGCGGCGTGGGACCGGCTCTTCGCCGGACCCCGCCCGGCCGAGCTGCACGAGTTCCCCGGCTTCGTCGGCGAGCATCATCAGGCGCCTGCGACGCCGGGCGATCTGCTCTTCCACATCCGGGCGCAGAACCAGGACGCCTGCTTCGAGCTGGCCATGACCATCGGCGACCGGCTGGCCGGCGCGGCGACCATCGTGGACGAGACCGTCGGATTCCGCTACTTCGAACAGCGTGACCTGCTCGGCTTCGTCGACGGCACCGAGAACCCGGAGGGCAAGGGCGCGTACGCGGCCGCACTGGTCGGTGACGAGGATCCGGACTTCCGTGGCGGCAGCTACGTCATCGTGCAGAAGTACCTGCATCCGATGGCGGAGTGGCGGGCGCTGTCGGTCGAGCAGCAGGAGAAGATCATCGGGCGCACCAAGCTCGACGACTTCGAGCTGTCCGACGCCGACCAGCCCGCCGACTCACACGTCGCGGTGAACACCATCGTGGACGCCGACGGCGCCGAGCGCGAGATCCTGCGCGCCAACATGCCGTTCGGCAGCGTCAAGGACGGCGAATTCGGTACGTACTACGTCGCTTACGCGGCGACCCCGAGCGTCCCGGAGTTGATGCTCACCCGGATGTTCGTCGGCACCGAGGAGGCGGCCTACGACCGCCTGCTCGACTTCTCCGTCGCGGTCACGGGCACGTCGTTCTTCGCGCCGCCCCTCGACTTCTTCGACGAACTACCCCCGCCGCCGGACGCGGGCACCGCGGAACACGTGCAGCCCAACGACATCGGCTCGGGCTCACTCGGTATCGGCACGTTGAAAAGGAGCATGCACGCATGAACAACCTCTATCGCGAACTCGCGCCGATCACCACCGAGGCCTGGTCGGCCATCGAGGAGGAGGCGACCCGCACCTTCAAGCGGCACATCGCCGGGCGCCGCGTGGTCGACCTGTCCGGCCCGCACGGGCTCGACTACTCCGCGGTCGGCACCGGGCACACCACGCCCATCGCCGCGCCCGACGAGGGCGTGCAGGCCAGGCAGCGCGTGGTCGCGCCGCTGGTCGAGCTGAGGGTGCCGTTCCGGCTCTCCCGCGAGGAGATCGACAATGTCGAGCGCGGCGCGCAGGACATCGACCTGGATCCGGTGAAGGACGCCGCGAAGAAGATCGCCTTCGCCGAGGACCGGGCCATCTTCGAGGGCTATCAGGCCGCGAACATCACCGGCATCCGCGCGAGCTCGACCAATCCGGCGATCGCGCTGCCGAGCGATCCCCGGCTGGTGCCGGAGTCGGTCACCCAGGCGCTCACCGCGCTGCGGCTGGCCGGCGTCGACGGGCCGTACTCGGTGCTGCTGAGCGCGGAGCTGTTCACGGCGGTCAGCGAGACCTCCGACCACGGGCACCCGATCCGCACCCACATCGAGCGGCTCATCCCGGACGGCGAGATCATCTGGGCCCCGGCCATCGACGGCGCGTTCGTGCTGACCACCCGCGGCGGCGACTACGACCTGCGCCTCGGCCAGGACCTGTCGATCGGCTACCTCTCGCACGACGCCGAATCGGTGCAGCTGTATTTCCAGCAGAGCCTGACCTTCCTGGTGTACACGGCCGAGGCCGCGGTGGCGCTGGAGGCGTGAGCTTTGCGCGCACACGGCAGGCGGTAGCCTGTGCGCGATACGCCGGAACTGGTAGGTGAGATGACGATGGTGCGGGCCGGAGTGGTGCCGACGCGGCGCGCGGCGCTCTACGCGGGCCTGGCGCTCGCGGCCACCGCGGTGCTGTGCGCGGCGGTGGTCGCCCTGTTCGGGGTGAACCGGGTGTTCACCGGCCTGCTGGCAGGCGCCGTCGCGGGGGTCACCGTGGCGGCGATGCTGTTCACCAGGGACGCCGTCGTGCTCACCGAACAGGCGATCTACCGGCGCACGCCGTGGACGGAGTCCAGCATCGACTGGGGCCGGGTGGTCGCCGGGCGGTTCACCCTCGACGAACGGGCCCGCTGGTCGCTGGCGCTGGATCTGTCCGGCGGCGACGAGCGGCACGGCGAGTTGGTGCTGCTGTCCATCCCGCCGGTGCTGCGCCCGGTCTCCGGCGCCTACGATCTGCGCAAGCGGGAGCAGGTGAACGAGATCCGGGCGCTGTTGCGGCGCAAGCGGATTCCCGTCACCGTGCTGCCCGAGATCGCGGGGGCGCTGCAGCGACACTGGGAGATCGCGCCGCCGACGCGCTGATCAGGTACCCAATCCGCGCGTTTGGCGATACGTTGGCAAGTGTGTCGATGACGAAGGGCGCCAATGTCGCGGTGCCGATGTCCGCGGTCCGGATCGAGCTGGGCTGGCAGAGCGGGCCGGGCGTGCCGGACGCCGACGCCTCCGCTCTGCTGCTCGTGGCGGGCAAGGTGCGCTCCGACAACGACTTCGTCTTCTACAACCAGCCGAATCACCCCTCCGGCGCGGTCCGGCACGAGGGTAAGCGGCCGGGGCCGACCGTGCTCGACACGCTGTCGGCGAACCTGGCCCAGGTCGAGCCGCAGATCGACACGATCGTGATCGCGGCCTCCGCGGACGGCGGCACCTTCGGCCAATTACGTGGACTGTACGTGCGTTTGGTGGATCCGGGCAGCGGCGCGGAGGTGGCGCGGTTCGACAGTACGGGCGCGACCACCGAGACGGCGTTCGTGCTCGGCGAGCTCTATCGGCGGCAGGGCGCGTGGAAGTTCCGCGCGGTCGGGCAGGGCTACGACTCCGGATTGGCCGGGCTGGCCACCGATTTCGGCATCTCGGTGGACGACGCGCCCGTGCCCGCCGCTCCGCCGCACCAGTTCACCCCGCCGCCACCGCCTGCCGCGCCACCGCATCAGTTCGCCGCGCCGCCGCCACCGGCTCCGCCCGCCCCGCAGTACGCGCCGCCGCAGCCGCAGTTCCCGCCGCCGCCTTCGCAATTCCCGCCGACGCAGCCACAGTTCTCGCCGCCGCAGCAGTCCGGATATCCGCCGCCACCCGGCACTTACGGCGCACCACCGCCGAATATCGCTCCGGCCCAACAGTTTCCGCAACAACCCGCGGCCCCGGTCAACCTCGGCAAGATCTCGCTGACCAAGGAAGCCCCGTCCATCTCGCTGACCAAGCAGGGCGCCACCGGCGGCGTGATGCGGATCAACCTGAACTGGACCGGCGCCTCCGCCGCCCCGCGCAAGTTCGGCAAGCGCAGGAACACCGGCGGTCTCGACCTCGACCTGTGCTGCCTCTGGGAGCTGGCCGACGGTTCGAAAGGCTCGATCGGCCCGCTCGACAGCTTCGGCACGCTGCGCAAGAAGCCGTTCATCCAGCTGGATCAGGACGACCGCACCGGCGCCGTCGCCACGGGCGAGAACCTCGACATCAATCTCGACCACACCGCGCAATTCCGCCGGATTCTGGTCTTCGCCTCGCTGTACGACGGCGCGGACGACTTCCGCGGCGTGCACGCGACCGCCACGCTGTACCCGGTCGGCTCGCCGCCGATCGAGATGCTGGTCGGCGGGTGCACCGACAATTCGCGCGAGATGGTGCTCGCGCTGATCGAGAACGTCAACGGCGAGTTGGTGGTGCACCGTCAAGGCGTCTTCATCCGGCCGCCCGCCGGGCGACCGCTGTGGGGGAAGAAGGAAGTCGACAGGGCCTACGGCTGGGGTCTCAAGTGGGGACGCAGCGCGGGTAAATAAGTCTCAAGCGATTTCGAGCAGTCGCGATGCCTCGTCATGCAGGGCGTGCAGATCGCCCGGCCAGCCGAGCACGCGCAATGCCGCCTCCGGGATCGTCCGCTCCGAGTCCGCCGGGGCCTCGCCCTGGTCGGATCGCATGTTGATCACCGTCTCGACCAGCCGAAACGGTAGAGCCTCCGCGCCTGCGACACCCGCGCCGCCGACCTCGGCCAGCACCCCGGCGGCCAACCTCTCGTAGTGTTCGCGCAGTTCGTCACGCCGTCGCCGGAACATCGCGAAGCGTTCCGTGCGCAGCTCCGGAAGCAGGTACAGCGCGCCCAGATTCCAGCGCGCGGCGCAGAGCTGCCGGACGTCGAAGCGGGCGAGCGCGTATAGCCGGGTTGGCACCGGCGCCGACACCTTCCCCAGTCGCTCGGCGAGTTCCAGTGGGGCGGCTATCGTTTCGGCAAGCAGCGCGTCGAGGATGTCATCCTTCGCGGCGAAGTGATGATAGAGCGAGGCCTGACGGATGCCGACCGCGTCGGCGACCACACGGGTGGAGGTGTTCGCATAGCCATTGGTGGTGAACAGCTCCCCCGCGGCGTCCAGGATCTCGGCGCGCGGCGTCTGGCCGCGACGGCGTCGCTGCTCCACCCGAGGACGGCCGGGGCCGAGGTTTGCCACACGCCCCATTCTGGCAGTTCCGCACGCAGAAGGACGCTGATGGCCACGATGTTCGCCCCGCCGCCCGACACCGGCCGCGACGGCGCCGATCTCGCCCGGTTCGGTTACCGCCCCGTGCTCCGGCGCAGGCTCGGCCGCTACGCCTCGTTCGCGGCCGGCTTCTCGTTCGTCTCCATCCTCACCACGATCTTCCAGTTCTTCGGGTTCGGGTACTCCTTCGGCGGCGCGGCCTTCTTCTGGACCTGGCCGATCGTGTTCGCCGGGCAATTCCTGGTGGCGCTCAACTTCGCGGAACTGGCTGCGCGGTACCCGATTTCGGGGTGCGTCTACCAGTGGTCGCGCCGACTCGGCGGCGAACTCGTCGGCTGGTTCGCCGGCTGGCTGATGGTGATCGCGCAGATCGTCACGGCCGCCGCGGCGGCGATCGCGCTGCAGGTGGTGTTGCCGTCGATTTGGCCGGGGTTCCAGATCATCGGCGACGACACCGCGCTCACCTCGCCCTCCGGCGCGACGAACGCGATCCTGCTCGGCAGCGTCCTGCTGGTGGTGACGACGGTCGTCAACGTCCTCGGCATCGATGTGATGTCGCGGATCAATACCATCGGCGTCACCGTCGAGATCGTCGGCGTGCTGGCGATCATCGCGCTGTTCTGCACCCACACCGAGCGCGGGCCAGGCGTCGTACTGGAGACCGGTCAGGCCGCGCCCGGCCCGTACTGGTCCGCTTTCCTGGTGTCCGCGCTGATGGCCGCCTACGTGATGGTCGGCTTCGACTCCGCGGGCGAGCTCTCCGAGGAGACCAGGAATCCGCGCCGAGTCGCCCCGCGCACCATCCTGGCCGCGCTCGCGGTGTCCGCGCTCGGCGGCGGGCTGCTGCTGATCAGCGCGCTGATGGCCGCGCCGAGCCTGTCCGACGGCGCGCTCGCCGCAGGGGGCCTGGCCTACGTGCTCACTTCGAAGCTGGACGGCCCGGCGGGCACGGTGCTGCTCTGCTGCGTCGCGGTGGCGATCACGGTGTGCACCTTGGCGATTCAGACCGCGGGATCGCGGCTGATGTTCTCGATGGCGCGCGACGGGCGGCTGCCGTTCGCGGAGCGGCTCGCCGCGGTGCACCCGCGCTTCCGCACGCCGGTGCTGCCGTCGGTCATCATCGGCGTGCTCGGCATCGCCCTGCTCGCACTCAATCTCGGCAATGCCGCGATCTTCGCGACCCTGGCCGGCGTGTGCATCGTGACGCTGTACCTGGCCTACCTGCTGGTCACCATGCCGCTGCTGGTGCGGCGAAGCAAGGGCATGCCGGTGGCCGACGCCGGTCTGTTCGGTCTGGGCCGCTGGGGCCTTCCGGTCAATGTGCTCGCCGTGCTGTGGGGCGTCGCCATGGCGGTCAACCTGGCCTGGCCGCGCGCCGAGGTCTACGACCCCGGCGGCGGCGAGTGGTGGATGCGCTGGGCGGCACCGCTTTTCGTGCTGCTGGCGGTCGCCGTCGGAGCGGTCGTGCACCGGTTCGTCGGCCGTAGACCCGTCGTCGACGAAAGCGTCTCGCCCCCAACGGGATCCACCTGACCGGCGCGCGGTGGTGGTGCCGGACACCACCGCGCGCCTCCGCTTCCGACTCGCGGCTACCGAAGGAGGCATCACATGAGCAGTACCGCATCGACCGAGGGCGCACGGGCGCACGCGCGGGCACAGGCCGCCTCGGCGACTACCGAGGACCCCGACCTGCCGATGGGTATCGAGTCAACGAGAATCACCTATTCCGAACGCATTCCAGGCGACGGATACGCGAATATCGTGCTGGGGCGCGGAACTCGGCTTCGTCTTTCCGACTCGGCGGGCGCCGCCTGCGCCCATCTGCTGCTCGTGCGCAGCGACGCGCCGTGGGAACGGCTGAACGTCGCTGACACGGTGAAGGTTCCGTGGCAGGCCTACCTCGGCGACGGGCACCCCCTGCTGTCCGATCAGGGCCGCATCCTGGCCACCGTGCTCGCCGACGCCTCCGGCAGGCACGACGCGCTGTGCGGACCGACACCCGAGGCTCGGCGGTTACTGCGCCTTGCGGGCGCCAAGCACGGCCTGGCGCCGCGCGATATCGGGCCGACGGTGTCGTTCTTCCGCGGGGTGCGGGTGGCCGCCGACGGCGGGCTGAGCGCCACCGGCAGCGCCGCGCCCGGCTCCTCGGTCGACCTGCTGGTGCACCTGCCGGTGATCCTGCTCGTCGCCAACGCCGCGCACCCGCTCGACGATCGCGCCACGACGGATCTCGACCTCGTCGCCTGGGCCGCACAGGCGGAACTCACCGTCACGCACAGTGACGACCCGGAATACCAACGGGCCGTGTGGAATACCGAGCGCGCCTGGACGGCCGCACGCACGCGGGAGGTAAGGGAATGACCAGCATCGTGCTCGACGAGACCGTCCCCGCCCGTGCACCCTGGTCCGCGGTGGTCGCGGCGGGCGATCACCTGGCGATCATCGATCTGCACGGCAACCAGGCGGTGGACTGCCTGCTGTACTCGGCGGCCGACCACACCGAGCGCTACAGCGCGCAGGCCACGATCGCCGCGCAGCGCAATATCTTCCTGACCACCGGCAGCGTGCTGCGAACGGACGCGGGCACCGCGCTGATGACGGTCGTCGCGGACGAGGTCGGCAATCACGACACCATCGCGGGCGCCTGCTCCCAGGAGTCGAACACCCTCCGCTACGGTCACCACACCCGGCATCAGCACGCCTGTGTGGAGAACTTCCTCACCGCCGGGATGCGCTGGGGCCTGGGCAAGCGGGACCTGGTATCGAACATCAACTGGTTCATGAACGTGCCGGTGGAGGCCGACGGCACGCTCGGGATCGTCGACGGATTGTCCGCTCCCGGAAAGCGAGTCACCCTCCGCGCGGAGGTCGACACGCTGGTCCTGGTCTCCAACTGCCCGCAGATCAACAACCCCTGCAACGGATTCGACCCGACGCCGGTGCGGATGGTGGTGTCGAGATGACCGTCGCCGACCTACCCGGTGTCAGATTGCCCGCCTCGAGTCCGAGACCTCCGCGCAAGACCGTCGAGGTGGTGCGTCCCGGAATGCTGACCACCGTGCAGGATTGGCCGGGGCGAACCGGATACTGGCACGTCGGCGTGCCGCCGTCGGGGCCGATGGACGACGTGTCGTTCCGGCTCGGCAACCGGGTGCTCGGCAATGCCGAGGGCGCGGCCGGGCTGGAGTGCACCCTCGCCGGTCCCGCGCTCCGGTTCTCGGCGGCCACCTGGGTGTGCGTCACCGGCGCGCCGACGACCGTGACGGTGGACGGCGTGCGCGCGGCACCGTGGCGAACGATCCGCGTCCCGGCGGGCGGCGTGCTCGATGTCGGCGCGGTGCGCGGGCCGGGCATGCGCTGCTACGTGCTGCTCGCGGGCGGCCTCCAGCTACCCGAATACCTAGGCAGCGCGGCCACTTTCCCGCTCGGCCGGTTCGGCGGCGGCACGGGCGCCGCGCTGCGCGCCGGCGAGATGTTCGCGCTCGGGCCGTCGCGCGACCCCGTCGCCACCGCCGTGCCGGCGGACGTTCAGCCGGTGCTGGCCGGTCGCTGGGAACTCGCGGTGACCGAAGGTCCGCACGGCGCACCGGAATTCCTCACGCGCGCCGACTTCGACACGCTCGTCGGCACCGACTACACGGTGCACTTCAACTCCGATCGCACCGGCGTCCGGCTGATCGGGCCGAGGCCCGGCTGGGCGCGGGCCGACGGCGGCGAGGCGGGCCTGCATCCGTCGAACATTCACGACGCGCCGTACTCGGTCGGCGCGCTGAATCTCACGGGCGATACCCCGATCCTGCTCGGCCCCGACGGCCCGAGCCTCGGCGGATTCGTCTGCCCCGTAACGGTAGTCGCCGCGGAGCGCTGGAAGCTCGGGCAGCTCACGCCGGGCGATGCCGTGCGTTTCGTGCCGATCCGCGGCGAGCGCGCCGCCTCCGTTCGCGACCTCGGCGTCGGACGACGGGCATGCTGGACCACGGTGCTGTCCGATGGAGGCGATGGAGACGACGGCATCCTGCGGCACGCCGAGAGCGATGACGGGACCCGCGTGACCTATCGCCGAGCGGCCGACGACGCCGTGCTCGTCGAATACGGCTCCATGACACTGAATCTCGCGCTGCGGGCCCGCGTGCACGCCTTGCATCAGCACCTGCTCGCCGCCGGCGTGCGCGGCGTGACCGAGCTGACCCCGGGCATCCGCTCACTGCAGATCAGGGTCGACCCGCACGTCCTGCCCGTGCCCGTGCTGCTCGATTTGCTGGCCGAGGTGGAGAGGCAGCTGCCCGCCGCCGATCGGCTCGTCGTCCCGAGTCGCACCGTGCATCTGCCGCTGTCCTGGGACGACCCGGCCACCCGCGAGGCCATCACCCGCTACATGCGCGGTGTCCGCGCCGACGCGCCGTGGTGTCCGTGGAACATCGAGTTCATCCGCCGCGTGAACGGATTGCCCTCGGTGGCAGACGTTTACGACACGGTCTTCGGCGCCGAGTATCTCGTGCTCGGGCTCGGCGACGTGTATCTCGGCGCTCCGGTCGCCACGCCCACCGACCCGCGCCACCGCTTGGTCACCACCAAGTACAACCCCGCCCGCACCTGGACCCCGCAGAACGCGGTCGGCATCGGCGGCGCCTATCTGTGCGTCTACGGCATGGAAGGTCCTGGCGGCTATCAGTTCGTCGGCCGCACCACCCAGGTGTGGAATCATCGCGCGGGCCCGCTCGCCGGCCGTCCCGGCGCGGATCGACATCCGTCCGGCGACGAAACACCCTGGCTGCTGCGCTATTTCGACCGCATCCGCTGGTATCCGGTGACGGCCGACGAATTGCTCGACCTGCGGGCCGATTTCGCCGCGGGCACCGTCGCGGTGCGGGCCGACGACGGGGAATTCCGCCTCGCCGACCATCGCCGATTCCTCATCGACAACGCGGAGTCCATCGCCGAGTTCCGTGCGACGCAGACGGCGGCATTTGCCGCCGAACGCGATTCGTGGCGGCGCACCGGCGAGCTCTCCGCCGGGTGAGCGCGGATCAGGTCATGGTCGTCGGCACGACGGGCCCGCTCCAACCGCACGGCAGGCCGCACGTCGCGACGACCATCTCCTCTTCCTCCTCATCGTCGAACGTGGCGGTGATGGTCGAGGCGTGCGCGGGATACCCGCACAGCGGACACTTGCCGAAGTAGTTCAGCACCGGGTCCACCCGCGACGAGACCATCGTGCGATTCCGGCGACTCGGCAAGCCCGGTGTGTCCATGGCGTTCCTCCCGCCCCGATGGTGCGCCACCGACCCGGCTACGGCAAGCCCCCGAATTCACCAGCCGAAGAGCTCGGCCAGGTCGACCGCGTCGTCGTCCCACACGCGCTCGATCGCCTCGCGTTCGGCCTCCGGCAACTCGGGCGACCACCCGCAGCGCCGCCAGAACTCTTCCCGATGTTCCTGCGTGAATGGTTTCGGTTTGTCCATGGCTGCACCTCGCCGACGCCTGCACCCATGATTGTGGGCCTGTTCCGGCGGCGACATGCCGGAACAGGCTCACCGACTTCGGTTTTCAGCGCAGGTCGCGGAAGAACTCGCGGACGTCGGCGGTGAGCAGCTCCGGCTCCTCCAGCGCCGCGAAGTGGCCGCCGCGATCGACGTCGTTCCACCGGGTGATGGTGTTCTCCGTCTCGACGTACCGGCGAATGCCGACGTCGTGGGCGAGGACGAGGGCCGCGGTCGGCACGCCGGAGTTCGATTTCGGCGGGCCCCAGGGTGATTCCTGTGCGTAGCCGACGTAGGCCGCCGAGCCCGCGGTCCCGTTGAGCCAGTACAGCATCGCGTTGGTCAGCAGCAGGTCGCGGTCGATGATGCTGTCCGGGTTCTCGTTTCGCGGGTGCGTCCACTCGCGGAACTTGTCCATGATCCAGGCCAGCTGTCCGACCGGGGAATCCGTCAGCCCGTAGGCCAGCGTCTGCGGCCGGGTGGACTGGATCGCGATGTAGCCGAACTCCTCCCGCATGAAGGCCTCGATGCGCCCGATCCGATGCCGTTCGCGCTCGGTGAGGCTCGCGAACTCCGCCTCGGGCAGCGGCAGTTGCGGATACGGTCCGGGACCGTTGAGGTGCACTCCCGCAACGCTTTCCGGCGCCACCCGGCCCACCTCCGGGCTCACGGCCGCGCCGACGTCGCCGCCCTGCACGCCGTAGCGCGGGTACCCCAGCCGGTTCATGAGTTCGGCCCACGCCGCGCCGATCCGCTCGATGGTCCAGCCCGCCGCCGCGACGGGACCGGAGAAGCCGAAGCCGGGCAGCGACGGAATCACAAGGTGGAAAGCGTCTTTCGGGTCGCCGCCGTGTGCTCGCGGATCGCTCAGCGGCCCGATCACGTCCAGGAACTCGACCACCGAGCCCGGCCAGCCGTGCGTCATCAACAGCGGCAGCGCGTCGGCCTCGGGCGAGCGGACATGCAGGAAGTGGATCAGCTGACCGTCGATCTCGGTCGTGTACTGGGCGTAGGAGTTCAGTCGCGCCTCAGCCGCCCGCCAGTCGTAACCGGTGCGCCAGTAGTCGACCAGCTCGCGCAGCCAGGCGGTCGGCACGCCGGTGTCCCAGCCGTCGCCGGGCAGCGGGGCGGGCCAGCGCGTGCCGTCGAGGCGAGCGCGCAGGTCGTCGAGCCGCTGCTGCGGAATGTCGATGCGGAATTCGGTGATCTCGTTGCTCATGCAATAGACGGTATGGGCCACCTAGGACAGCCCTCGCCCTAGGTTTGCGGCAGACTCGAATCATGTTGGAAACCTCCGCCAGACTGCTGCGGTTGCTCTCGCTGCTGCAGACACCCCGCGACTGGACGGGCGCCGCGCTGGCCGAGCGCCTCGAGGTCGATGTCCGCACGGTGCGCCGCGATATCGACAAGCTGCGCAACCTCGGATACCCGGTGGACGCGACGCCCGGTGTCGCCGGTTATCGGCTGGGCGCGGGCGCGAAGCTGCCGCCCCTGCTGCTGGACGACGACGAGGCGGTGGCGGTGGCGATCGGCCTGCGCACAGCGGCGGGCGGCACCATCACCGGCATCGAGGACAGTTCGCTGCGCGCGCTCACCAAGCTCGAACAGGTGCTGCCGTCGCGGCTGCGCCACCGGGTCGGTCTGCTGCAGTCGGTCACCGTCTCGGTGCGGGCCGGCGGGCCGACCGTCGACCCGGACACCCTCACCGCGATCGCCGGCGCCATCCGGGACAATCATCGCCTCCGCTTCGACTACCGAAACCACGACGGCACAACGGCTTTGCGCACCACCGAGCCGCATCGCCTGGCGCACACCGGCCGCCGCTGGTACCTCATCGGCTGGGACATCGACCGCGCCGACTGGCGCACCTACCGGGTGGACCGACTGCACCCGCGCATCCCGACCGGCCCCCGCTTCGCACCGCGCGAGTCGCCCGACGCCGATCTGTCCGGCTATCTCTCCACGGGCGTGACAAGTTCGCCGTACCGCTACGCCGCCCGCATCACCCTCGGCGTGCCCGCGGCGGTCGCCGCCGACCGCATCGCCCCCACCGTCGGCGTAGTCGAGGCGATCGACGACGAAAGTTGCTTGCTCCGAACGGGTTCGAACTCGCTGGACGAGCTGGCGATCTACGTGGCGGGTTTCGGTCTCCCGTTCCGCGTGCACGAACCGCCGGAGTTGATCGACCATATCCGCGAACTCACCGCCCGGCTCGCCGCGTCGGTCGACTAGACCACGAGCACCGTTTTGCCCTGGGCGTGCCCGTCGAGCACGTGCTGCACCGCCTCGTCCGCTCGGTCCAGCGGGTAGCGCCGCTCGATCAGCGGTCGCAGTCGGCCGTCGGCCGCCAGACCGGACAGGTACTCCAGGTCGGCGCGGCGCGGACGCATCAGCAGGATCGCGAGCTTCGGGGCCGAGAAGAGAGTGGCCAGCAAGACCTTTGACATCCACACGATGGGACCGAGCCAGTTCCCACCGGGTGCGCCCGCCGAGGAGACGAAGACGCCGTTCGGGGCGAGAATTCGTCGGCAGTCCCTGATCGAACGATTGCCGACCAGGTCGAGCAGCACGTCGTACCGGTGTCCGGTCGCGGTGAAATCCGTTGCGGTGTAGTCGATGACGTCATCCGCGCCGAGTGCTCGCATCACGCCGATGTGCCGGGTGCTGCACACGGCCGTGACGTCGGCGCCGAGCGCCTTGGCGAGCTGGACCGCGGCGCTGCCGACACCCCCGGACGCACCGTTGACGAGCACGCGCTGCCCGGCCCGCAGCCCGCCGACATCGCGCAGACCCTGGAGCGCGGTCATGCCCGAATCAGGCAGGGCGGCAGCCTCTTCGAGCGAGAGACCCGTCGGCGCGTGGGCGAGACGCTGCTCCTGGACGCACACGTACTCCGCGAAGGCCCCCGCGTTCACCGACCCGAATACCGCGTCGCCGGACCGGAATTCGGTCACCTCGGACCCGACCGCCGCCACCTCCCCGGCCAGGTCGTGCCCGATGATCGGATCCTTGGGCCTGCGCAGGCCGAAACCGAGCCGCAGCAGGTAGGGCGTGCCGGTGAGCAGGTGGACATCGCCCTGGCAGACCGACGCGGCGCGCACCCGGACCAGTACCTCGCCGGGACCGGGAGCGGGCCGCCCCACCACCTCCGTCCTGAGCGCCGCGCCGGTGCCGTACCGCGGCGCGACCACCGCCTTCATCGTGTTGATCTCGACCGTCGATTGCGGGCTGTGCGCCTCGGACATGGGCTCTTCCTCGCCTGAAACTGATACTTACAGCGTAAGTCACGCAACGGGGACGCTACGCTTACACCGTAAGTCCGTCAAGAGAGGGAGCCCATGCCCAGGACATCCGGCGATGGCGCGCCGCGCACGCCACTCAGCCGGGAAAAGGTGCTGCGCACCGCGATTCGACTCGCCGACGAGCACGGGCTGGCGGCGCTGTCCATGCGCAAGCTCGCCCAGACGCTCGGCGTCGAGGCCATGTCGCTGTACAACCACGTCAAGAACAAGGACGACCTGCTCGACGGCGTGGCGGATCTCGTGGTCGCCGAGATGGGCGTGCCCGAGATCGGCGGGGACTGGAAGGCCGCCATGCGCGCGCGGGCGAACGCCGCGCACGAGGCGCTGCTGCGTCACCCGTGGGCCACCGGACTGATCGGCTCGCGCCTGAACGTCGGCCCGGCCATGCTGCGCTACATCGACGCGACCGTCGGCTGCCTGCGGGCGGCGGGCTTCTCCTATCAGCTGGCCGATCGCGCATGGAACGCGATGGACAGCCACATTTACGGATTCACCATGCAGCAGGTGAACTTCCCGCTTCAGCCAGACGAATACGCCTCCGCGGCAGCGCATTTCCTGCCGCTCATCCCGGCGGACCGGTTCCCGTGCATGAACGCGCTCTCGCAGTTGGTGATCGACGGAAAGCACACGGGCATAGCCGATTTCACCTTCGGGCTCGAACTGATCCTCGACGGTCTGGAGCGGTTGCTCGGCGAATCCGTTGAGTGACGGTCAGTCGGCGGGGCCGTCGACGCCGAAAGTCGCGTCGGGGTTCGTCGTGTCGCGCACGACGCGCAGCGCCTCGATCAGAGCGTCGAGCTGCGTCGGCGTCAGCAGGCCGGTGAACCAGCGCTCGACCGCCGCCAGATAGTCCGGGAGCACCTGCTCGAGTCTTTCCGCGCCGCGTTCGGTCAGCACCGCGTAAGCACTGCGCCGGTCGGCGGGGTCGAGTTCCCGCTGGACCAGCCCGGCCCGCGCCAGCCGGTCGACCAAACGGGTGACGCCACTGGTCGACAGCGTGGTCTGCACGGCTAGGTCCGTCATGCACAGCCGCCACCGCGGTGAACGACTCAGGCGCATAAGCGCATTCAGGTCGAGACCGGACAGACCGTGCGACTTCCAGACCGGCTCCAGCTTGCCGACCACCCCCTCGTGCGCCTCGAACAGCAGACCCATCGTGGTCAGCCGCGGGTCCTCGAAGAGTTCGGTCGAGTCCATGCCGACAACCTACCCGAACTACTTGCCTCGCGGATAGTTGACACGCGGAATACATTGTTGTAGAAATATGCACACGCAACATTCCGCACGACAAGTACTGGAGCTTTCGATGTCTGACAACACCGCCTGGGTCGCCGGTTTCCGTTCCGCGGTCATCAGCCCGTACGAGCAGATCAAACTCAACGACTCGCGGTCGTTCGCCGACGAAACCGTGCGGCAAGTCCTGCACCTGGCCGGCGGCGGCGAGCAGTTCCGCGTCCGGCTGACCAACCTCTACGGCACGGCTCCGCTGGTGATCGGCGCGGCCAGGGTCGCGCTGCGGAAGGCGGGCGGCGAGATCATCGCCGAGAGCGACGCCGCGCTGCGGTTCGACGGCGCGGAGGGGGTGACCATCCCCGCGGGAGGTGCGGTGGTCAGCGATCCCATAGCGACGGCCGTGTCCGCGGGCACCGATCTGGCGCTCAGCCTCTACCTGCCCGAGCCGACCGGTCTCGCGACCTTCTCGCATCAGCCGGGCGAGATCTCCTACGTGGCAGCGGGAAACGTCGTTTCGGAGCCCAACCTTGCTGCCACCGAGGAGGTTCCGTACCGGTTCTTCGTCACCGGCGTCGACGTGCTCGCCCCCGCGGGCACACCGATCGCCGTCGCGCTCGGCGACTCCTGGTTCGAGGGCGTGGGCTCGACCATGAGCGCGAACCTGCGCTCGGTGGACGCGCTCAACAGCCGCCTCGACCGCGGCTGGGTGGTCAACCAAGGCATCGGCGGAAATCGTCTGCTCACCAATGAGATCGGCGTGCCCGGCCTGGCTCGCTTCGACCGCGACGTGCTCAGCGTGCCCGGCGTCACCGCGGTGCTGATCAACTTCGGCATCAACGACCTCATTCTCGGCGGCATGTCCGGGGAGCCGCCCGCCACCGCCGACGAGTTGATCGCCGGGTTCACCGAGATCGCCCGCCGCGCCCACGACGCGGGTCTGACCATCCACGCCGCCACCATCGGCCCCTACGCGGGCGTCATCTACGAGGGCATGCCGGTCGAGGAGACCGCGGGCACCCGTCGCCGGGTGAACGAATGGCTGCGCGGCACCGATGTTTTCGACTCGATCTTCGACGTCGCCGACGCCGTCGAGGACCCGGACCGCCCCGACTTCATCCGCGCCGCCTACGACAGCGGCGACGGCATGCACCTCAATGACGCGGGACATCGCGCCATGGCCGAAAGCGTGGACCTTAAAGCGCTTTTCGGCTAGCTATCGTTTGCCAGACCGCGCAACACGATCGCCAAGCCGCCGTGGAACTCGTCGGTGACGGACATCTTTCGCGCTTGCGCCGCGGTCTCGGTCAGCGTCGGATACTCGTCCGGGGACAGTTGGGCGATGGCGGCGGTCGCGGGAGCGTTGATCGACGCGTAGTGCTCGTTCTGCAGGAAGCCGAGGAGGAACGCCACCAGGGTGCGCTGGGCGATCACCCGCTCGGCGCCCGCGAAGCCGCCCTCGGTGAGGACCGCGAGCATGGCCTCCATCCAGCGAAGAGTGGCGGCCGAGCGCTCGCGGTGCCGGGGCATGAGCGGCACGGTGGCGGGATGGGCGGAGACGGCGGCGCGCATCCGGTGGAGCAGGGTGGTCACCCGGTCTCGCCAGGGAGAGTCGGCGGGGGTCGACACGTCGAGGTCGGCGAGCATCACGTCGATGACCAAGTTCTCCAACTCTTCTCGGTCGGCGACGTAGCGGTACAGGGCCATGGTGGCCATGCGCAGCTCCTTCGCCACGGCGCGCATGGTGAGCGCGGACAAACCGTCGCGGTCGATGACCGCCAGCGCGGCCGCGCCGAGATCGGACTTCGTCAGGGAGCGAGGACGTGGCATGGGTTGACAGCGTACAAGGTACGCGCATACTGGATGTAGGTGTACAAGGTACGCCTACGAAAGGAATAGCTCATGCCCTCACCGACCACTGTCTCCGCACGAACCCTGACCACCGTCGCCGGCGCGTCCGTGCCCGTCCCCGACCCGGATCGCCTGATACACCTGCAATTTCGCCGCTTCGCCGGCTGCCCCATCTGCAACCTGCACCTGCGCTCGTTCGTCGCGCGGCACGCCGAGCTCACCGCGGCGAACATCCGCGAGGTGGTCGTCTTCCATTCCAGCGCAGCCGAATTGCGCAAATACACCGAGGACATCCCCCTCGACCTGATCGCCGACCCCACCCGCGCCCTCTACCGAGAATTCGGCGTCGAATCCTCCCCCCGAGCCCTGCTCGACCCCCGAGCCTGGCCCACCATCCTCCGCGCCGTCACCCAGGTCATCCGGACCCGCAAAACCCACCCCGCTCCCCCGAGCAACCCCGAAGGCGGCCGCCTCGGCCTCCCCGCCGACTTCCTCATCTCCCCCACCGGCCAAATCCTCGCCGCCAAACACGGCACCCACGCAGAAGACCAATGGTCCGTCAACGAACTCCTCGCCCTCACACCAGTTCCGGCGCAACACCACCGCCCGCCCACGAAAAGCTGACCCCCCGAACCCGGCTGCCCGCTACCCCGGTCGAAAATTCATCCAGCGAAAGTTCAGGGCAGCAGTGACCCTGGATCAATGGTGAACTCGAAGGGCCTGCGCAGGGTGACGGCGTCTCCGGCCCCCACCCTGTGCGTCAGCTCGTACGTCTTGTCGTCGCCGAGCTCGTGGGCGAACAAGACCGGCAGGGCTTCGCCGGGCAGTTGGCCGCGGAATGAGTTGATCTCGAACCGCCAGTAGTTCGGGATTCCGGCCTCGCCGTAGACGACGGGCTTCACCATCCGGTCCTGCAGTGTCGTCGAGTCGGAGACCACCTCGACCGCCAGCTTCACCTGCTCGGCGGGGATCCCACGGGCATCCACATCGAACGGAACGGTCATCACTATGAGGTCCGGGATCGGCTCGTCATCGCCGACCAGCACCCCGAGCCCCTGGATGGCGAGAAGGCCGGACGGAACGACCGCGTCGAGGGCCCGTTCCAAGCCCTTGATCAGCCATTGGTGCCGTGGCTTGGGGACCGCGTTCACCACCAGCTGGCCGTTCAGCACCTCATAACGCAGGCCGTTTTCAGCAATGTTGTCGAGGTCCGCAGCCGTCCAACGGTCGGCACCGGGTACCGGCATCGCGCACCTCCGATCTCGTTGAACGGGAGCAATTGAGGTTTGTTGCGAGGGTTCGGGGCCGGTGGCGAGCACTGGTTGGGCTCGCCACCGGTGGGGTCCCGGTTACTCGGCGATCACGATCTTGATGTCGTCGGTCGCCGCGTCGGTTGCGTCGGTGGGGGTGACGAACCAGTGGGTTACTTCGCCTTCGGTGAGGTCGTCGGCGCGGTCTCCGGTGGGGAGGACGGAGAGGGCGCCTGCGGTGGCGGAGGCGAGGAACTCGAGCATGGCCGCGCGGCCGGAGGGGGCCTCGGTGTACGTGGTCGACTCGTAGTCGATGCCGTACTCCTCGCGGACGTGCTCGGCCTGGGCGAGCGCCTCGGTCTGGGTGACCGTGCGGACGCCGTCTCCGGTCGGCACGACGAAGGCCGGGTGGTCCTCGCCGAGCGGGCGCACGCGGTCGGCGTAGGAGACCGGGTGCGACGGGGCCGCGACCACGTCGGACTGCATCTCGGCGGGGACCAGCCAGCGAATCCCGCTGTCCGGCACCGGATCCAGGCCGATGCCGAAGCCGGCCCCGGCGGTGGCCAGGTCGTCGGCGGTGAGATCACCGGCGAACAACAGTGCCGCACCGGCCTTCTGCACCGCCCACGCCGCGACCACCGCGTCCAGCGAGCGCGGCAGCGCCACCGCGACGACGTCGCCCGGCCCCGCACCGCGGTCGATGAGCACGCGCGCCAACTGCGACGAACGTCGATCCAGCACGTGGTAGGCGATCTCCTCGCCGTCGGCGAGCAGCGCGGGCGCCTCCGGATCCTCCTCGACCACCTCGGCGAGCACCTTGGCGACCGTGTGCGCGCCGACCCGGCCGACCGGCTCCGGCGCGGAAGTCGTTGCCGTGATGCCGGATTCGGCGAGCAGGCGGGCCCGCTCGCCCGCGTCGAGGATGTCGATGTCGCCGACGAGCCCGTCCGGATCGCCGAGCAGCGCCTCCAGCACCCGGATCAACCGCGCGGACATGATCTCCACCTCGTCCGCGCCGAACCGGCTGCCGAGGTACTTCAGCGTCAGCTCGATCGTGGACTCGGCGGTCACCAGCAGCGTCAGCGGGTAGTGGGTGGCGTCGTTGACGCCGACGCCGGTCACCGACATGCCGTCGATGGAGCTGGCGGCCGAGATGGCCTCCTTGTCCATCGGGTACGACTCGAACACCAGCAGCGTGTCGAACAGCGACCCGGTGCCCGCCACCCGCTGGATGTCGGTGAGCCCCACATAGTGGTGCTCGAGCAGGTCGGCCTGGTCGTGCTGTAGCCGCTCGAGCAGCTTGCCGATCGTCTGCCGGTCATCGATGCGCAGCCGCACCGGCAGCGTGTTGATGAACAGGCCGACCATCGACTCGACGCCGGGCAGTTCGGCAGGCCGCCCGGAGACGGTGGCGCCGAACACGACATCGCCTCGGCCGGTGAGCCTGCCGAGCAGGATGCCCCAGGCCGCCTGCACCAGCGTGTTCACCGTGACGCCCAATTCCGCTGCGTGCTTGGTGATCTGGCGCGTGCGATCGGCGTCGAGCTCGGTGATCAGCTTGCCGATCTCGTACTGCTCGGCCGAACGAGGTTGCGGCGCAAGCAGAGTCGGCTCGTTGACCCCGTCGAGCGCGGTCGCCCACGCCCG
Organism: Nocardia tenerifensis NBRC 101015; assembly: GCF_000308715.1. Classification (GTDB taxonomy): domain Bacteria; phylum Actinomycetota; class Actinomycetes; order Mycobacteriales; family Mycobacteriaceae; genus Nocardia; species Nocardia tenerifensis. The sequence continues at coordinate 26,846 of NZ_BAGH01000369.1, forward strand.
CAGCGAGGCGTCGCGGTCCCGCCCGGCCAGCCAGCCGAGGAAGTTGCGGTACGAGGCGACCCGCGGCAGCGCGGCCTGATCGCCGCGAACCGCGTAGAGCACCAGCAGATCCCGCATGAGCAGCGGCATCGACCAGCCGTCCAACAGGATGTGATGGGTCGTGATCGCCAGGTGCCATTGGCTCTCATCGGTGCGGAACAGCGTGAACCGCAGCAGCGGCGGCACCGCCATGTCGAAGTGCGTCGCCTGATCGGCCGCGACCTGCCTGCGCAGTTCGGCAGTCCGTTCGTCGGCGGGCAGCCCGGTGAGATCCACCTCGCGCCACGGCGCCTCGATCCGGTCGAGGACGACCTGCACGGCCTGTCCGTCGGAGTCGGTGACGAACGCGGTGCGCAGGTTCGGGTACCGGTCGACGATGCCCTGGGCGGCCGCGCGCAGCCGCTCGACGTCCAGCGTGCCGCCGAGGTCGACCACGGCCTGCATGGTGTACACGTCGACCGTCGCCTGGGTCATCATCGCGTGGAACAGCAGGCCGGACTGCAGCGGCGAGAGCGGCCACACCTCGGCCAGCGCCGGATAGTTCCGTTCCCACAGCTCGATATCGCCCTGTCCGACCCGGACCAGCGACATGTCCGACGGCGTGAAGCCGCCCGCGTCCGGCCGACGCGCGTGCGTGGCGAGCGCGGTGAGCGCGGCGACCCAGTGGTCGGCGAACTCCTGTACCTGCTCTCGCGTGAGCAGCCCCGTCGGGAAGGCGAACGCCGCGCCGAGCTGCGGACCGTCCGCGCCGTCGGTGACGATCGCGTTGATGTCGATCGTCGCGTTGGCGGGCATGTCGAGGTCCATGTCGCCGTCGAGCTGGCCGAGGTCCGACACCGGCACCCAGCCGATCTCGGCCAGCTGCTCGGGGATCTCCCCCGCCGACATCCGGCCCAGATAGTTGAAGCTGATCTGTCCGGCGCCGCCGAGCCGCTGACCGGTCGCCGGGTTCAGGTAGCGCAGCAGGCCGTAGCCGAGGCCCTTGTCCGGCACCGCGAGCAGCTGCTCCTTGACCGACTTCACGATCTCGCCGAGCGCGGCTCCGCCGGCGAAGGCGTCGGTCAGGTCCGCGCCGTCCAGGTCCAGCCGGACCGGGTAGGCCGTGGTGAACCAGCCGACCGTGCGCGAAAGATCCGCGCCGGGAACGACTTCCTCTTCGCGGCCGTGACCCTCGAGCTTGATCAGGGCGGAATTACCTTCGCCGCGCCAGCGCGCGACCGCCATCGCCAACGCGGACAGCAGCCCGTCGTTCACCCCACCGCGGTAGAGGCCGGGGATCGCGGTCAGCACCGCGTCGGTGACCTCGGCGGGCAGCGTGACCTCGACCCGCTCGACGGTCGCGAACGTGTCGACCGACGGGTCGAACGGCCGCGCGCCGAGCAGCGGGTCCGGCGTGGTCGAAATCTTCTGCCAGAACGGCAGTTCCGCGACCCGCTCGGGCGCGGCGGCGGCCTCGACCAGGCTGTGCGCCCAGCGCCGCATCGAGGTTCCGTTGGCGGGCAACGCGACCTGCTGACCGGCGGCCAGCTGCGACCACGCGACCGCGAAGTCCGGAATCAGGATGCGCCAGGACACGCCGTCGACCACGAAGTGGTGCGCGACGATGAGCAGCACATCACGCCGCTCGCCCTCGAAGGCGAACCAAATGAACTGCGCCATAACGGCATTCGCCGGATCCAACCGACCGAGCGCCGCGTCGAACGCCTCGCTGCCGACCCGCTTCAGCTCCGCGTCATCGATGTCGGCGGCCAGCTCCACCCGGTGCACCATGGCGTCCACGTCGACCGCGCCGGTCGGCAGCGCCTCGAACTCCCACCGATCCTCGCTGCGCCGCAAGCGAGTTCGCAGCACATCGTGGTGGTCGAACACCGCCGCGATGGTCCCGACGAGCGTCGCCCGGTCGATGCCGTCCGGCAGCCGCAGCGCCATGGTCTGCGAGAAACGTTCGTAGGACGAGCCGCTCGCGAGGATCTGCGTCATGATCGGCGTCAGCGGGATCTCGCCGACCCCGCCGCCGGGCAGCTCCTCCAGCTTCACCTGCTCCGTGCCCGCGCCGAGCGTGGCGACCTCGGCGAGCGAGGCCACGCTGCGCCGCTCGAACACGTCGCGCGGGGAGAACACCACGCCGCGCGCCTTGGCCCGCGACACCAGCTGGATGGACAGGATGCTGTCGCCGCCGAGCGCGAAGAACGAGTCGTCCAGGCCGATCTGCTCGACCCCGAGCACCTCGGCGAACACCTCGGCGATGACCGCCTCGACCTCGCTGGCGGGCGCGCGGAACTCGCGCGGGGCGAGCACCGGCTCCGGCAGCGCCTTGCGGTCGAGCTTGCCGACCGGGGTCAGCGGGATCTCGTCGAGCACCATGATCGCCGACGGCACCATGTGCGGCGGCAGGCTCCGCGCGGCGTGCTCGTTGAGGCGGGCCGTGTCGATCTCGTGGCCGGGCGCCGCGAGCACGTAGGACACCAGGATGGTGGCGCCCGCCGCGGTCTGCTTGCCCAGCGTGATCGCGAACTCGACGTCCGGATGGGCCGCGAGCACGGTGTCGATCTCGCCGAGCTCGATGCGGAAGCCGCGGATCTTCACCTGGAAGTCCGAGCGGCCGACGTAGTCCAGCTCCCAGCGCACCTCGGGCACCGCGGCGTTGCCCGCGCGCTCGCCAGGCTCGGCGAACCAGCGCACCACGTCACCGGTGCGGTACATCCGCGCGCCCTCGTTGCTCCACGGGTTGGCGACGAATCGCTCCGCGGTGAGGTCGGGCCGGTTGTGGTAGCCGCGCGCCACCGCGCCGCCGGCGAGGTAGAGCTCGCCCGCGACGCCCGGCGGCACCGGGTTCAGCCGCGCGTCGAGCACCAGCGCCGACATGCCGCGCACCGGCAGGCCGATGGTGATGTGGCGTCCCGGGGTCAGCCTGGCGTAGGAGGAGATGATCGTCGTCTCGGTCGGGCCGTAGGCGTTGAAGTACTTCCGGCCCGGGTGCCACTTGGCCAGCAGCTCCGGCGTGGTGACATCGCCACCGACGGAGGCCACCTCGAGCGCCTCCATGCCCGCCGGGTCGACCGTGCCGAGCACCGCCGGGGTGATGATCGTGTGCGTCACCCGCTCGGTACGCAGCAGCTCGGCCAGCTCCGGGCCGCCGATGATGGTGGACGGCACGATCACCAGCGTCGCGCCGGTGTACGCGGCGCACAGCCATTCGAGCACCGACGGGTCGAAGCTCGGCGAGCAGATGTGCAGGAACCGGTGGTGCGCCTCGAGCTGGTACAGGTCGGTCGCGACGCCGACCAGGCCGCCCATGCCCGCGTGGGTCACGGTGACGCCCTTGGGCATACCCGTCGAACCCGACGTGTAGATGACGTACACCGGGTGCCGCATGGCCAGCGACGAGATCCGGTCCGCGTCCGTCACCGAGTCCGCCGGCTTGCTCTCGATCAGCTCACCGAGCGCCGGGTCGTCCAGCCGCAGCCACTCGACGTCGCGCGGCAGGCGATCGACGTACTCGCTCGCGGTGATGCCGATGACCGCGCCGGAGTCGTTGATCATGTGCCGCATGCGGTCTTCGGGGTAGGTCGGGTCGACCGGCACGTGCGCGCCGCCCGCCTTCGCCACCGCCCAGAACGCCGCGACCATCTCGTAGGAGCGCGGGAACGACAGCGCGACAATGCGTTCCGGCCCGACCCCGCGTTCGATCAGCACCCGCGCCAGCCGCGACGAGTACTCGTCGAGCTCGCGGTAGGTGATGGAGCGGCCCTGGTAGCGGATCGCGATCTGCTCCGGGTTCAGCTTCGCGCCGCGCTGCAGCAGGTCCGGCAGCAGGCCGGTGGCCATCACGTCCTCGCCGTGCACGTGCGTGAGCAGCTCGTACTCGTCCGCGTCGAGCAGCGGCAGGTCGCCGACCGGCATGTCGCGTTCGGTGGCGATGCCCTCGAGCAGCCTGGTGAACCGCTGCGCGAAGACCTCGACCGTCTCGTCGTCGAAAAGGTCACGGGCGAAGGAGAACTCGGCGTACATGCCCGCACCGTCGGCAACTGCGCCCGAATTGCCTGAGGCGGGGGCCGCCTCCCGAATGGTCAGCGACAGATCGAACTTCGCGGTGTCGACCTCGAAATCGACCGCGCCCACGTGCAATCCGGGCAGCTCGAAGCTGGTCTCCGGCAGGTTCTCGAACGACAGCGCCACCTGGAACAGCGGGTGCCGCGCGGTCGAGCGCTCCGGGTTGAGCAGCTCGACGAGCCGCTCGAACGGCAGGTCGGCGTGCGCGAACGCCTGCAGGTCCGCGTCCTTCGTCCGGGCGAGCAGCTGGTCGAAGGTGAGGTCGCCCTCGACGTGCGAGCGCAGCACGAGCGTGTTGACGAACATGCCGATCACGTCGTCGAGTTCGGCCTCGCCGCGGCCCGCGATCGGCGTGCCGACGGCGATGTCGTCGGTGCCCGACATGCGCGCCAGGAACAAGGCGAGCGCGGCGTGCACCAGCATGAACATCGTCGCGTTCTGCTCGCGGGCGATCTCGGCGAGCCGTCGGTGCAGCTCGGCGTCGATCGGGAACACCACGCGGCCGCCGGCGAAGGACTGCGTCGTCGGCCTGGTCCGGTCGGCGGGCAGGTTGAGCTCGTCCGGCAGGCCGGCCAGCGCGGTGCGCCAGTACTCGGCCTGCTGGGAGATCAGGCTCGCCGGGTCGGCCTCGGAGCCGAGCACGTCGCGCTGCCAGAGGCTGAAGTCCGCGTACTGCACCGGCAGCGGTGCCCAGCCCGGGGGCACCCCGGCCGAGCGGGCCGCGTAGGCGAGCATCACGTCGCGGGTGAGCGGGCCCATCGACCAGCCGTCCGCGCTGATGTGGTGCACGACGAACACGAGCACGTATTCCCCGTCGGAGACCCGGAACAGTTTGGCCCGCAACGGAATCTCCGCCGTGACGTCGAATCCCGCGGTGATCACGTCGACGATGCGCTGCTGAATGTCTTCGACGGCAACGTTTTCCGGCGTCAGGTCCGGCACCGACTGCTCGGCGGGCAGGATCACCTGCGTCGCGGCGCGACCCTGCTCCGGGTACACCGTGCGCAGCGTCTCGTGCCTGGCGATGACATCCCCGACGGCGTCCTGCAGGGCGGCGACGTCGAGGTCGCCGGTGAGCCGCACGGCGACCGGGATGTTGTTGACCGCCGAGGCGGTGTCGAACTGGTTGAGGAACCACATCCGCTGCTGCGCCAGCGACAACGGAATCTGATCCGGGCGCGGGCCCGCCTCGAGGGCGCGACGGCCACCGGCTCCGGCGTGCTGCTCGACCTTCACCGCCAAACCGGCCACGGTCGAGGCCTCGAACAACGCACGCACCGGCACCCGCGCATCCAACGCCGCACCGATCCGCGCCGCGACCTGCGTCGCCAGCAACGAATTACCACCCAGACCGAAGAAGTCGTCATCGGCACCGACCTGCTCGACCCCGAGCACCTCAGCGAACACCGACGCCACGATCTCCTCGATCGGCGTCGACGGCGCACGGAACACCTGCGCCTCGAACTCCGGCTCCGGCAACGCCTTCCGGTCCAGCTTGCCATTGACGTTGAGCGGCAACGCGTCCAGCACCACGAAGGCCGACGGCACCATGTACGACGGCAAACCGGCGATCAACGCCGACTTCACCTGCGCCACATCGGCAGTGCCGTTCGACGGCACGAGGTACGCGACCAGACGATCACCGGTCTTGGGATCGGACTTGGCGACCACGGCGGTCTGCGCGATCTCCGGCAGCGCCAGCAGCGCGGCCTCGATCTCACCCAGTTCGATCCGGAAACCACGGATCTTCACCTGGAAGTCGGTGCGGCCCCGGTATTCCAGTTCACCGGAGCCATTCCACGCCACCAGGTCACCCGTGCGGTACATCCGCACGCCCGGCTGAAATGGGTTGGCCACGAACCGATCCGCAGTCAGATCCGCTCGGCCGAAGTAGCCCCGCGCCAACTGCGCGCCCGCCAGGTACAGCTCACCGGCCACACCGTCGGGCACCGGCCGCAGCCGCGAATCCAGCACGTAGACCTGGCTGTTCCATTCGGGAAGACCGATGGACACCGAGGTCTCGTCCGCCCTGGACACCCGATGGCTGGTGATCGAGACGGCGGCCTCGGTCGGGCCGTAGAGGTTGAACAGCTCCACCCGCGGGTAGTCGCGGATGAACCGCTGGGCCAGCGCACCGGGGAGCGCCTCGCCGATGGCCAGCACCCGCCACAGCGAGTTCGGGAAATCACCGGCCGTGAGCGCGTCGAGCATCGACGGCACCACGTGCAGCGTGGTCACCCACTCACGCGCCATCAACTCGTTCAAATACGCCGGATCCTGATGACCATCCGGGGCGGCGATCACCAAACGACCACCGCACACCGCCGCCGACCAGAACTCCCACACCGAAAGATCGAAGGTGGCAGCCGTTTTCAGCAGAATCGCATCAGCGGCATCCAGACCGAACTCGGTCACCTTCCACTGCAACTGATTCGCAATAGCCCCATGCGAAACAGCCACACCCTTCGGACGACCCGTCGAACCCGACGTAAAGATCACATACGCCGTATTCTCCGGCCGCAACGGCGAAACCCGATCGGCATCGGTGATCGGAGTCTTGTCCACCTCGGCCAGATCCAGCTCATCGACGCGTACCAAAGGCGCGACATCCGTATCGAATTCAGCCTCGGCGTTGGTCAGCACACACACCGGTGCCGCCGTCTCGAGAATGTAGCTCGTCCGCTCAGCAGCCTGCGCCGGATCCACCGGCACATACGCACCACCGGACTTCGCCACCGCATACATCGCCACGATCAAATCCACCGAACGACGGAACGCCAGCGCCACCCGCGACTCCGGCCCCACACCGACCGAGATCAGATGCCGCGCAAGACGATTCACGCGTGCATCGAGATCGGCGTAGGTGATGGATGCGCCGTCCTCGGTGACCAGCGCGACTTCCTTCGGACCCGCCGCCACCGAGGCGTCGAGCAGGGAAACCAGCGTCGCAGCCGAATCCACCGGGTAGTCGGTCGCGTTGCGACCGGTCACGAGCTGAGCGCGCTCCGCGGCGTCGAGCAGTTCGATGTCGCCGACCGCGGTGCGCGGCGCGGCGACGATCTCACCGATCAGTCGCGCGAACCGATCCACGAAGCCCTGCACCGTGTCCCGATCGAACATATCGGTGGCGTAGGTGAAGAAACCGGTGATGCCCTCGGGCTCGCCCGCCTCGCTGTAGCGGTCGGTCGCGATGAGGTGCAGGTCGAACTGCGAGAGCGCGGTGTCGATATCGAGCCCGGACACCGTGAGGCCCGGCAGCTCCAGCCCGGCCTGCGCCAGGTTCTGGAACGACAGGCCCACCTGGAACAGCGGGTGCCGCGCGGTGGACCGGACCGGGTTGAGCACCTCGACGAGGCGCTCGAACGGCACGTCGGCGTTGGCGAAGGCCTGGATGTCGGTCTCGCGCTGCCTAGCCAGCAGCTCGGTCAACGGCTCACCGGCCTCGACCCTGGTGCGGAACACCAGCGTGTTGACGAACATGCCGATCAGGTCGTCGAGGACGGCCTCGCCGCGTCCCGCCATCGGGGTGCCGATGGCGATGTCGTCGGTGCCCGAGAGCCGGGCCAGCAGGACGGCGAGCGCGGTGTGCACGACCATGAACAGCGTCGCGCCCTCGGCGCGGGCCAGCTCGATGAGGGCCTGATGGGTCTGCGCGTCGATGCGCAGCTCGACCTTGCCGCCGGCGAAGGATTGGACCGCGGGGCGCGGCCGGTCCGACGGCAGATCCAGCTGATCCGGCAGCTCCGCCAGCGCCTGCCGCCAGTAGGCGACCTGCTTGGAGGCCAGCGAATCCGGGTCTTCCTCGCTGCCGAGCAGCTCCCGCTGCCAGATGCTGTAGTCGGCGTACTGCACCTCGAGCGGCGCCCAGTTCGGCGCCTCCCCCGCCGAGCGCGCGGCGTAGGCGATCATCAGGTCGCG
>NZ_BAGH01000368.1 GCF_000308715.1 Nocardia tenerifensis NBRC 101015
TCGGCACTTCGACGCTGAGGACCACCCTTATCCGGCTCACCAGGCGGGTGGCCAGCAGCGAGTGGCCGCCGAGCGCGAAGAAGTTGTCGTCGACGCCGACGCGGTCGTGGCCGAGGATCTCGGCGAAGAGGGCCGCGAGCATCTGCTCCTGGATGGTCGTCGCGGCCCGGTAGGCCACCGACGACGTGAGCTCCGGCACCGGCAGCGCGGCGCGGTCCAGCTTCCCGCTCGCGGTCAGCGGCACCGCGTCGATCACCATCACCACCGACGGCACCATGAAGTCCGGCAGCCGCTCGGCCGCGAACCGGCGCACCTGCCCGCCGTCGAGTCCGTGCCCGCCCGTGTGCCCGTTGCCCTCGATCGAGCTGGTGCGGTCGGCGACGACGTAGCCGACGAGCTGCTTGCCCGCGCCGCTCTCGCGCGCCACCACCACCGCCTGCGACACCGAAGGATGCTGCGCCAGTACGGTTTCCACCTCACCCGGCTCGACCCGGAAGCCGCGGATCTTGACCTGGTCGTCGGCCCGGCCCGCGAACTCGAGCACCCCGCCCGGCGTCCAGCGCACCACGTCGCCGGTGCGGTACAGCCGCCCGCCCGACGGATCGAACGGGTCGGCCACGAACCGCGCGGCGGTCAGCTCCGGCCGATTGTGGTAGCCCCGGGCCAGCTGGGCGCTGGCGACATACAGCTCACCGGCCACCCCGACCGGCACCGGCATCAACCACGAATCCAGCACGAACACCCGGGTATTGGCCACCGGCGCGCCGATCGGCACGGCCGCGCCGACGAGGTCGTCGGGGACCTGGTACGCGGTCACGTTCACCGTGGCCTCGGTCGGCCCGTACAGGTTGTCCACCCGCTCGACCCCGCACTTGGCCGCGAGCGCGTCGACCAGCCCGGAGGTGAGCGTGTCCGCACCGGTGTTCACCTGCCGCAGACCGCGCAACGGGCTGTCGGGCAACGACTCCACGTGATCCACGAGCGCGGACAGCAGCGGCGGCGTGGCGAACAGCTTCGTCACCGACCGGGTTTGCACGAGCCGGGTGATCTCGACCAGATCCGAGCGCTCCTCGCCGGCGACCACCAGGGTCGCGCCGCCGCACAGGGCGGGCCAGATCTCGTAGGTGGAGGCGTCGAAGGCGATCGAGGAGTGCACCAGCACCCGGTCGCCGGTCCCCGCCGACCACGCCTGCGCGACCAGGTTCACGACGTTGCGATGGGTGATGCCAACGCCTTTGGGCACGCCGGTCGAGCCGGAGGTATAGATCACATACGCCAGGTTCTCCGGCCGGACCGCGGCCACGCGCTCCGCGCCGGTCACGTCGTCGACCACCGTCGTGTCCATGCACAGCAGCGGTATTTCGTTGTCCGGCAACGCCTTCGCGGTGGCGGCATCGGTCAGCACCACCACCGGCGCGGCGTCGGCGAGCACGAAAGCCACCCGGTCCGAGGGGTATCCGGGATCGATCGGCAGGTACGCACCGCCCGCCTTCACCACGGCGAGCAGCGCCGTGATCAGCTCCACCGACCTCGGCAACGCCACCGCCACAACGCCGTCCGGCCGCACCCCGCGCGCACCGAGCAGCCGCGCCAGTCCGTTGGATCGGGCGTCGAGTTCGCCGTAGGTCACCTCGGTGTCGCCGCAGACGACCGCTACCGCCTCGGGTGTCTCGGCGGCCTGCGCTTGGAACAGCCCGACGATATCGGCCTGCGTGTCCACCGGAGTCGCGGTGTCGTTCCACTCGCGCAGCACCAGTGCGCGTTCCTCGGGGTCGAGGGCGT
>NZ_BAGH01000367.1 GCF_000308715.1 Nocardia tenerifensis NBRC 101015
GCGACGCTCGACGCCTCGAACAGCGCGCGCACCGGCACCTGGGTGTCGAGCGCCTCGCCGAGCCGGGCCGCCACCTGGGTGGCCACCAGCGAGTTGCCGCCGAGCTCGAAGAAGTCGTCGTCCAGGCCGACCCGCTCGACGCCGAGCACCTGGGCGAAGGTGTCGGCGACGATCTCCTGCACCGGCGTGGCCGGCGCGCGGAAGGTCTTGGCCGCGAAGGTCGGTTCGGGCAGGGCCCGGCGGTCCAGCTTGCCGGACGGGTTGAGCGGGAACTCGTCGAGCTCCACGTACGCCGTGGGCACCATGTACGCGGGCAGCTGCGCGCCGAGCGCGGCCTTCACCTCGTCGACGTCCAGTGCCCGGTCCGGATTGCCCACCACGTAGGCGACCAGCTGATCGCCGGTCCGCTCGTCGGTGCGCACCAGCACCACCGCCTGAGCGACGGCCTCCAGCGCCGTGAGCGCGCTCTCGATCTCGCCCAGCTCGATGCGCAGACCGCGCAGCTTCACCTGGAAGTCCGTGCGGCCCAGGTACTCCAGCTCCCCGTCCTCGGTCCAGGAGACCAGGTCGCCGGTGCGGTACATGCGCTTGGCATCGTCGAAGGGGTTCGCGACGAAACGCTCGGTGGTCAGGTCGGGGCGCGCGACATAGCCGTGCGCCAGCTGCGCGCCCGCGAGATACAGCTCGCCCGGCACGCCGACCGGCACCGGCCGCAGGCGCGAATCCAGCACGTACACCTGGGTGTTGAACACCGGGGCGCCGATCGGCACCGAGCTGGTGTCCGCCTCGGTCACCTCGTGGAAGGTGACGTCGACGGCGGCCTCGGTGGGGCCGTAGAGGTTGTGCAGCCTGGCGCCGGTCAGCGCGCGCAGGCGCTGCGCGGTGACCGCGGGCAACGCCTCACCGGAGGCGAAAACGTTGCGCAGGCTTACGCATTCGGCCGCGCGCTCCTCGGCGACGAACACCGACAGCATGGACGGCACGAAATGCACCGTGCTGACGCGTTCCTCGATGATCAGCCGCGCGAGGTAGGCGGGGTCGCGATGACCGTCCGGCTTGGCGATCACCAGGCGCGCGCCGACCTGCAAGGGCCAGAAGAACTCCCACACCGACACGTCGAAGGTGGCAGGCGTCTTCTGCAACACGACGTCGTAGGCGGCGAGGCCGTACTCCGCGTGCATCCAGACCAGGCGGTTGACGATGGCCGCGTGCGAGACCGCGACGCCCTTCGGCCGGCCGGTCGAGCCCGAGGTGAAGATCACGTACGCGGTGTTGGCCGGGCGCAGCGGCTTGTGCCGATCCGCGTCGGTCAGCGGCGCGTCCGAGAACTCCGACAGGTCGAGCTGATCGATGCGCACCTGCCTGGAGCCCGTGGACGCCAGGTCGGTGCCGGAGGTCAGCACGCAGACCGGGCGCGCGGTGTCGAGGATGTAGTCGGTGCGCTCGGCAGGGTGATCCGGGTCCAGCGGCACGTACGCGCCGCCCGCCGCGTTCACCGCGTACATGCCGACGACGAGGTCGATCGAGCGGCGCATGCCGAGGGCGACATACGATTCCGGGCCGACGCCGTTCTGCTTGAGCCAGCGGGCCAGGCGATGCACCCGGCTCGCGAACTCGGCGTAAGACAGACTTGTCCCCTCGAAGGTCACCGCGTGCGCCTCGGGGGTGCGCGCGACCTGGGCCTCGAACAGCGAGACCAGCGTCGCGGCGGCGTCGCCCACGGGCGAGGTGAGCGCCGCGTCGACGGGGAATTCCGTGTCGTTCCACCGCCGCACGACCAGGTCGCGCTCGGCCGCGTCCAGCAGCTCGATATCGCCGACGGCCGCGGTCGGCTCGGTGGCGACGCCGCCGAGCACGCGAAGGAAGCGCTCCGCGAACACAGTCGCGAAGGCGGCGTCGAAAAGGTCGGTGGCGTAGAGGAGTTCGGCGTCCATCGCCGCCTCCGCGCCCTGCACCTCGCTGAGGGTGAGCTGCAGGTCGAACTTCGCGGTCGGCTGGTCGAGGCCGAGCTCGGACACCAGCAGGCCGGGCAGCTCCAGCGACGCGCGGCCCAGGTTCTGGAACGACAGCATCACCTGGAACAGCGGGTGCCGCGCCTGCGAGCGGGCCGGGTTGAGCACCTCGACCAGCCGCTCGAACGGCACATCCGCGTGCGCGAAGGCCTGCAGATCGCGCTCGCGCACCTGCCCGAGCAGGTCGGCGAACGACGCGTCGGTGTCCACCTGGGCGCGCAGCACCAGGGTGTTGACGAACATGCCGACCAGATCGTCGAGGGCCTGCTCGCCGCGCCCGGCCACCGGGATGCCGATGGCGATGTCGTCGGAGCCGCTGAGCCGAGCAAGCAGCGCCGCGAAGGCGCTGTGCACGACCATGAACAGCGTGGTGCCGTGCGCGTGCGCGACCCGGTTCAGCTCCTCGATCAGCTCACCGGGCACCCGGAACCGGTGCGTACCAGCCTGATACGACGCGACCGCGGGCCGGGGACGCCCGGCCAAGCGCAGCTCGTCGGGCAGGCCGGCGAGGGCCTCGCGCCAGTAGCCGAGCTGCTCGGAGATCAGCGAGGTCGGATCGTCCTCGGAGCCGAGGGTTTCCCGCTGCCACAACGCGAAGTCCACGTACTGGACCGCGAGCGGCGGCCAGCCCGGCTCGGTCGCCGACGTGCGCGCCACATAGGCGGTCATCAGGTCGCGGACCAGCGGCCGCATCGAGAAGCCGTCCGCCGCGATGTGATGCACCACGACGACGAGGACGTAGTCCTGCTCGCCGAGTTGGTACGCGCGCAGCCGCACGGGCGGCTCGGCCGTCACGTCGAAGCCGCGCTCGACGAATTCGTACATGGCGCCGAGCAATTGGCCCTCGGCGACCGGGAAGACCTCCAGATCCGGGATCGCCCGCGTCGCGGGCAGCACCCGCTGGTAGGCGATGCCGTCCTGGGACGGGTACACGGTGCGCAGCGATTCGTGCCGCGCGACCACGTCGGCGACCGCGCCGCGCAGCGACGCCAGATCCAGCGCGCCCTCCAGCCGCACCGCGGCCGGAATGTTGTTGGCCGCCGAATCGGCATCGAAGCGGTTGAGGAACCACATCCGCTGCTGCGCCAGCGACAGCGGCGGGTACTCCGGCCGCACCTGTGCCGTAAGCGCCTGCCGCGCACCGGTTCCCGCCCGCGACTCGACGCGGGCGGCCAGCGCGGCCACCGTCGGCGCCTCGAACAGCGCGCGCACGCCGACCTCGGTGTCCAGCGCCGCGCTCAGCCGCGCCACCACCTGGGTGGCGACCAGCGAGTTGCCGCCGAGCTCGAAGAAGTCGTCGTCCACGCCGACGCGCGGGAGCCCGAGCAGCTCGGCGAAGACCTCGGCCACGATCTCCTCGATCGGGGTGGCCGGGGCGCGGAACTGCTTGGCCTCGAACACCGGCGCGGGCAGCGCCTTGCGATCGAGCTTGCCGCTGGCGTTCACCGGGAAGGCGTCGAGCACGACCAGCGCGGCCGGAATCATGTACGCGGGCAGCAGACCCGCGAGCGCGGCCTTGACCGCGTCGGTGTCGATGATCGAATCCGGTTCCGCGACAACGTAACCCACCAGCTGATCGCCCGCGTGCGCGTCGGTGCGCACCACGACGACCGACTGCGCGACGCCGGGCTGGGTGAGCAGCGCGGCCTCGATCTCGCCGAGCTCGATGCGCAGGCCGCGCAGCTTCACCTGGAAGTCGGTGCGGCCCAGGTACTCCAGCTCGCCATCCGCGGTCCAGGTGACGAGGTCACCGGTGCGGTACATCCGCGCACCGGCCGGACCATAGGGGTTGGCGACGAATCGATCCGAGGTCAGATCCGAGCGGCCGAGGTAGCCCAGCGCCAGCTGATCGCCCGCGAGATAGAGCTCACCCGCGACACCCGGTGCGACGGGGTGCAGCCTGGCGTCGAGCACGAACACCCGGGTGTTCCACACCGGCTTGCCGATCGGCACCGAGACCGTATCCGCGTCCGTCACTTCGTGATACGTGACGTCGACGGCCGCCTCGGTCGGGCCGTACAGGTTGTGCAGCCGGGCGCCGGTCAGCTCGCGCAACCGGGCCGCGGTCTGCGCGGGCAGCGCCTCACCGGAGGCGAAGACCTGCCGCAGCCGCGAGGACGGGTAGCCGTCGGCGTCGCCGCCCTCGGTGCCGAGGGTGGACACGAACACCGACATCATCGACGGCACGAAATGCGTCGTGGTGATGCCGTGTTCGGCGATGATCTGCGCCAGGTACACCGGGTCGCGATGCCCGTCCGGCTTCGCGACGACCAGCCGCGCGCCGGTCTGCAAGGGCCAGAAGAACTCCCACACCGACACGTCGAAGGTGGCCGGCGTCTTCTGCAAAACGGCGTCGCCGGGCCCGATGGGGTACTCGTGCTGCATCCACAGCAACCGGTTGACGATCGCGGCGTGACTCACCGCGACGCCCTTGGGCCGGCCGGTGGAGCCCGAGGTGAAGATGACGTAGGCGGTGTTGGCGGCCCGAAGTGGTTGGGTCCGTTCGGCATCGGTGATCGGCGCGCCGCTCGACGCGGCGATGCCGGGCACACCCTCGATGCCCTCGATCGCGATGACCGAGACCTCGCGCTGCAGATCGATGCCGAACCCGTCCGCGGACCGGTACAGGATCATCCGCGGGCGCGCGGTGTCGACGATGTGGTTGATCCGGTCCGCGGGCTGGTCCGGGTCGAGCGGCACGTAGGCCGCGCCCGTCTGCAGCACCGCGTACATGGCGACGACCAGCTCGGTGGAGCGGCGGATCGACAGCGCGACAAGCGATTCCGGGCCGACACCGGCCTTGATCAACTGCCGGGCGATCCGGTTGGCCCGCGCCTGCAGCTCGCGGTAGGTGAGCCGCTCCTCGTCGAAGACCAGGGCGAGGGCGTCCGGGGTCGCCGCGGCCTGCGCGTCGAACAGCGAGACCAGCGTCTCGCCGGGCACCCGGTGCGCGGTGTCGTTCCAGTCGACCAGCACCTGCGCGTGCTCTTCCGGCGCGAGCAGATCGATGTCGCCGATCGGCACGTTCGGATCGGCGGTGACCGCCGCGAGCACGCGGTCGAGCCTGCGCGCGAACGCGGCGACCGTCGCCTCGTCGAAAAGGTCCTCGGCGTAGGAGAACTCGGCCGACATGCCCGCCGCGTCGCCCAGCTCGTCCTGGGTCTCCTGCAGGGTCAGCTGCAGGTCGAACTTGGCCAGGCGCGCGTCGTAGTCGACGCCGTTGACCGAGAGTCCGGGCAGCTCGAGGCTGGCCTGCCTGGTGTTCTGGAAGGTCAGCATGACCTGGAACAGCGGGTGCCTGGCCTGCGAGCGGGCCGGGTTGAGCACCTCGACGAGGCGCTCGAACGGCACGTCCGCGTGCGCGAACGCGTGCAGGTCGGTCTCCCTGGCCTGCGCGAGCAGTTCCGCGAAGCTCTCCGCGCCGTCGACCTGGGTGCGCAGCACGAGCGTGTTGACGAACATGCCGATCAGGTCGTCCAGCGCGGCCTCGCCGCGGCCGGCCACCGGCGTGCCGATGGCGATGTCGCCGGTCCCGCTGGCGCGGGCGAGCAGCACGGCGAGCGCGCTGTGCATGACCATGAACAGCGAGGCGTTGTGCCTGCGGCCGAGGTCGACCAGCGCGCGCTGGGTCTCCCCCGAGATCACGAACGGGTAGGTGCCGCCGCGGTAAGAGGCCACCGCGGGCCGGGGCCGGTCCGCGGGCAGCACCAATTCGTCGGGCAGATCGGCGAGTTCGCGCGTCCAGTACCGAATCTGGTTGGCGATCAACGAACTCGGGTCGTCCTCGGAGCCGAGCACCTCGCGCTGCCACAGCGCGTAGTCCGCGTACTGGACCGGCAGCGCCGACCAGGCGGGCGCCTCCCACGAGGTGCGCGCGGCGTAAGCCACCATCACGTCGCGGGCCAGCGGGCCCATCGACCAGCCGTCGGCGGAGATGTGGTGCACCACCATGCCGAGCACGTACTCGGTCTCGCTGATCTCGAAAAGCCT
The DNA here is from genome assembly GCF_000308715.1 of Nocardia tenerifensis NBRC 101015. Classification (GTDB taxonomy): domain Bacteria; phylum Actinomycetota; class Actinomycetes; order Mycobacteriales; family Mycobacteriaceae; genus Nocardia; species Nocardia tenerifensis. The sequence continues at coordinate 6,003 of NZ_BAGH01000367.1, forward strand.
TGCGTGCAGCGGCACTTCGCTGGTCACGTCGAACGCCATGGAGGCGAGCTGAACCAGGTGGTCGATCAGATTGTGCTCGGTCACCGGCACCGGCGTCAGGTCGGGCACGATCTGCGCGGCGTCCAGCACCACCTGCACCGGCCCGGTCTTGGTCTCCGGGAACACGGTGCGCAGCGACTCGTGCCGGTCGATCACGTCGATGACCGCGACCTGCAGCGCGGCCACGTCGAGATCGCCGGACAGCCGGATGGCGACCGGGATGTTGTTGACCGCCGAGGCGGTGTCGAACCGGTTGAGGAACCACATGCGCTGCTGCGCGAGCGACAGCGGCACCTCCTCCGGACGCACCCTGGCCACCAGCGCCTTGCGCGCGCCGTCGCCGGCGTGCGACTCCACCCGGGCCGCGAGCGCGGCGACGGTGGAGGCCTCGAACAGCATGCGCACCGGCACCCGGGTGTCGAGCGCGATGCCGAGCCGGGAGGCGACCTGGGTGGCGATCAGCGAGTTGCCGCCGAGCTCGAAGAAGTCGTCGTCCACGCCGACCCGGTTGACGCCGAGCACCTCGGCGAAGATCTGCGCGACGATCTCCTCGATCGGCGTTGTGGGAGCACGGAATTCGCGCACCTCGAACACCGGCGCGGGCAGCGCCCGGCGATCGAGCTTGCCGGAGGCGTTGAGCGGCAACGCGTCCAGCACCACGATCGCCGAGGGCACCATGTACGCGGGCAGCGTGCGATGCAGGGCGTTCTTGATGTTGTCGATGTCGACCGGGCCCGCCGGGGTGACCACGTAGGCGACGAGCTGGTCGCCCGCGACGGTCTCCATGACCAGCACGACCGCCTGGGTGACGGCCGGGTGGTCGAGCAGCGCGGTCTCGATCTCGCCGAGCTCGATGCGCTGGCCGCGGAACTTCACCTGGAAGTCGGTGCGGCCGATGTACTCCAGCACGCCGGCGGCGCCGACCTCCGGATCGCGCGGCTCGACCCAGCGGACCAGGTCGCCGGTGCGGTAGAGCCGGGCGCCCGGCGCGCCGAACGGGTCGGCGACGAAGCGCTCCGCGCTCAGGTCGGGGCGGCCGTGGTAGCCGCGGGCGGTCTGCACGCCGCCCAGGTACAGCTCGCCCGGCACGCCGACCGGGACGGGGTTCAGGCCGGCGTCGAGCACGTAGGCCTGCGCGTTCCACACCGGGCGCCCGATCGGCACCGAGGCGGGCGCGACCTCGTTGAGGTGCCACGCCGTGGCGTGCACGGTGAACTCGGTCGGTCCGTACAGGTTGTGCATCGCCGCGGTGGAGAACTGCCGGAACGCGGCCACGGTGGCGGGCGGCAGCGCCTCACCGGCGACGAGAACCGCACGCAGCGAGGCGCATTCGGCGGTGGACGCGGCGCCGGCGAACACCGACAGCATCGACGGCACGAACGAGGTCATGGTGACCCGGTGCCGTCCGATGATCTCCGAGAGGTACATCGGGTCGCGATGTCCGTCGGGCGCGGCGATGAGCATGCGCGCGCCGACGGTCAAGGTGCCGAACAACTCCCACACCGAGACGTCGAAGGTGACCGGCGTCTTCTGCAGCACCACATCGGCCGGGCCGATGCGGTACTCGGCGGTGATCCAGGCGACCTGGTTGAGCACGCTGGCGTGGCTGACGGCCACGCCCTTCGGCCTGCCGGTGGAGCCGGAGGTGTAGAGCACGTACGCGGTGTTCGCCGGGCGCAGCGGCGCGCGGCGCTCGGCGTCGGTGAGCGGCCGGTCGCTGAACACACTCAAATCCAGTGTGTCGACGGCGATCACCGGGCACTCGGTCGCTGTGACGTTGTCGGACAGCGTGGTCAGCACGCACACCGGCGACGAGTTCGCGAGCACGTAGTCGGTGCGCTCGGCCGGGTGATCGGGGTCGATCGGCACGTAGCCGCCGCCCGCGGTCAGGGTGGCGTAGATGGCGATCAGCATGTCCACCGAGCGGCGGATGCCGACGGCGACCAGCGTCTCCGGGCCGACGCCCTCGGCAATCAGCTTGCGCGCCAAGCGATTCACTCGCGCGGAGAACTCGGCGTAGCTCAGTTCGACCTGCGGGCCGAACTCGCCCGCACTGCGGACGCCGCCGTCGAACAGCACGGCGATGTCGTCGGGGCGCACGCGCACCTGCTCCTCGAACAGGTCGAGCACGGTGGCCGCGGGCAGTTGGTGTGCGGTCTGGTTCCAGCCGGTGAGTACGGTGGCGCGTTCGGCGTCCTCGAGGATGTCGATGTCGCGTACTGCGGTGTGCGGTGCGGTGACGGCGGCCTCGAGCACGCGCAGGTAGCGGCGGCCGAACTCGGTGACGGTGGCGGCGTCGAACAGGTCGGTGGCGAAGGAGATCACCGCGGCCATGCCGGCGGGTTCGCCCTCGGCGCCGCGTTCTTCGGTGACGGTCCATTGCAGGTCGAACTTGGCGATGTCGACCTCGAGCTCGTCGGCGGTGACCGACAGGCCGGGCAGTTCCAGTGTCGCGTGCGACATCTCCTGGAACGAGAGCATGACCTGGAACAGCGGGTGCCGGGCTTGGGAGCGGGTCGGGTTGAGGACCTCGACGAGGCGTTCGAAGGGCACGTCGGCGAAGGCGAACGCGGCCAGGTCGGTCTCCCTAGTGCGGGAGAGGAACTCGGTGAACGGCTCGCCGCCCTCGACCTGCGAGCGCAGCACCAGGGTGTTGACGAACATGCCGATGAGGTCGTCGAGGGCTTGTTCGCCGCGCCCGGCGACCGGGGTGCCGATGGCGATGTCGTCGGTGCCCGACAGGCGCGCGAGCAGCACCGCCAGCGAGGCGTGCATGACCATGAAGAGGCTGACGCCCTGTGCCCGCGCCAACGCCGAAAGACGCTGGTGCAGTTCGGCATCGATCTCGAAGCCGACCCGGCCGCCGTTGAAGCTCTGCACCGGCGGGCGGGGGCGGTCGGCGGGCAGGTCGAGCTGGTCGGGCAGCCCGGCCAAAGCCCTCCGCCAGTAGGCGATTTCGCGGGCGGCCATGGAGCCGGGGTCGGACTCGGCGCCGAGCAGCTCGCGCTGCCAGACGCTGAAGTCCTGGTACTGCACCGGCAGCGGAGTCCAGCTCGGGGCCTGGCCCGCCGCGCGCGCGAGATAGGCCGCGGCGACGTCGCGGGCCAGCGGGCCGAAGGAGAAGCCGTCGGCGGCGATGTGGTGCACCACGAACGCGACCGCGTAGTCGGCGGTGGGGTTGCCGTTGGCGCCGGTCACCGCGTAGACGCGGACCCGGATCGGCAGCTCGCGCGAGACATCGAACCCGGTGGAGGCGAAAGCGGCGAGCACGCCGGGCAATTCGGCCTCGCCGATCGGCTCGACGGCGATGCCGAGGTCGACCTGGTCGACCGGGAGCACCAACTGGTAGCCGCCGTCGCCGGACTCCGGGAAGATCGTGCGCAGCGACTGCTGGCGCGCGACCACATCAATCAGCGCGGCCTGCAACGCATCGAGGTCGACCTCGCCGCGCAACCTGACCACGAACGGCAGGTTGTAGGCGGGCACGGTCGAGTCGAACTGGTTGATGAACCACATCCGCTGCTGCGACAGCGACAGCGGCACCCGTTCGGGCAGCCGCTGGGCCACCAGCGGCGGGCGGGCGCCCTCGGTCTGGGTGGCGTTCTCCGCGCGGGCGGCGATCCCGGCCACGGTCGGGGACTCGAACAGCGCGCGCACCCCGATCTGGGTGCCGAACGCGGCGCCGATGCGCGCGACCACCTGGGTCGCGACCAGCGAGTTGCCGCCGAGGTCGAAGAAGTTGTCGTCGATGCCGATGCGCTGCTGGCTGAGCACGTCGGCGAAGATGCCCGCCACGATCTGCTCGGCCTGGCTGCGCGGGGCGCGGAAGCTCGTCGCGTCCGCGCTGAACACCGGCTCGGGCAACGCTTTTCGGTCCAGCTTGCCGGAGGTGTTGAGCGGGAAGGCGTCGAGCACCATGATCGACGCGGGCACCATGTAGCTGGGCAGCTTCTCCGCGGCGAACCGGGTCAGCTCCGCCGGATCCACCGAATGCCCCGGCGCGGGAACCACATACGCGACCAGCTGCTGACCGGTCGCGGTGTCCATCACCAGCACGACGGCCTGGCTGACCGCCGGATGGGCGAGCAGATCGGTCTCGATCTCGCCGAGCTCGATGCGCTGGCCGCGGAACTTCACCTGGAAGTCGGTGCGGCCGATGTACTCCAGCGTGCCTGCGTCGTTCCAGCGCACCAGGTCACCGGTGCGGTACATGCGTTCGCCGTTGCCCGACAACGGATTCGCGACGAAGCGATCCGCGCTCAGGTCCGGGCGGCCGCGGTAGCCGCGGGCCAGCTGGCGGCCGCCGAGGTACAGCTCGCCCGGCGCGCCGATCGCGGCCGGGCGCAGCCGCGAATCCAGCACGTAGACAGAGACATTCCACTCGGGGATGCCGATCGGCACGGTGACCGTGTCGGCGGCGGTCGCCTCCCAGTAGGTCACCGAGACCGCGGCCTCGGTCGGGCCGTAGAGGTTGTGCAATCCGGCCGAGGTGATCGCGCGGAAACCCGCGGCGGTCTCCGGCGGCAGTGCCTCACCGATCACGAAAACCGCACGCAGCGTGGCGCATTGGGCCGGAGTGGCGTGGGAGACGAACACCGTCAGCATCGAGGGCACGAAGTCGGTCACGGTGACCCCGTGCCGTTCGATCATGTCCGCGACGTAGAGCGGGTCGCGGTGGCCGTCGGGGGAGGCGATGACCAGCTTCGCGCCGACCATCAGCGGCAGGAAGTAGCCCCACAGCGACACGTCGAAGGTGGTCGCGGTCTTCTGCAGATACACATCGCCGGCGGTGAGCCGGTACTCGTCGAGCATCCACAGCTGCTGGTTGACGATGGCGTGGTGGGTCACCGCGACGCCCTTGGGGCGGCCGGTCGAGCCCGAGGTGTAGATGACGTAGGCGGTGTTGCCCGGCCGCAGCGGCGCCAAGCGGTCCGCGTCGGTGACCGGCGCGGCGGAGTACTCCGACACGTCCAGGGTGTCGATGCGCACCTGCCGCACCGACTCCGGCAGCTCCAGCTCGTCGGCCGAGAGCGTCAGCACACAGACCGGTGCCGCGGACTCGAGGATGTAGGCGGTGCGATCGGCCGGATGATCCGGATCGATCGGCACGTACGCGCCACCGGCCTTGAGGACCGCGTGCATGCCGATGACCAGCTCGAGCGAGCGCCGCATACCCAGCGCGACAAGCGATTCCGGGCCCACACCGTCGGCGATCAGGAACCGGGCGAGCTGGTTGACGCGCGCGTCGAATTCCGCGTAGGTGAGGGTCGCGCCTTCGAAGTCGAGCGCGATGTTGTCCGGCGTCGCCGCCATCTGCGCGTCGAGCAGCGCGGACAGGGTGGTGTCGGGCACGTCCTGGTCGGAGTCGTTCCACTCGACCAGCGAGCGCTCCCGCTCGTCGGCGGTGGTGACATCCAGCGCCCAGATCGCGGCGGCCGCATCGGCGGCGAGGAACCGGTCGAAGAACTCGAGGAAGCGCGAATGATGCCGCGCCGCTTCGTCTTCGGTGTAGAGGTTCGGGTTGGTCTCGAAGTCGATGTGGGAACGCGTGCCCGCCACCGACTGATAGAAGTTGACGCCCAGATCCTCGATGCTGCCGGTCGAGAGCACGTGCAACTGGCCGAGCATCGGGCCCATCACCAGCTCGTCGTGGAACAACATGATGTTGACCCACGGACCGAAGAACTCGGTATTGACGATGCCGTCACCGGCCGCGTCACGGCGGATGTCCTCGTGCCGATACCGCTGATGCCGCAGCGCGCCCGACACCGCGACCGTCACCTGCTCGAGCAGCTCGCCCACGCTCGTGTCGTAGCCGACGTGCAATCGCAGCGGCACGATATTCGACGACACACCACCCGAACGACGCATCGCCGCGGTGGTGCGCGCGGTCACCGGCAGGCTCAGGATGACGTCCTCGACGCCGTTCCACTGCGCCAGATACCCGGCGAACGCGGCCAGCAACAGCCCCGCGGGCGAGGAATCATGGCGGGCCACAGCCGCATCCAGCAGCGCGTTCTGCTCATCGGAGAGCGCCGCGCTGGCGATCCCGTTCAACGCTGCGGGCGGGGCGGAGCGACCGGTGAGACTGGTGCCCTCCTCGAGCCCGGCGACCCGCTCGGCCCAGTACCCCTTATCGGTGCCGAAACGCTTGCTCTCGCGGTAGGCGATCTCCTGCTCATAGAGCGTGTGCAGATCCGTCGCCTTGGACGGGGCGGGCTCGGTGCCGTTGGCGTAGGCGGTATACAGCTCGGCGATGCGGTTCAGGTTCGTCATCGCGCCGAAACCGTCGAGCGCGATGTGATGCGCCCGCGAGTACCAGTACCAGTGATCGTCGGCCAGTTGCAGCGCGGCGACCGCGATCAACCGATCGGTCGTCAGATCGATCGGACGGCTGTACTCCGCACGCATCCACGCCATCGCCGCCGCGGCCGGATCGTCCGCACCGCGCAGATCGACATAGGTGACCTTGTCGTAGTCCGCGATGCCGTGATCGACGAACTGCAACGGCTCACCATCGCGTTCGACGATCCGCAGAAAGCCCGACCCGAGCTCGTGCGACGCGTCGATGCTCGCCCGCTCCAGGATCTCGACATCCAGCTCACCGTGCAGGTCCACGTACTGCGCGATATTGACCGGCACCTGCGGGTCCACATGCTGCGCGTACCAGATGCCCAGCTGTGCGGGAGACAGCGGGAAGTAGCTCGAACCAGCGTCCGCCTGTTCGCCACCAGCTTCGCCGTTTCCGCCGAAATCCAGCCGGTCCAACCGTAACCTCGCTTCCGGAACACCACGCAAGCGCTCCCCGACGACACCCGGACAGGACGCTCACCTAAACCAGCGTGGCGCCCGCGTCTCGGGGTTCAGTTCTCTAATCAATCAGGCAAAAAAAGCTCATTGGCACTATCTGTCCGCCAGGGTGACCTTGTTACATAGGCGCGACCGCGTCCATTACCCACCGACCGGCGACGCCGGGATTCTCGCTGCAGATCACCGGACCAATCTACCGTCGTCGTCCACGGCGAACCAACCAACCTCGATAGCCGAACGACATCATCACAGGCAGTGCGGTTGTGCTCGATTTGCGGGACTCATGTTGCAGACCTCACATCTTGCGCGACGCGCGGCGCGGGCGCTGCGGCGGGTCACCGATGACGGGTGCGCGCGGGGTCATAGAGGTGGGATTGCGCACACGACACGGTGCCCGACATGGCCTTGCCGACCAGGATCACCGCGGCCTGCCGCAGCCCGGCCGCCTCGACCTGATCCGCGATGCCGGCGAGCGTGCCGCGCAGGACGAGCTGACCGGGCTGGCTGGCCCGATACACCACGGCCACCGGACAGTCCGCGCCGTAGTCGGCGACGAGTTCGGCTGCGAGCGTGCGGATGCGGGTGATCGCGAGATGCAGCACGAGGGTCGCGCCGGTGGCGGCGAAGCCGGCCAGGGCCTCGGTGTCCGGCATGGCGGTCGAGCGGGCCTGCGCACGGGTGAGCACGACCGACTGAACGACCTCGGGGACGGTGAGCTCGGCGCCGAGCAGCGCGGCGGCCGCGGCATAGGCGGGGACGCCGGGGGTGACATCCCACGGGACGCCGTGCGCGTCGAGCCTGCGGGTCTGCTCGGTGAGCGCCGAGTAGAGCGACGGGTCGCCCGAGCACAGCCGGGCCACGTCCCGGCCGGATTCGTGGGCGCGCACCAGGTGTTCGGTGATCTGGTCGAGGTCCAGGTGCTGGGTGTCGATCAGTTCGGCGTCGGGCGCGCAGTGGCCGAGGACGCCGGGATCGAGGTAGGTGCCCGCGTACAGACACACCGGCGAGGCGGCGAGCAGGGCGACCGCGCGCACGGTCAGCAGGTCGGCCGCGCCCGGCCCGGCGCCGATGAAGTGCACGGTCATGCGGCCGAGTGTATGGCCGGGTCAGGCCGTCGCGTCGAAGTGGGCGATCACCTTGGCCGGGCGCAGGCGGACCACGAGTTCGCCGGGCACGCCGTTGCGCTTGCCGAACTCCTCGGCCCGGTCCGCGCCCATGTACCGGCCGCCGATCTCGGTCGCGGTGCGCAGCAGCTCTTCCGGGTCCTCCGACAGCGTCACGGTGCCCTGCAACTGCACCGAGGGGTACGGCTCCGCCTCGACGTCGACGATCACCGCGATCCGGCCGTCGCGCGCGAACGCCTTGCCCTTGGCGGTGGTCTTGCCGGTGTTGAACACGAGCTCGTCGCCGTCGAGCACGAACCAGACCGGCGTCACCATCGGCCGGCCGTCGGCGGCGACGAACGCGACCTTGCCGGTCCGCGTGCCGTGGGAAAGGAACTCGCGCACCTGAGGATCGGAGAGGGAGGCCATGGACTCACCCTAGAGCCATGCGCGCTGCCGGGCGGTCCATAGCCGGGCGCATGTCGCGGACGCTCAGATCGCGCCCTGCTCGCGCGCCCTGGCGACCGCCGAGGTGCGCGAGCGCACACCGAGTTTCGCGTAGATGTGCACCAGGTGGGACTTGACGGTGGTCTCGCTGAGGAACAGCTCCTTGGCGATCTCCCGGTTCGACCGACCGTCGGCGACTAGGCGCAGCACCTCGATCTCGCGGGTGCTCAGGGTGGTGTCGGCGCGGCGCACCCGGGTCATCAGCTTCGAGGCCACCGCGGGCGACAGCACGCTCTCCCCCGCGGCGGCCGAGCGGACGGCGGCGAGCAGCTCGGCGGGCGGGGTGTCCTTCAGGATGTAGCCGCAGGCGCCCGCCTCGATAGCGCCGAGGATGTCGGCGTCGGTGTCGTAGTTGGTGACCACCAGGACGTTCGGCGGGTGCGGGAGGACGCGCAGCTCGGCGGTGGCGTCCGCGCCGGAGCGGCCCGGGCCGAAGCTCAGGTCCATCAGCACCAGATCGACGGGCGTGGTGGCGCAGAACGCGACGGCCGCCTCGCCGGTGGGCACGTCGGCGACGACGGTGAGGTCGTCGCCGCCGTCGAGCAGCGCGCGCAGGCCCGCGCGGACGATGGCGTGGTCGTCGGCCAGCAGCAGGCGGATCACGCGCGCTCCCCTTCCCGAGCCGAATCCGGTTCGGCCGCAGCGGGTTCCAATGGAAAGGAGACGGTGACCGCGGTATGCCCCGGCTCCGACTCCACCGCCATGGTGCCGCCCTGCTGCTCGACGCGCGAGCGCATGGCGGCGAGGCCGAACGAGCCGGACGGGGGATGTTCGAGAATGCCGGGCGCGATCCCGACTCCGTCGTCCACCACGTCGAGCAGGACCTCGGCGGCGGCGTAGGTGAGCGTGAGGCGCATTCGGTCGGCTTTCGCGTGCCTTTGGACATTCGAGACCGCGCCCTGCGCGATTCGGACCAGCGCCGCCTCCACCGGCATGGGCAGGCGCTCGGGAGCGCCCTCGACCACCAGTTGAGTTTCCAGGCCGGGGCCGTTGGCCCGCAGGCAGATTCGCTCCAGGGCTTGAGCAAGGGATTGGCCGTCGAGCGCGGCCGGGGTCAATTCCGCTATGAGCCTGCGGGTTTCGGCGAGGTTCTCCGCAGCCGTCTCTCTGGCGAGCCGAATCCGTTGCAGCGCTGGGTGATCAGGGGCGGACTGCTCGGCGGCGTGCAGGAGTAATTGAATGCTGCTCAAGCCCTGCGCGACCGTGTCGTGGATCTCCTGGGCCAGTCGCTCACGCTCGGACAGCTTGCCCGCCGTGCGCTCCTGCTCCGCGAGTATCGCCCGGGTGCTGAGCAATTCATCGATCAGCCGCTGACGCTCGGCGGACTCGCGGAACAACGCCTGGTAGCCGAGGCCGATGCCGACGGCGACGCCCGCGCCGAGGATCGGGCCGATCGCGCCGGCCACCGACCAACCCCGGTGCACCCCGAAACCCACCACCGCGATCGCCGTGGCCGCCGCGACCGCGACGAGGCTCCATGGGCGCGGGAGCAGGTGCAGATAGAGGAAGAACAGGCCGAAGGCCAGGTAACCGGCGTCCGGGGCGAGCACGACGAGGCCGAGCCACCAGAGCGTCAGCCCGGTCAGCCAGAGCGTGATCCCGCCGCGGCGGACGCTCATTACGTGACCCGCGAAGTAGGTCGCCAGGAAGCCCGCCGTCAATGCCACGACCGGGACCGGGTGCGGCGCGCCGGGCAGCAGCGCGCGGACGGCGATCACCACCGCCAACGCCGTCACCAGCACGTGCAGTCCGAACCGCAGCGCGGTGAAGACGGGCGTGAGCGGTGACGAGTGCACCTAGTCAGCTTATGTGCGGCTACCCCACGGGCATCCATCGAAAGGTGTAAAACGCCGCCCACCGTTCGATGGTGCTCCTTTCCTTCCCGCGCGCGATGGCCGTCGGCGCGCCGCGCGGAACAGTGAAGGCATGTTCGTCGCACTCCGAGATCTCCGCGCCGCCCGCGGCCGCTTCCTGCTCATCACCCTGGTCGTGACGCTGGTGGCGCTGCTGGTGAGTTTTCTCAGCGGGCTCACGGCCGGGCTCGCGCACCAGAACATCTCGGCCGTGGAGTCGTTCCCCGGCGACACGGTCGTCTTCGCCGACACCGGGGCCGCGCCGTCGTTCGACGCCTCGGCGCTGACCGCCGAGCAGGTCGCGGCGTGGCAGGCCGCGGCGGGTCGCGGCGGCGCCGTCGAGCCCATCGGCATCAGCCACGGCAAGGTCGAACCGCGCGGCCGGGCCGCGGTGCAGGTCGCGTTCTTCGGCACCACCGCAACGGCTTTCGGCAATCGTTCCGCAACCGAGAACGGGAGCGTGGTGCTCAGCACCGGCGCGGCCAAGGATCTCGGCGCCGCCGCGGGCGACTCCGTCAGCATCGGCGGTCGCGCGTTCACCGTCGCGGCGGTGCGCGGGGACGACTGGTACAGCCACACCCCCGTCGTCTGGACGACCCTGGCCGACTGGCAGGCGATGAGTCCGCGTGGTGGCGCGGCGACCGTGCTCGCGGTGTCCGGCGTGCCGGATCCGGCGGCGGTGAACGCCGCCGCGCACACCCAGACGACCTCGTCGTCCGGCGCGCTGTCCGCGCTCAGCGCGTATCAGGCGGAGAACGGCTCGCTCACCCTGATGACGGTGCTGCTGTTCGTCATCTCCGCGCTGGTGATCGGCGCGTTCTTCACCGTGTGGACGGTGCAGCGGATGCCCGATATCGCCACCCTCAAGGCGCTGGGAGCAACCACCGGCTCGCTGGTCCGCGACGCACTCGCGCAAGCGGCGATCGTGCTCACCGCCGGCGTCGCGGTCGGTCTCGGAATCACCGTCGCCGCAGCAACTTTCATGGGCGACGCACTGCCCTTCGTCCTGAGCCCCGCGACCACACTCCTGCCCGCCATCGCCCTGATCATCCTCGGCCTGCTCGGCGCCGCCTTTGCCCTGCGCTTCCTCTTCACCACCGACCCACTGACCGCGCTCGGCGCGAACCGCTGAGCCACTGGAGTTTTCGAGAACATGACCACCGCCCTACGCACCAGCACCGCCCTGGACATCAACAATGTCACCCTCACCTACCCCGACGGCGCGGGCCGACTCACCGCCCTGGACCGGGTAAGCCTGCGCGTCACCGGCGGCAGCATAGCCGCCATCACCGGCCCCTCCGGCTCAGGAAAATCCAGCCTGCTCGCCGTAGCCTCCACCCTCATCCACCCCGACTCCGGCCACATAACCCTCCAAACACCTTCCGGAACAACAGATCTCGCCACAGTCACCCGCCGCGAAGCCGCCGCCCTCCGCCGCTCCTCCATCGGCATCGTCTTCCAACAACCCAACCTCATCCCCGCCCTGACCGCCCTCGAACAGTTAGAGGTAATGACCCACCTAGGCCAACGCCTCCACACCTCCCCCCACCAACATCGTCAAACCCGCACCAGGGCAACCGAACTCCTCGACTCAGTAGGCCTGGCCGACCACCGCACCAAACGCCCCGCCCAACTCTCCGGCGGCCAACGCCAACGCATAAACATCGCCCGCGCCCTCATGAACACCCCCGCATTACTGGTAATAGACGAACCAACCAGCGCCCTCGACACCGAACGAGGCGCCGCCATAATCGACCTCATCCGCACCATCACCCACACCCACAAAACCGCCACCCTCCTGGTAACCCACGACCCCACCCACCTCCACCAAATGACCACCGTCTACCAAATGCTCGACGGCCGTTTGACCGAAAAGTGCAACGTTCCAACATAATTCGTTCCACAAACGTGGAGAACCCGCCCGAATTCTTGTCGTTGCCCGCTGATAGCTTCCACTCATGCCAGGCAAACTGCATGAGCTTCTCGTCGACTTGTTCCGGCAACGCCCGCAACTCGCCGCCGAACTACTAACCCCCGTAATGCACGATCCCCTACCGGAATACGACCACGCCCGTTTGGAATGCGGCGACTTTCCCGACATCGACCCGACCGAATATCGGGCCGACGTCGTAGTGGTCCTCGCAGAGAGCACCACCCCCGCCGTCGCGGTGGTAGTCGAAGTACAGCTGCGACCTGACAAGCGCAAGGCGTGGAGCTGGCCGGTCTACCTGACCACGCTGCGCGCTCGACTGAAGTGCCCTACCGTCCTACTGGTGCTGTGCCCGAACAATCGCACGGCCAATTATTGCCGCAGACCCCTCCACGTCGCCCCCGACTTCACCCTCAAACCCATAGTGCTCAGTCCCGACGACATCCCCGTGATCACCGACCCCGACGTCGCCGCGGCCAACCCCGAGCTGGCGGTCCTGTCCGCCGTCGCGCACGCCAACCATCCCGACCGCGATTCCATCCTGACCGTTCTCGCCAGCCAGGTACTCCCCGCGCCGCATGGCACGATGTACATTGACCTGGTAGCGGGCATCTTGCCCAAGGCGGCCCGACACTTTTTGGAGAGCCTCATGACCACTGGCTACGAATATCAGAACCCGCTCTTCCGGAGCTGGTACATCGAGGGCAAGTCCGCCGGTGAATCCGAGGGAGAGGCCCGCGGTGAAGCCAAGGCGCTGTTGAAGGTCCTTCGCAAACGTGGATTCGAAGTCTCCGATGCCCTAATCGCGCGAGTTGAGGAGCAGACCGACACCGACCAGCTCGACGCCTGGCTCGACCGCGCCATCGACGCGAAGTCCCTCGATGAGGTGTTCGTCGAGTAACCACCACCTTTCTTCGTGATCTCGCCCTGCTGAGCGTCAACTACCCAGGAGGGCGGGGCGTTGTTGGTGGACTTTGGTGCGGAGGGCGGTGACGAAGGCGGAGACTTCGGGGCGGCGGAGGGTTTCGGCTCGGGCCACGAGCCAGTAGGTGAGTTTGACGGAGACCTGGTCGGGGAGGATGCGGGTGAGGTCGGGGTGGCGGTCGGCCATAAAGCAGGGGAGCAGGCCGATGCCCGCGGCGGCGCGGGTCGCCTCGACGTGGACGAAAACGTTGGTGGAGGTGACGGATTCGCGCATGGCGGGGGCGAAGCTGGAGGCCAGGTCGAGGTCGTCGACCTGGAGCATGGAGTCGATGAAGTAGACGAGGGGATGCTGGGTCAGCTCCTCGATGGACGCCGGAGCTCCGTGGTCGCGCAGGTAGTCCCGCGCGGCGTACAGCCCGAGGCAGTAGTCGGAGAGGCGAATGGCGGTGGCGCGGTGGACCTGCGGCTCGCCGACCACCACCTCGAGATCGAGCCCGGAGCGCTGGGTGGACGCGCGCCTCGTCGTGGCGACGATCTCCACGGTGATCTTGGGGTGCTGCCGCTGCACGTCGGCGGCCGCGGGCGCGGCGAGATAGGCGCTGAAACCGTCGGTCGCCGAAATCCGCACCACCCCTTCGAGAACCCGGTTCCCGCTCACGTCCGCGGCCAGCGATTTGACCGCCGACTCGACCACCTCGGCCGCCGCCAACGCCTCCCGGCCCAGCTCGGTCAGCTCCCATCCGCCCGCCGCCCGGGTCAGCACCCGCCCGCCGAGAGTGTGCTCGAGCGCCGCGATGCGCCGGGAGATGGTCGTGTGGTTGATGCCGAGCTCCTCGGCGGCCGACACGAACCGTCCCGACCGCCCTACCGCCAGCAGAACCAACAGGTCGTCCGCGCTCGGCCGGCGCCCGGCCCCGGATGAACTCGAACTCAAGACTCCTCCTCCGGCTCAGCCTCGAGCGTCGTGACACACTCCCACATGATCTGCATACTCGCAGATACGAACTGCACATCTAGTCATTGCGGTCGAACTCATCTGCACTAATACTTCGTTGCAGCCGAGTTTTGTGGGGGCCATCACATCCACACCCTGATGTGACCCCCGGCATGAAGGAGAGTTCGATGAGCGTGCGCAGTGCAGTGTGGCCCACGGGCGGCGACCCCGGCGGGGTGCCGACCGGCCTGAGACGGGTGGTAGCCGCGTCGATGGCGGGCACGGTCGTCGAATGGTACGAATTCTTCCTCTACGGCACCGCGGCGACGCTGGTGTTCAGCAAGGTGTTCTTCGCCAAGGGCACCAGCGATCTCGACGCCATCCTGGCCGCCTTCATCACCTACGCGGTCGGGTTCGCCGCACGTCCCCTGGGCGGCATCGTCTTCGGGCACTTCGGCGACAAGTACGGCCGCAAGAAGCTGCTGCAGTTCAGCCTCATCCTGGTCGGCGCGTCCACCTTCCTGATGGGCTGCCTGCCCACCTTCGGCCAGATCGGCTACTGGGCCCCCGCGCTGCTGGTCGTCCTGCGTTTCATCCAGGGCTTCGCGGTCGGCGGCGAATGGGGCGGCGCGGTGCTGCTCGTGGCCGAGCACAGCCCCAGCCGCAGCCGCGGCTTCTGGGCGAGCTGGCCGCAGGCGGGGGTGCCCATGGGCAACCTGCTCGCGACGGTGGTCCTGCTCGGCCTGACCACGTGGCTCTCGGACGCGGCCTTCCTGAGCTGGGGCTGGCGCGTCGCCTTCTGGCTGTCGGCGGTGGTCGTGCTCGTCGGCTACTACATCCGCACCAAGGTCACCGACGCCCCCATTTTCGTTGCGGCGCAACGGGAAGTGGAGCAGATCAAGGCGACCTCGCTCAGCGTGGTCGAGGTGATCCAGCGCTACCCGCGCGGCGTGCTCACCGCCATGGGCCTGCGCTTCGGCGAGAACATCCTGTACTACCTCGTCGTCACGTTCACCATCACCTACCTCAAGGTGCATGTGCACGTCGACACCAAGGTCATCCTCTGGTGGCTGCTCGCCGCGCACGCGGTGCACTTCGTCGCGGTCCCGCTGGCCGGGCGGCTGTCGGACCGGTTCGGCAGGCGCCCGGTGTATCTGGCCGGCGCGCTCACCGCGGGCACGTGGGGTTTCTTCGCCTTCCCGATGATGGACAGCGGACACAACGCGGTCATCATGTTCGCCATCATCATCGGCCTGGTGTTCCACGCCCTGATGTACGCGGGCCAGCCCGCGATCATGGCGGAGATGTTCCCGACGCGCATGCGGTATTCGGGTGTGTCCCTTGGCTACCAGGTCACCTCGATCGTGGCCGGATCGCTGGCGCCCATCATCGCCGTGCGCCTGCTCAACACCTACGAGTCCGCGGTGCCCATCGCGATCTACCTGGCCATCGCGGCGGCGATCACCGCGGTCGCCGTCCTCGTCGCCCGTGAAACGAAAGGCTTGACCTTGGAGAGCGTCGACCTCGCCGATGCCGAGTACCTGGCCGGCCAGCCCGCCCCGGTGGCCGCCAAATGAGCGACCTGACAGGCCGTTCCGCGCTGGTCACCGGCGGCGCCAGCGGCATCGGCGCGGCCTGCGCGCGGGAGCTGTCCGCGCGCGGCGCGGTGGTCACCATCGCCGACATCGACGACGTCGGCGCCAAGACGCTGGCCCGCGAGCTGGGTGGAAAGTCCTGGGCGGTGGACCTTCTCGACGTCGAGGCCCTGGAGACGCTCGACCTGGACGTGGACATCCTGGTGAACAACGCCGGCGTGCAGAGCATCAACCCGATCGAGAACTTCGCCCCGCAGCAGTTCCGGACCATGCTCACGCTGATGGTCGAGGCGCCGTTCCTGCTCATCCGCGCGGCCCTGCCGCACATGTACCGGCGGGGCTTCGGCCGGATCGTCAATATCTCGTCGGTGCACGGCATTCGGGCCTCGGAGTACAAGTCGGCCTACGTGACGGCCAAGCACGGCCTGGAGGGCCTGTCCAAGGTCACCGCGCTCGAAGGCGGCAGGCACGGCGTCACCAGCAACTGCGTGAGCCCCGGCTATGTCCGAACCCCGTTGGTGGACAAGCAGATCGCCGATCAGGCCAGGGCCCACGACATCCCGGAGCAGGAGGTCCTGGAGAAGATCCTGCTCACCGAGAGCGCGATCAAACGCCTGGTCGAGCCGGAAGAGGTTGCCTCCCTTGTCGGTTGGCTCAGCTCCGCCGACGCGGGCATGGTGACGGGCGCGACCTACACCATGGACGGCGGGTGGAGCGCTCGATGATCGAGCGCTCAACCGAGGGCCGACAGCGCCATCCGGCGCAGGATCGGCCTGGCCCGCGCGGCCGTCGCGGTGGTGGCGCTGTGCGGGGTGGAGTTGATCAGCCCGAAGGCGGCGTGGGCCTGCACCCGCGCCGCCTCCTCGGGTAGCCCGGGATGCAGTTCGCGCAGCACCGCGACCCAGATCTCCACGTACTGACGCTGGGTGCGGCGCACCTGTCGCCGGGCGGCGGCGGGCACGTTCTCCAGATCGCGGTCCTGGATCCGGATCAGCTCCGGATCGCCGAGCGCGAAGTCCAGGTGGAAGTCGACGAGCCCGTCCAGCGCCTCCGCCGCGGAGGCGGTGCGCTCGACGACCGCCTTGCCGCCGTCGAGCAGCCGCTGGCTGACGCCGACGAGCAGCTCCACCAGCAGCGCCTCCTTGTTCGGGAAATGGCGGTAGACGGCGGGGCCGCTGATGCCGACGGCCGCGCCGAGGTCGTCCAGCCGCATGCCGAGGAAGCCCCGGTCGGCGATGAGCCGGGCGCCGGCGTCGAGCAGTTGCCGGCGCCGCTGGGCTTTCAACTGTTCTCGGCGGGTGGGCGTGACGGGGTCAGTGCTGGTCACACGCGCTCCTTTCGCCCGATCGCGGCCTCGCACATGCGGGCGCAAGCGCTCCCTGCGGCCTCGCACATTCGTGACTCGCAAGCGCTCTGTGCGGCCTCGCACATCCGTGACTCGCAAGCGCTCGGTGGACATCTCGGTTAGTCAAGATTAACCTGGATTCCAGTTATCGGCGACTAACTGGCCCGTCGCCCGAGCACCACCCCTCATCGAGTCGCCCCGCGACGCTGACCCAGAGGATCACGTCATGACCGTTACCGAAGAGGCCGTCGACAACCGGGTCGCCCACAAGGCACTGGTCGACGACCTGAGCGCCCGGCTCGCCGCCGCCGCGCTCGGCGGACCCGCCAAGGCCAGGGACCGCCACGTCGCGCGCGGCAAGCTGCTGCCGCGCCAGCGAGTGGACCAGCTGCTCGACCCGGGCAGCCCGTTCCTCGAGCTCTCCCCCCTCGCCGCGACCGGCATGTACGGCGACGAGTCCCCCGGCGCGGGGATCATCACCGGGATCGGG
Organism: Nocardia tenerifensis NBRC 101015; assembly: GCF_000308715.1. Taxonomy (GTDB): domain Bacteria; phylum Actinomycetota; class Actinomycetes; order Mycobacteriales; family Mycobacteriaceae; genus Nocardia; species Nocardia tenerifensis. Next base: position 23,533 of record NZ_BAGH01000367.1, read on the forward strand.
CGGGTGTCCGGCCGCGAGTGCGTGATCGTCGCCAACGACGCCACCGTCAAGGGCGGCACCTACTACCCGATGACGGTGAAGAAGCATCTGCGCGCGCAGGAGATCGCGCTGCAGAACCAGCTACCCTGCCTGTACCTGGTCGACTCCGGCGGCGCCTACCTGCCCGAGCAGGACGAGGTGTTCCCCGACCGGGAGCACTTCGGGCGCATCTTCTACAACCAGGCGACCATGAGCGCCAAGGGAATTCCGCAGATCGCCGCGGTGCTCGGCTCGTGCACCGCGGGCGGAGCGTACGTGCCCGCGATGAGCGACGAGGCCGTGATCGTGCGCGAGCAGGGCACCATCTTCCTCGGCGGGCCTCCGCTGGTGAAGGCCGCGACCGGCGAGGTGGTCACCGCGGAGGAGCTCGGCGGCGGCGAACTGCACTCGCGCACTTCGGGTGTCACCGATCATCTGGCCGAGGACGATCGGGACGCGCTGCGCATCGTGCGCCGCATCGTCGCGACGCTCGGCCCGCGTCCGGCCAGTCCGTGGACGGTGCTGCCGACGGTCGAGCCCGCCGCTCCGGCCGCGGAGCTGTACGACGTGGTGCCGGTCGACCTGCGCACCCCGTACGACGTCCGCGAGGTGATCCACCGCATCGTCGACGGAGATCCGCACGGCGACAGCGCCTTTCACGAGTTCAAGGCCGAGTACGGCAAGACGCTGGTCACCGGTTTCGCGCGCATCCACGGCCATCCGGTCGGCATCGTCGCCAACAACGGCGTGCTGTTCAGCGAGTCCGCCATGAAGGGCGCGCACTTCATCGAGCTGTGTGACAAGCGCAAGATCCCACTGTTGTTCCTGCAGAACATCACCGGCTTCATGGTCGGCCGCGACTACGAGGCGGGCGGCATCGCCAAGCACGGCGCCAAGATGGTCACCGCGGTGGCCTGCGCGCGGGTGCCGAAGCTGACCGTGGTGATCGGCGGCTCGTACGGCGCGGGCAACTACTCGATGTGCGGACGCGCGTACTCGCCGCGCTTCCTGTGGATGTGGCCCAACGCCAGGATCTCGGTGATGGGCGGCGAGCAGGCCGCCTCGGTCCTGTCCACGGTGCGCGGCGATCAGCTCGACAGCTCGGGGCAGCCGTGGTCGGCCGAGGACGAGGAGGCGTTCAAGGCGCCCATTCGCGACCAGTACGAGAAGCAGGGCAACCCCTACTACTCGACGGCGCGGCTCTGGGACGACGGCGTGATCGATCCCGCCGATACGAGAACCGTACTCGGCCTTGCCCTTTCGGTGTGCGCGCAGGCGCCGCTCGAACCCGTTTCCTACGGCGTCTTCCGGATGTGAGTGCGATGCTTAACAAGTCTCATCCCGTCGGGTTCGACACCGTCCTGGTCGCCAACCGCGGCGAGATCGCGATGCGGGTCATCCGTACCTTGCGCGCCATGGGCATTCGTTCGGTGGCCGTCTACAGCGACGCCGACGCCGACGCCAGGCATGTGCACGAGGCCGACACCGCGGTGCGGCTCGGCCCGGCCCCCGCACGCGAAAGTTACCTCGCCATCGACAAAGTGGTGGCCGCCGCCGTGCGCACGGGCGCGCAGGCGGTGCACCCCGGCTACGGATTCCTCTCCGAGAACGCCGCTTTCGCCGCCGCGCTCGCGGACGCGGGCATCGTCTTCCTCGGCCCGCCCGCGCGCGCGATCGAGGTGATGGGCGACAAGATCGCAGCCAAGAACACCGTGTCCGCGTTCAATGTCCCCGTCGTGCCCGGCATCGCCAGGCCCGGCCTGACCGACGCGGACCTGATCGACGCGGCCGCCGAGGTCGGCTATCCGGTGCTGGTCAAGCCCTCCGCGGGCGGCGGCGGCAAGGGCATGCGGCTGGTCGAGGATCCGGACCGGCTCCCCGAGGCGCTGCGCAGCGCCCGCCGCGAGGCCGCCGCCGCGTTCGGCGACGACACCCTGTTCCTGGAGCGCTTCGTCACGCGCCCCCGGCACATCGAGGTGCAGGTCCTCGCCGACCAGTTCGGCAACGTGCTGCACCTCGGCGAGCGCGAGTGCAGCCTGCAGCGCAGGCACCAGAAGGTCATCGAGGAGGCGCCGTCCCCGCTGCTCGACGCCGCGACGCGGGCCAGGATCGGCGCCGCCGCCTGCAACACCGCGCGCAGCGTCGACTATGTCGGCGCGGGCACGGTCGAGTTCATCGTCTCGGCCGACCGGCCCGACGAATTCTTCTTCATGGAGATGAATACCCGTCTGCAGGTGGAGCATCCGGTCACCGAGCTGGTCACCGGCGTCGACCTGGTGGAGTGTCAGGTCCGGGTTGCGGCCGGGCAGAAGCTCGCGGTCGAACAGGACGAGATCCGGATGATCGGGCACGCCATCGAGGCCAGGGTGTACGCCGAGGATCCCGGTCGCGGGTTCCTGCCCACCGGTGGCACGGTGCTCGAGCTGTCCGAGCCCGAAGACACCGGCGTGCGGGTGGATTCGGGCCTGCGGGTCGGCACGGTGGTCGGCAGCGACTACGACCCGATGCTGTCGAAGGTCATCGCGCACGGGGCCGACCGCGCCGCCGCGCTGGCGAAACTCGATCGCGCACTGGGCGATACGGTGCTGCTCGGGGTGACCAGCAATATCGAGTTCCTGCGCTTCCTGCTCGCCGACCCGAATGTCGCGGCGGGACAGCTCGATACCGGTCTGCTCGATCGCCGGGTGGCCGATTTCCGGCCCGCCCCGGTCGACGACGAGGCGTTCGTCGCCGCCGCCGCCTACCGCTGGCTGCGGCGCTGGCCGAGCGCGCAGGCCGATCCGTGGCAGGTGCCGTCGGGCTGGCGCATCGGCGACGCCGCGCCGACCACGATCCGGCTGGCCGGTGGCGACCGGACCGAGCACGTCCACCTCACCGGCACGCCCAGCGCCGCGCACGTCCGCGTCGACGAGGGCGAAACACGGTCGGTCACAGCGACTGTCGAAGGCAACGTGCTGACGCTGACCCTGGACGGCATCCGCCGCGAATACCGCGTCGCCGAGGACGACGGCCACCTGTGGCTGGCCACCCCGACCGGCGTCGCGATGCTGCGCGAGGTCGCCGAGGCGAGCGTGCGCGGCGCCGCCGAGCACGTCGGCGACGCCGAGATCACCAGCCCCATGCCGGGTTCGGTGATCGCGGTGCAGGCCGAGAACGGCACCGCCGTCGCCGCGGGCGCGCCCGTCGTCATCGTCGAGGCGATGAAGATGGAGCACTCCCTCACCGCGCCGATCGCCGGGACCGTAGAGCTCCTGGTGACGCCGGGAACCCAAGTGCGCCTCGGTCAAGTACTCGCCCGCGTCCTCGCGGCGCCTGAAAGCCCCACGACATCACCCGATTCCGGCGGGCGACCGGACACGGACACCGATACCGCCGAGCGAGAAGGAAACCCAGCATGACCGACTTCCTGTCCACCGGCGCGTTGCCGCAGGAGTACCGCGATCTCGCCATGACTGTGCGGGACTTCGCGAAGTCCGTGGTCGCTCCCGTGGCCGCCAAACACGATGCCGCACACACTTTCCCGTACGAGGTCGTCTCCGGCATGGCCGACATGGGCCTGTTCGGCCTGCCGTTCCCCGAGGAGTACGGCGGCATGGGCGGCGACTACTTCGCGCTGTGCCTCGCGCTCGAGGAGCTCGGCAAGGTCGACCAGAGCGTGGCCATCACCCTCGAGGCCGGCGTCTCCCTCGGCGCGATGCCCATCTACCGCTTCGGCAACGACAAGCAGAAGCAGGAGTGGTTGCCGCAGTTGACCAGCGGGCGTTCGCTCGCCGCGTTCGGGCTCACCGAACCCGGCGCGGGCAGCGACGCGGGCGGCACCAAGACCACCGCCATCGCCGACAGCGGCGACTGGGTCATCAACGGCAGCAAGCAGTTCATCACCAACTCCGGCACCGACATCACCACGCTGGTCACCGTGACGGCGGTGACCGGCCAGAGCGGCGGCAAGAAGGAGATCTCCACCATCCTGGTGCCCACCGACACCCCCGGCTTCGTCGCCGAACCCGCCTACAACAAGGTCGGCTGGAACGCTTCCGACACCCACCCGCTCAGCTTCACCGACGTGCGCGTGCCGGAGGAGAACCTGCTCGGCGAGCGCGGCCGCGGCTACGCGAACTTCCTGCGCATCCTGGACGAGGGCCGCATCGCCATCGCGGCGCTCGCGGTCGGCGCGGCGCAGGGCTGCGTGGACGAGAGCGTGCGCTACGCCAAGGAGCGCGAGGCGTTCGGCCAGGCCATCGGCCGCAACCAGGCCATCGCCTTCAAAATCGGCAGAATGGAGGCGCGGGCCCACACGGCGCGCACCGCCTACTATGACGCCGCGGCGCTGATGCTGGCGGGCAAGCCGTTCAAGAAGCAGGCGTCCATCGCCAAGCTGGTGGCCAGCGAGGCGGCCATGGACAACTCCCGCGACGCAACGCAGATCTTCGGCGGCTACGGGTTCATGAACGAGTACCCGGTGGCCAGGCACTACCGGGACAGCAAGATCCTCGAAATCGGCGAGGGCACAACGGAGGTGCAGCTGATGCTGATCGGACGGGAGCTCGGACTGTGAGCGAACAGGCAACGGGCACAGCCGATACCGAGAACCTGCGCCGAGTCGTGCAGACCGGCATGTGGTTCGAGGAGCTCGAGACCGGCGTGCTCTACGAGCACCGGCCGGGCCGCACCATGACCGAGACCGACAACGTGCTCTTCAGCACGCTGACCATGAATCCGCAAGGGCTGCACATCGATGCGGCCTACAGCGAGGCCCAGGAGCCGTTCCATCAGCGACTGGTCAACTCGCTGTTCACCCTCGGCACCATGGTCGGCCTCGCGGTGGCGCACCTGACCCAGGGCACCACCGTCGCCAATCTCGGCTTCACCGAGGTGAAGTTCCCGGCGCCGCTGTTCCACGGCGACACGATCTACGCCGAGACCGTCGTGCTGGACAAGCGGGTGTCCAAGAGCAGGCCGGGCGAGGGCATCGTCACCTTCCGCCACACCGCGCGCAACCAGCACGGCACCGTGGTCGCCGTCGCCGTGCGCAACGCCATGATCCGCCTGCGCCCCGAGCCGGGACAGTCATGACCTGGGAGCTGCCCGGGCCCGCGTGGCTGTTCTGCCCCGCGGACCGGCCCGAGCGCTTCGGAAAGGCCGCCGCGGCAGCGGATGTGGTGATCCTCGACCTCGAGGACGGCGTGGCCGCGGGCGACAAGGCGGCGGCGCGCAAGGCCCTCGTCGAGACGCCGCTGGATCCCGAGACCACAGTGGTCCGGGTCAACGCCGTCGGCACCGACGAGCACGCCCTGGACCTGACCGCGCTGGCCGACACTCGGTATCGGCGCCTCATGCTGCCGAAATGCGAAGCGGCCGAGCAGATCACGGCGCTGTCCGCCTACGAGGTGCTGGCGCTGATCGAGTCACCGCTCGGCGCACTCCGGGTCGGCGACGCGGTCACCGCGCCCAACGCGATCGGGGTGATGTGGGGCGCGGAGGACCTCGTCGCCGGGCTCGGCGGCAAGTCGAGCAGGCACGCCGACGGCGGCTATCGCGATGTGGCGCGGCATGTCCGGTCGACCTCGCTGCTCGCGGCCAAGGCGTACGGCAAGCTGGCGCTCGACTCGGTGTACCTCGACATCCGCGATCTCGACGGCCTGCGTGCCGAGGCGCTGGACGCGGTCGCCGTCGGTTTCGACGCCAAGGTCGCCATCCACCCGAGTCAGGTGGCGGTCATCCGCGCGGCGTACGCGCCGTCGGCGGACGAGATCGACTGGGCCCGAAGGGTACTCGACGAGGTACCGAAGCATCGCGGCGTGTTCGCCTTCGAGGGGCGGATGGTCGACGCCCCCGTCCTGCGCCACGCCGAGCAGATCGTGCGGCGCGCAGCGCTGATCACGCAGAGCGCAGCGCAACCCGCGCAAGGCACAGAGCCGGACGTGCAGAGCGCAGCGTCGAACGCGCAGAGCGCGGAGCCGAACGCGCAAGGCGCAGAACGCGCCTGACCACCAGTGAGAACAGCCAGGAGGAACGCGGTGCAACCACAGTGGGTGCCGACCGAGCAGGATATCGCCGACGCCAGGATCACCGACTTCGCGAAGTTCGCCGAGGCGCGCACCGGC
>NZ_BAGH01000366.1 GCF_000308715.1 Nocardia tenerifensis NBRC 101015
CAGCGGGCCGACCGACGAGCCGTCGCCGGAAATGTGGTGCACGACCATGGCCAGGACGTACTCCACATCACGTGCAGCGTCAGGCGTTGACTCGGCCGACTCTCCCGCGATCTGGAAGAGCGCGACCTTCATCGGCACCTCGGTGGTGACGTCGAACATCGTCGAGGTCAGCGCCACCACGGCGGACTCGATCTGCGCGGGCGCGACCACGCGCACCTCGAGCCGCGGCACGGCCTGGGCCGGCGGCAGGATGACCTGCACCGGGCCGCTGTCGGTCTGCGGATAGATGGTGCGCAGGATCTCGTGCCTGCTCACCAGGTCCGCGATCGCGGCTCGCAGCGCGGCCACGTCGAGCGCGCCGGTGAGCCGGACCGCGATCGGCACGTTGTAGGCCGCCGACTGGGTGTCGAACCGGTTGAGGAACCACATGCGCTGCTGCGCGAGCGACAGCGGAATGTGTTCCGGCCGTGGACCCGCGGTGAGCGCCTTGCGCCCGCCCGCGTCGGCGTGCTGCTCGACCCGCACGGCCAGCGCGGCGACGGTCGACGCCTCGAACAGCAGTCGAACCGGCACGCGAGTGTTCAACGCCTCGCCGAGGCGGGCCGCGACCTGCGTGGCCAGCAGCGAGTTACCGCCCCAGGCGAAGAAGTCGTCGTCCAAGCCGAGCCGCTTCGATTCCGCGCCTTCGCGATCCGAAATGCGCAGCACGTCCGCGAACGTGTTCGCCACGATCTGCTCGATCGGGGTGACCGGCGCGCGGAACACCGCCTTCTCGAAGGTCGGCTGCGGCAACGCCTTTCGGTCGAGCTTGCCGTTGGCGTTGAGCGGCAACGCGTCCAGCTGGACGAGCACCGAGGGCACCATGTACGACGGCAGCTCGGCGGCGAGCGCGGCCTGCAGCCCGCGCTTGTCGAGCTGGCCCGCACGCGGCACCACGTACGCCACGAGGCGGTCGCCGATGTTCGGATCGGTGTGCGCGAGCACGGCGGCCGCGGTGATCGCGGGCTGGCGCAGCAGCGCGGCCTCGATCTCGCCGAGCTCGATGCGGAAGCCGCGGATCTTCACCTGGAAGTCGGTGCGGCCCCGGTAATCCAGCTCGCCGGCGGCGTTCCAGGCCACCAGGTCGCCGGTGCGGTACATGCGCGCACCGGCCGCGCCGAACGGATCGGCGACGAACCGGTCGGCGGTCAGATCCGCCCGGCCGAAGTAGCCGCGCGCCAATTGCGCACCGGCCAGGTACAACTCGCCCGAGACACCGACCGGGACCGGCCGCAGCCTGGCGTCGAGCACGTAGACGCGGCTGTTCCACTCCGGCGCGCCGATCGACACCGCGACCTGGTCGGCGTCGGTGACCAGGTGGCTGGTGATCGACACCGCGGCCTCGGTCGGGCCGTACAGGTTGTAGAGCGCGGAGGGGTTGTCCCTGCGGAACCGCTGCGCGGTCGCCGCGGGCAGCGCCTCGCCGATGGCGAGCACCCGGCGCAGCGAACTCGCCAGGCGGCCACCGGATTCGGTGAGCAGCGAGTCGAGCATCGACGGCACCACGTGCAGCGTGGTGACCTCGGTGGTACGCATCAGCTCGTTCAGGTAGGCCGGATCGCGATGGCCGTCGGCCGCCGAGATCACCAGGCGCCCACCGGAAGCGGCGGCGGTCCAGAACTCCCACACCGAGAGGTCGAAGGTCGCGGCGGTCTTCAGCAGGATCGCGTCGTCCGCGCCGAGGCCGAATGCCGCGGTCTCCCACTGCAACTGGTTGACGATCGCCGCGTGCGGCACCGCGACGCCCTTGGGCTGGCCGGTCGAGCCGGACGTGAAGATCACGTACGCGGTGTTGACCGGGGTCAGCGCCCGCGTGCGTTCGGCGCCGGTCACCGGGTCCGCCGCGAACGCGGTCAGGTCCAGCGCGTCGAGCTGCACGACCTCGGTCGCGGCGGTACGGAATCCGTCGCGGCCGGTGGTCAGCACGCAGACCGGCGCCGCGGTCGCGAGGATGTAGTCGGTCCGCTCGGCCGGCTGGTCCGGATCGATCGGCACATACGCCGCACCGGATTTCGCGACCGCGTACATGGCGACAACCAGGTCGGTGGAGCGGCGGATGGCCAGCGCCACCCGGTCCTCCGGGCCGACACCGCGCTGGATCAGGTAGCGCGCCAGGCGGTTCACCCGGCGATCCAGGTCGGCGTAGGTCAGCTGATGCCGTCCGGTCGGCTCGTCGGCGACGAGCGCGATCGCGTCCGGCGTCGCCGCGACCGAGGCGTCGAGCAGCGACACCAGCGTCGCGGCGGTGTCGACCTCGTGCGCGGTGTCGTTCCACGTGCCGAGGATGCGGGTGCGCTCCTCGGCGGCGAGCAGGTCGATCTCGCCGACCGGCAGGCCGGCGTCGGCGACGACGGCGTCGAGCACGCGCACGAACCGGTCGGCGAAGCCCTGGACCGTGTCCTCATCGAAAAGGTCGATGGCGTAACCGAATTCGGTGATGATCTCGGCGGGCGTGCCGTCCTCGGCGTACCGGTCGTACAGCGTGACGTGCAGATCGGTCTTGGCGAGCTGGGAGTCGAAGTTGACCGCGCTCACCGACAGACCCGGCAGCTCGAAGGTGGTCTCGGCCAGGTTCTGGAACGAAAGGCCCACCTGGAACAGCGGATTGCGCGCCGTGGAGCGCACCGGGTTGAGCACCTCGACGAGGCGCTCGAACGGCACGTCCGCGTTGGCGAACGCCTCGAGGTCGCGCTCCTTGACGTCGGCGAGCAGGTCGGCGAAGCGGACGTCCGGCGTGACCCTGGTCCGGAAGACCAGCGTGTTGACGAACATGCCGATCAGGTCGTCGAGTTCGCGCTCGCCGCGGCCCGCGATCGGGGTGCCGACCGCGATGTCGTCGGTGCCGGACAGCCGCGAGAGCAGCACGGCCAGCGCCGCGTGCACCACCATGAACAGCGAGGCGTTGTTCGCCCGCGCCAGCTCGTGCAGGCGGGCGTGCCGCTCCGGGGAGATCTCGAAGCGAATCGCCTTGCCGTGGAACGACTGCGCGGGCGGGCGCGGCCGGTCGGCGGGCAGCTCCAGCTGATCGGGCAGCCCGGCCAGCGCCGTCTGCCAGTAGGAAACCTGCTGTGCGGCCAGCGATTCCGGGTCGTCCTCGGAGCCGAGCACCGCGCGCTGCCACAGCGCGTAGTCGGCGTACTGCACCGGCAGCGGAAGCCACTGCGGCGCATCGCCTTGCACGCGAGCCACGTACGCGGCCATCACGTCGCGGGCCAGCGGGCCCATCGACGAGCCGTCGGCGGCGACGTGGTGCACGGTGAACGCGAGCACGTGCTCGTCGGTGCCCGAGGCGGCACCGCCGTTCTCCGGCACGATCCGGAACAGCGCCACCGCGAGCGGAACCTCGACAGTGACGTCGAAGGTGGTCAGCGCGAACGCGATCACCGCGCCGAGCAGATCGGCCTCGGTGACCTCGACCGGGGTGAGCGCGGCCGCGGACTGGGCCGCGGGCCGGATCACCTGATGCGGGCCCTCCGCCGAGCGCGGGTAGGTGGTGCGCAACACCTCGTGGCGGGCGAACACGTCGCCGATCGCCTGTTCCAGCGCCGCGACGTCGAGCGTGCCCGACAGCCGCACGGCCAGCGGGATGTTGTCGACGGCCGAGGTGGCGGTGTCGAACTGGTTGAGGAACCAGTAGCGCTGCTGCGCGGGCGAGAGCGGGATCCGCGCGGGCCGCTCGCCGGTCTCCAGCTTCGGCCGCTGCCTGCCCGAGCCCGCGTTGCGCTCGACCCGGGTGGCCAGCGCGGCCACCGTGGAGGCCTCGAACAGGTCGCGCACCGCCAGCTGGGTGTCCAGCGCGGCGCCGAGCCGCGCGGTCACCTGGGTGGCGAGCAGCGAGTTGCCGCCCAGCTCGAAGAAGTCGTCGTCCAGGCCGACCCTGGCCACGCCGAGCACGTCGCCGAAGGTGCCCGCGACGATCTCCTCGATCGGGGTGGACGGGGCGCGGAACACCTTGGCCTCGAACACCGGCGCGGGCAGCGCCTTGCGGTCCAGTTTGCCGGAGGCGTTGAGCGGGAACTGCTCGAGCACCACGAAGGCCGAGGGCACCATGTACGCGGGCAGCTCGCCGCCGAGCTCGGCGCGCACGCCGTCGAGGTCGATCGCGTGACCCGCGGTCGGCACGACGTAGCCGACGAGCTGATCGCCGAGCCGGTCGTCCGAGCGCACCACCACGACGGCTTGGGCGATGGAGTCCAGCGCGGTGAGCGCGGACTCGATCTCGCCGAGTTCGATGCGCAGGCCGCGCAGCTTCACCTGGAAGTCGGTGCGGCCCAAGTACTCCAGCTCGCCGGAGGCTGTCCACGCGACGAGGTCACCGGTGCGGTACATCCGCTCACCGTCGGCCCCGAACGGGTTGGCCACGAACCGATCCGCGGTCAACTCGGGCCGCGCGACGTAGCCGCGGGCCAACTGCGCGCCCGCGAGATACAGCTCGCCCGCGACGCCCACCGGCACCGGGTGCAGGCGCGAATCCAGCACGTACACCTGGGTGTTGAACACCGGCGCGCCGATCGGCACGGACACCGTGTCGTCCTCGTCCACCTCGTGGAAGGTGACGTCGACGGCGGCCTCCGTCGGGCCGTACAGGTTGTGCAGGCGCGCGCCGGTGAGCTCCTGCATCCGCTGCGCGGTGGCCGCGGGCAGGGCCTCGCCGGAGGCGAAAACGTTGACCAGCGAGGTGCATTCGTCCGCGCGCTGCTCGGCGACGAACACCGAGAGCATGGACGGGACGAAGTGGGCGGTGGTGACCCGTTGCTCGGTGATCACCTGGACCAGGTAGCCCGGATCGCGATGCCCGTCCGGCTTCGCGACGACCAGGCGCGCGCCGATCTGCAAGGGCCAGAAGAACTCCCACACCGACACGTCGAAGGTGGCGGGCGTCTTCTGGAGCACCACATCGGTGCGCTCCAAGCCGTACTCGGCCTGCATCCACACCAGGCGGTTGACGATCGCGCCGTGGCTGACCGCCACGCCCTTGGGGCGGCCGGTGGAGCCGGAGGTGAATATCACGTACGCCGTGTTCGACGGACGCAGCGGCGCAAGACGATCCGCATCGGTCACCGGAGCATCCGAGACACCGGTCAGATCCAGGCGGTCGAGCTCGATGGCGGGCGTCTTGCCCGCGTCGAACTCGTCGCGCGCGGTCGTCAGCACGCAGACCGGCTTGGCGGTGTCGAGCACGTAGTGGGTGCGCTCGGCGGGGTGATCCGGATCCAGCGGCACATAGGCACCGCCCGCGACGCTCACCGCGTACATGCCGACGACCAGCTCGATCGAGCGGCGCATGCCGAGGGCGACCATGGTGTCGGGGCCGACGCCGAGCGTGATGAGGTGGCGCGCAAGGCGATTCACCCTCGCCGTGAACTCGGCGTAAGAGAGACTTGTCCCCTCGAACGTGAGAGCTGTGGCGTCCGGGGTCCGCGCGGCCTGGGCCGCGAACATCGACACCAGCGTCGCCGACTCGTCCACCGGATGCGCGGTGTCGTTCCAGCGCGCGACCACCTGCGCGTGCTCGGCCGAGTCGAGCAGCTCGACGTCGCCGATCGCCACGGACGAGTCCGCGACGACCGCCGTCAGCAGCCGGACGAGCCGGTCCGCGACGCGCGCGATCGTGCTCGCCTCGAACATGTCCGTCGCGTAGGCGAACTCGGCGGTCATGCCGTCGGCCGAGCCGTCGGCGTCGAACCGGTCGGACAGGCTCAGGTGCAGATCGAACTTGGCCGTCACCACGTCCAGCGGCACGCCCGCGACCTCGAGGCCGGGCAGCTCGAACGAGGCCTCACCGGTGTTCTGGAACGACAGCATCACCTGGAACAGCGGGTGCCGCGCCTGCGAGCGCGCCGGGTTCAGGATCTCGACCAGCCGCTCGAACGGCAGGTCCGCGTGTCCGAAGGCCGCGAGGTCGCGGTCCTTGGTGTGCGCGACCAGGTCCGCGAAGGACGCGGCCGGGTCGACGGTGCTGCGCAGCACGAGCGTGTTGACGAACATGCCGATGGCGTCGTCGAGCACGGCCTCGCCACGTCCGGCGACCGCGGTGCCGATGGCGATGTCGTCGCTGCCGGACAGCCGCGCGAGCAGCGCGGCGAACGCGGCGTGCACCACCATGAACAGGCTCGCGCCGTGCGCCCTGGCGAGCGCGTTGAGCTCACGCACGAGGCGCGCGTCGAGCGAGAACTCGTACACCCCACCGCGATTGGACGCCACGGCGGGCCGCGAGCGGTCCGACGGCAGGTCGAGCTGGTCGGGCAGCCCGGCCAGATTGGCGGACCAGTAGGCGACCTGCTGGGCGATCAGCGAGGACGAATCGTCTTCGGAGCCAAGGGTTTCCCGCTGCCACAGCGCGTAGTCGGCGTACTGCACCGGCAGCGGCGCCCAGGCGGGAGCCTCGCCGCGCGAGCGGGCCGCGTAGGCGATCATCACGTCGCGGGCCAGCGGCCGCACCGACCAGCCGTCGCCGGAGATGTGGTGCACCACGAAGACCAGCACGTGGGTGTCCGGCTGCGAGCCGTCCATGGAGCCGGCGACACGGAACAGCTGGGCCCGCACCGGCACCTCGGTGGTGACGTCGAATCCGGTCAGCACCAATTCGCTGACGCGGTCCTGGATCTCGGTCTCCGAGACCTCGATCGGGGTCAGCTCGATGGTCTCCTGCCCGGCGGGCAGCACCACCTGGACACCCTGACCGTCGGCGGTCTCCGGGTAGACGGTGCGCAGCACCTCGTGCCGGTCGACCACGTCGGCGACGGCCTGGCGCAGCGCGTCGGTGTCGAGCGAGCCGGTGAGCCGGACCGCGAGCGGGATGTTGTTGACCGCGGTCTGGTTGTCGAACCGGTTGAGGAACCACATCCGCTGCTGCGCGAGCGAGAGCGGAATGCGCGCCGGACGCCGGCCCGCGACGAGCTCGCGGCGACGGCCGGTGCCCTGGTGCGCCTCCATCCGCGCGGCCAGCGCGCCGACGGTGGGCGCCTCGAACAGGGTCCGCACCGGCACGCGAGTGTCGAGCGCGGCGCCGAGGCGGGCGACCACCTGGGTGGCGATGAGCGAGTTGCCGCCCAGCTCGAAGAAGTCGTCGTCCAGGCCGACGGCGCGCTCGCCGTCGGGGGCGACCAGGCCGAGCACCTCGGCGAAGGTGTTGGCCACGATCTCTTCGATCGGGGTGGACGGCGCGCGGAACTCCCTGGCCTCGAAGGCGGGTTCGGGGAGCGCGCGCCGATCCAGCTTGCCGTTGGGGTTGAGCGGCATGGCGTCGAGCACCACGAGCGCGGCGGGCACCATGTACGACGGCAGCCGGTCGGCCAGGTGGGTCCTGAGCTCGTCGACGTCGACCGTGGCCCCGCTGACCGGCACCACGTAGCCGACCAGCTGATCGCCGGTGTGCGCGTCCGAGCGCACCATGGCGACCGACTGGGCCACGGAATCGTGTGCGGCGAGCGCGGTTTCGATCTCGCCGAGCTCGATCCGCAGGCCGCGCAGCTTCACCTGGAAGTCGGTGCGGCCGATGTACTCGATGGCACCGGTGTAATGCCCACCCGTCGCCCGGCCGCCACCCCTCATGGAATCGCTTCGCGATGCGGGCACCCATCTAACGAGGTCACCGGTGCGATACATCCGAGCGCCCTCGACACCAAATGGGTTGGCCACGAAGCGATCCGCGGTCAGGTCGGCGCGACCGAAGTAGCCGCGGGCCAGCTGATCACCCGCGAGATACAGCTCACCCGCGACACCCGACGGCACCGGGTTCAACCGGGCGTCGAGCACGTACGCCTGGGCGTTCCACACCGGAAGGCCGATCGGCACCGCGCCGGTCACCTCGTCGGCCACCGGGCCGTGCGTGGCGTGCACGGTGAATTCCGTTGGGCCGTAAAGGTTGTAGAGCTTTGCCGAGGTGACCCGGCGAATGGCGGTGACCGCCTCAGCGGTGAACGCCTCACCGGCCACGAACAACGTCCGCAGCGAGGCGAGGGCGGCGCTGCCGCCGGTGGCCTCGACGTTTCCGGCGAAGACGGTGAGCATCGACGGCACGAACGAGGTCATGGTGACGCGCTCGGCGGCGATCACGTCCGCGAGGTACTGCGGGTCGCGATGCCCGTCCGCGCTCGCCACGACGATGCGGCCGCCGGTGGTCAGCGGGCCGAACAGCTCCCACACCGACACGTCGAACGTCGCCGGGGTCTTGAACAGCACGACGTCGTCGGCGCCGATGCCGTATTCGCCCGTGATCCAGCGGATCTGGTTCACCACGGCGGCGTGCGGCACCGCGACGCCCTTGGGGCGCCCGGTCGAGCCGGAGGTGAAGATCACGTACGCCGGGTGCTCCGGCCGCAGCGGCGCGCGCCGCTCGGCGTCGGTCACCGGCTCGTCCGAGTACGCGGACAGGTCCAGCTCGTCGATCGACAGCACGGCGCGCCCGTCGGCCGCGAAGGCGTCGCGGGACGTGGTGAGCACGCACACCGGATCGGCCGAGTCGAGCACGTAGTTCACCCGGTCGGCGGGCTGGTCGAGGTCGAGCGGCACGTAGCCGCCGCCGGCCTCCTGCACCGCGTACGCGGCGACCACCAGGTCCACCGAGCGCCGCAGGCCGAGGGCGACCAGGGTCTCCGGGCCGACGCCCGCCTCGATCAGCTTCCGCGCGAGCCGGTGTACGCGGGCACCGAAATCTGCGTAAGTGAGCGAGGTTTCGGTGGCCGGATCGATGATCGCGACCGAGTCCGGAGTGGCCTGAGCCTGCGCCGCGAACTCGGCCACAAGCGTGGTCGGCGCACCGAGATCACGCCCGGTGTCGTTCCAGCCGCGCAGGGCCTGCTCGATCTCCTGCTCGTCGAGCAGCGGCAGATCGCCGATCGGCCGGTCCGGCTCCGCGGCGAGCGCGCCGAGCAGACGGGTGAACCGCTGCCCGAGCTCGGCCACCGTCTCCGGATCGAAAAGGTCGGTGGCGTAGACGAATTCGGCACTGATACCAGCAGGCTCCGCGCCCGTGCCGTTCGCCGCCTGGGTAGCGCTCTGCTCCGAGAGCGTCAGCTGCAAGTCGAATTTCGCCGTGTCGATGGGCAATTCGACGCCGCTGACCGTCAGCCCCGGCAGCTCGAGGCTGTTCTGACCGAGGTTCTGGAACGACAGCAGCACCTGGAACAGCGGGTGCCGCGCCTGCGAGCGCGCCGGGTTCAGGATCTCGACCAGCCGCTCGAACGGCAGGTCCGCGTGCCCGAACGCGGCGATATCGGTGGCGCGCACCGTGCGCAGCAGGTCGGTGAACGTCGCCGCGCCGTCGATCGGCGTCCGCAGCACCAGCGTGTTGACGAACATGCCGATCAGGTCGTCGAGGGCGCGCTCACCGCGGCCCGCGACCGGGGTGCCGATGGCGATGTCGTCCTCGCCGGACAGGCGGGCGAGCAGCACGGCCAGCGCGGTGTGCGCGACCATGAACAGCGTCGCGCCCCTGGTGCGCGCGAGTTCGGTGAGTTTGCCGTGGGTCTCGGCGTCGATCTCGAAGGTGTGCGTCGCGCCGCGGCCGGAGGCGACCGCGGGGCGCGGCCGGTCGGTGGGCAGGTCGAGCTGGTCGGGCAGCCCCGCCAGCGAGTTCGACCAGTAGGCGATCTGCTGGGCGATCACCGACTCCGGATCGTCCTCGTCGCCGAGGACCGCGCGCTGCCAGAGCGCGAAGTCGGCGTACTGGACCTCCAGTGGCCGCCAAGCTGGTTCGCCGCCTTCGACGCGAGCGCCGTAGGCGGTCATCACGTCCCGGGTCAGCGGGCCCATGGAGAAGCCGTCGGCCGAGATGTGGTGCACCACCAGGGCGAGCACGTGCTCGGTCGGGCTGACCTCGAACAGCCTGGCCCGGAACGGCACCTCGGCGGTGACGTCGAACGCGGTCAGCACCAGCTCCGAAAGCCGTTGCGGCAGTTCGGCCTCGGTCACCTCGAAGGGCGCGAGGTCCGGGATCACCTTGGCGGTGGGCACGGTCTGCTGGTGCGCGGCGCCATCGACCTCCGGGTAGAAGGTGCGCAGCGACTCGTGCCGGGCCAGCACGTCGGCGACCGCGATCTGCAGCGCCTGGCGATCGAGCAGGCCGGACAGCCGCACCGCGGCCGGGATGTTGTCCACGGCCGAGTCCGGGTCGAAGCGGTTGAGGAACCACATGCGCTGCTGCGCGAGCGACAGCGGCACCCGCGCGGGGCGCTGCTG
>NZ_BAGH01000365.1 GCF_000308715.1 Nocardia tenerifensis NBRC 101015
GCGCGGGCGCCCGCACCGGCGTGGGTCTCCGCCCGCGCCGCGAGCGCGACCACCGTCGACGCCTCGAACAGCTCGCGCACGCCGAGATCGGTGTCCAGCGCGGCGGAGAGCCGCGCGGCGACCTGGGTGGCGGTCAACGAGTTGCCGCCGAGCGCGAAGAAGTCGTCGTCCAGGCCGACGCGCTGGGCCCGGTCCCCGGTCGTGCCGAGCCCGAGCACCTCGGCGAAGGTGGCCGCGACGATCTCCTCCACCGGCGTGGTCGGCGCGCGGAACACCGCGGCCTCGAAGACCGGCGCGGGCAGCGCCTTGCGATCCAGCTTGCCGGAGGCGTTGAGCGGGAACTCGTCGAGCACCAGCACCACCGACGGCACCATGTACGCGGGCAGCCGCTCGGCCAGGTCCTCGCGCAGCAACTCGATGTCCACGCGGACGTTCGGTGCGGGAATAACGTAGGCGACGAGCTGATCGCCGGTGTGCTGGTCGCTACGGACCACCACGACCGCCTGGGCGACCTCGTCCAGCGCGGTGAGCGCGGCCTCGATCTCGCCCAGCTCGATGCGCAGGCCGCGCAGCTTCACCTGGAAGTCGGTGCGGCCCAAGTACTCCAGCTCGCCGGAGGCTGTCCACGCGACGAGGTCACCGGTGCGGTACATCCGCTCGCCCTCGCCACCGTAAGGGTTGGCCACGAACCGATCGCTGGTCAGATCGGGACGCGCGACGTACCCGCGAGCCAACTGAGCGCCCGCGAGATACAGCTCACCCGCGACACCCACCGGAACCGGCCGCAGCCGCGAATCCAGCACGTACACCTGGGTGTTGAACACCGGCGCACCGATCGGCACCGTGTCCGTGTCGGTGGCGACGACCTCGTGGAAGGTGACGTCGACCGCGGCCTCGGTCGGGCCGTACAGGTTGTGCAGCGCGGCGCCGGTCAGCTCGCGCAGTCGATGCGCGGGCTTGGGCGGCAGCGCCTCACCCGAGGCGAACACCAGGCGCAGCGAATCACACTGTGCCGCGGCCGCGTCGGCGACGAACACCGCGAGCATCGACGGCACGAAGTGCGTGACCGTCACCCGCTCCGCGTTGATCACCTCGGCCAGGTAGGCCGGATCGCGATGCCCGTCGGGCTTGGCGACGACCAGGCGCGCGCCGATCTGCAAGGGCCAGAAGAACTCCCACACCGACACGTCGAAGGTGGCCGGCGTCTTCTGCAGCACCGCGTCGGCGGCGTTCAGCCCGTAGGCGGACTGCATCCAGACGAGGCGGTTCACGATCGCCGCGTGCGAGACGCCGACGCCCTTGGGGCGGCCGGTGGAGCCGGAGGTGAAGATCACGTACGCGCTGTTCGACGGGCGCAGCGGCGCACGGCGATCCGCGTCGGTGACGGGCGCCTCGGACAGCCCGCTCAGATCGAGCAGGTCGATGCGCACCTGCGCGGTGTCGATGTCGAGATCGCTGCCGGAGGTCAGCACGCACACCGGATCCGCCGTGGCGAGAATGTATTCCGTGCGCTCGGCCGGGTGGTCCGGGTCGAGCGGCACGTACGCGCCGCCGGCCACCGTCACAGCGTACATGCCGACGACGAGGTCGATCGAGCGTCGCATGCCCAGCGCCACATAGGATTCCGCGCCGACGCCGCGGGCGATCAGCCAGCGGGCGAGTTGGTTGACGCGACTGGCGAACTCGTCGTAAGAGAGACTTGTCCCCTCGAACGTGAGCGCCGTTGCTTCCGGCGTCTCAGCGGCCTGCGCGTAGAACTTCGACACCAACGTCGCGGCCGAATCCACCTCGTGCGCCGTGTCGTTCCAGCCGGACACCACGAGCTCGCGCTCGGCGGCGTCGAGCAGCTCGATATCCCCAACGGGCACAGCCGGTTCCGTGGTGATCGCGGTCAGCACACGGACGAGGCGATCGGCGATGCGCCGAACGGTCTGCTCGTCGAACAGGTCACGCAGGTAGCCCGCGCGGATCCGCAGTCGCGAATCCAGCTGGGCGATCAGCGTCAACGGGTAGTGCGTCGCGTCGGCCGCGTCGAGGCCGACCACCGCCATGCCGTCGATGTCGGAGGCCTGCTGCTGAAGTCCTTCGGCGTCCACCGGGTAGGACTCGAACACCACCAGTGTGTCGAACAGTCCGCCGATGCCCGCCGCGGACTGGATGTCCGCGAGGCCGACGTAGTGGTGATCGAGCAGATCCGCCTGCTCGCCCTGGGTCCGGGCGAGCAGCTGCCGCACCGGCTCCGCCGGGTCGAAGCGCACCCGCACCGGAACGGTGTTGATGAACAGGCCGACCATCGACTCCACGCCCGCCAGGTCGGCGGGTCGCCCGGACACCGTCGTGCCGAACAGCACGTCCTCGCGGCCGGTCATCCGGCCGACGAGGATGCCCCACGCGGTCTGCAACACGGTGTTCGGCGTGACGCCGAGCGAGCCGGCCAGCGCGGTGAGCCGGGCCGTGGTTGCCTCGTCGAGCTCGAAGAAGTACTCGCCCGACAGCGCGGTGATCTCGCGCCCGGCGTCCGGGCGGGCCAGCAGCGTCGGCTCGGTGACACCGCGCAGCGCCTCGGCCCACGCGGCGACCGAGGCCGAATGATCCTGCTGCGCGGTCCATTCCAGGAAGTGCCGGTAGGACCGCACGGCGGGCAGCACGCCCGCGTCCGCGTGCGCGGCGTAGAGCACGAGCAGATCCTGCATGAGCAGCGGCATGGACCAGCCGTCGAGCAGGATGTGATGGTTCGCCACCACGAACTGCCAGCGATCGCGCGCCACCTGGATCAGCGTGAAGCGGATCAGCGGCGGCTCGGCCAGGTCGAAGCGCTGGGTCCGGTCCGCGGCGATGAGGTCGTCGCCGTTGCCCTGCTCGATCCGGTCGTGCTCGGACCAGGCGACCCGGACACTGTCCAGGACCACCTGCACCGGGCTGCCGTCGCGATCGGTGACGAACGCGGTGCGCAGGTTCTCGTACCGGTCCACCAGAGCCTGTGCGGCCGAACGCAATCGGGCCGCGTCCACCCGGCCGGTGAGGGTGAGCACCGCCTGCGCGGTGTACACGTCCACCGAGGTGGCGGCGAGCCTGGCGTGGAACAGCAGGCCGGCCTGCAGCGCCGACAGCGGCCAGACGTCGGCCAGGTTCGGGAAGCGCCGCTCCCAGGCGTCGATGTCGGCCTGGACCGGGGCCCGGCCCGAGACGCCGCGCACCAGCGCGAAGTCCGACGGTGTGTGACCACCGGCGCCGGTCGAGTTGGCATGGCGGGCAACCGCTTCCAGCGCGGAGGTCCACAGCTCGCCGAACTCGCGGACGGCGGCGTCGTCGAGCAGCGTCGACGGGTAGCCGATGTTCGCGGTCAGCTTGTCGCCGGTCACGATGGCGTTGATGTCCAGCGGCGCCATCGCGGGCATGTCCGCGTCATAGGCGCCGCCGAGCGAGCCCAGCTCGGCGGCGGGCACCCAGCCGAAGCCGCGCAGCGACTCGGGCACATCGCCCTCGGCGACGCGGCCCAGGTAGTTGAAGCTCACCTGGCCGGGCAGCTCGACCGGCAGCTCGGCGGCGGTCTCCGGGTTCAGGTAGCGCAGCAGGCCGTAGCCGACGCCCTTGTCGGGCACCGCGAGCAGCTGCTCCTTGATCGCCTTGACGGCCTGCCCGAGGGCGGGGCCGCCGGCCAGCGCGGCGTCGACGTCGATGCCGGACAGGTCGAAGCGCACCGGGAAGATCGCGGTGAACCAGCCGACCGTGCGCGAGAGATCCGCGCCGGGCACGATCTCCTCTTCGCGGCCGTGGCCTTCCAGGCGGATCAGCAGCGAGTCGCCGCGGGCGCCCACCCGGCGCGCCCGCCATTTCGCGGTCGCCAGCGCCAGCGCGGTGAGCAGACCGTCGTTCACGCCGCCGTGGAACAGCGCGGGCACCGTGGTCAACAGCGCCTTGGTGACCTCGGCGGACACCTCGACCCGCAGCTTCTCGATGACGCCCGACGTGTCGACCGCCGGGTCCATCGGCCGCTCGGTGAGCAGCGGGTCGGCCGCGTCGACCACCGAGCGCCAGTGGTCGAGCTCGGCGACGCGCTCGGCACTGCGCGCCTCGCGTTCGAGCGCGTGCGCCCACGCGCGCATCGAGGTGGCCGGCGCGACCAGCTCGGGCTGCTGGCCCGCGGTGCGCTGGCCCCAGGCCGCGACGAAGTCCGGCACCAGGATGCGCCAGGACACACCGTCGACCACCAGGTGATGCCCGACGACGATCAGTCGTCCGGCCCGATCGCCACCGGCCGGCTCCAGCCAGACGAATCGAATGACCACGCCCGCCGCGGGATCCAGCAGATCGAGCGAGGAATCCAGTGCGGCGGAAGCGATCTCGAACAGCTCGGCGTCGGTGGCGCCCGCGTCGAAGGTGCTGTGGTCGATCAGCGCGTCCACGTCGACCGTGCCGGGGGCGGCGGTCTCGAGGATCCACTCGTCGTCGATCTCGCGCAGGCTCGCGCGCAGCATGTCGTGGCGGTCGATGACCGCGCCGACGGTGGCGACGATGCCCGCCCGGTCGATGCCGACCGGCAGTTCCAGCGCGAGCGTCTGGTTGAACCGGCCGAACGAGCCGCGCCGCTCCGCCATGAACCGCACGACCGGGTCAGCGGCATCCGGCCGACGCCGCCGCCGGGCAGCTCGGCCAGCACGACGGCCGAGGCCGCGGCGGCGTCGGCGGTCGTCGGCGACCGCGGCC
>NZ_BAGH01000364.1 GCF_000308715.1 Nocardia tenerifensis NBRC 101015
GCCCGACTACCACACGCTGTGGCAGTGGTCCGTCGATGAGCTCGCCGACTTCTGGCACGCGGTGTGGGACTACTTCGAGCTCGGCGACATCGCGGGCGAGGTGCTCGCCGACACCACAATGCCGGGCGCGCAATGGTTTCCGGGCACCCGGCTGAACTACGTCGATCAGCTCGTCCGGCAGTTCCGCACCGACCGGCCCGCGATCATCGCGGTCGGCGAGGACACCCCGACGCGCGAGGTCTCCTGGGCCGAGCTGATCGATGAGACGGCGGCGCTGGCGCAGACCCTGCGCTCGCTCGGCGTGCGGCCCGGCGATCGGGTCGCCGGCTATCTGCCCAACATCCCCGAGGCGGTCATCGCGTTCCTGGCGACCGCGAGCATCGGCGCGGTGTGGAGCGCCTGCGGCCAGGACTACTCGGCCAAGGCCGCGCTGGATCGGCTCGGCCAGCTCGAACCGACCGTCCTGATCACCGTGGACGGCTACCGTTTCGGTGGCAAGGCTCATGACAAGCGCGAGGACATCGCCGCGCTGCGGGCCGGGCTCGGCACGCTGCGGGCGACGATCGCCGCGGACCGGCTCGGCCTCGACGTGGCGGACGCGACGCCGTGGCGCGAGGCGGTCGCCCACGACGACGCCGCCCCCGCCGTGATCACCACGGAGACGGTCGATTTCGATCATCCGCTGTGGATCGTGTTCTCCTCCGGCACCACCGGGCTGCCGAAGGGCATCGTGCACGGACACGGCGGCGTCCTGCTGGAACACCTCAAAGCCGTTGCCCTGCAAACGGATATCGGCCCGAACGACACGTTCTTCTGGTACACCAGCCCGAGCTGGATGATGTGGAACTTCCAGGTCTCCGGACTCCTCGTCGGCGCGACGATCGTGTGCTACGACGGCAGCCCCACCCATCCGGCCGCGGACGGCTTGTGGCGCATCGCCGCCGAGACGGGCACGACCGTGCTCGGCACCAGTCCCGGCTACGCGCTGGCCTGCATCAAGGCCGGCGCCGTCCCGCGCGCCGCACACGACCTGTCCGCGCTGCGCGCGATCGGCATCACCGGCGCGTCGCTGCCGACCTCGACGGCGATCTGGCTGGGCGCGAACATCGGTGACCACGTGCAGGTCAACTCGATCAGCGGCGGCACCGACGTGGTGTCGGCCTTCCTCGGCGGCGCACGCACCGTTGCGTCCTGGCCGGGCGAGCTCTCGACCCGGTTCCTCGGCGCGGCGATCGAGTCCTTCGACGGCACCGGGCAGCCGGTCCGCGGCGAGGTCGGCGAGCTCGTGATCACCAAGCCGATGCCGTCCATGCCGGTCCGCTTCTGGCACGACCCGGACGGAAAGCGTTACCACGACGCCTATTTCGACATGTACCCCGGTGTGTGGCGCCACGGTGACTGGATCACCATCACCGACCGCGAGTCCATCGTCGTGCACGGCCGCTCCGACTCCACCCTCAACCGGCACGGCATCCGGATGGGCAGCGCCGACATCTACCAGGCCGTCGAACGCCTCCCCGAGATCGCCGAGGCCCTGGTCATCGGCGCCGAGCAGCCGGACGGCGGCTACTGGATGCCGCTGTTCGTGGTCTTGGCGCCCGGCGCCGAGCTCACCGACGACCTGAAGACTCGCATCTGCACCACCATTCGCACCGAGGTCTCCCCTCGGCACGTCCCCGACGAGATCCTGCTCGCCCCCGGCATTCCGCACACCCGCACGGGCAAGAAGCTGGAGGTCCCGATCAAGAAGCTGTTCCAGGGCGCGGACGCCTCCCGGGTCGTGGAGCGCAGCGCCGTGGATCAGCCGGAACTGCTGGATTGGTATGCGGTTCAGCGTCCGAGCGCCGTCGGTTAGCGGCCCCGGAGCGGAGCCTGCGGAGCGACCGAAAGAGTCAGCAGCGGAGTCCACTACCCGGGAGCGGAGCCTGCGGAGCGACCAGAAGAGTCAGCACCGGAAATACCTGTCATAGACCCTGCCGCGCGAATCTCCTAGCGTGGCAGGGGACAGGTTCGTCCTTCAAAACTGTGGAGGTGGCGCCGTGGCCGCACCCGATGTCCGAACGCGCGACGAGACGGCCGACTACCCACCCGGGACCCGGCTCCCCGCCTTCGCGCAGACCCTCCTGTTCCAGTTCCATCGGCAGCGATTCATCCCCGCCCTCGCGCGCCGGTTCGGCGACGTCTTCACGCTGCGGATCCCGCCGTTCGCCGACCACGCCGTGGTCTTCGCCCGTCCGGAACACATCAAGGAGATCTTCGCGGGCAACCCGCGCGACCTGCACGCGGGCGAGGGCAATCAGATCCTCGGCTACATCATGGGCCAGCACTCGCTGCTGCTCACCGACGAGGACGAACACGCCCGCGCCCGGCGGCTGCTCATGCCCGCCTTCAGCGGCTCGGCGCTGCGCGCCTACCGTGACCTGGTCGCGGAGATCGCCGCGGCCGAGATCGACCGTTGGACACCGGGTTCCACGCTCATCACCCTCGACCGGATGAACGCGCTCACCCTGGAGGTGATGATGCGGGTGGTGTTCGGCGTCACCGACTCGCGGATCCGGGCCGACCTCGCGCCCCGGCTGCGCCGGATCGTCAACCTCAACCCGCTGATCTTTCTTGGGTTCAAGTCGACCGCGCTGGCCCGCTTCGGCATGTGGAAGCGGTTCGCGGAGAACCTGCGAGCCATCGATGAGCTGCTCTACGCCGAGATCGCGGACCGGCGCCGGGCCCCGGATCTGGCCGAGCGCACCGACGTGCTCTCCCGCCTGTTGCACGCGGGCTCCGGCGCGGACGACGACCCGCCGCTCACCGACGCCGAACTGCGCGATCAGCTCATCACCCTGCTGCTCGCGGGCCACGAGACGACGGCGTCGGCCCTGTCCTGGGCACTGTACGAACTCGCGCGGCACCCAGAGATCCAGCAGGCCGCCTTCGACGCGGCGTGCTCCGGCGACGACAAGTACCTCGAGGCCGTCATGAAGGAGGCGATGCGGCTGCACGTCGTCATCAACGGCACCAACCGAAAACTGACCAGGGACATGACGATCGGCGGCCGGCGACTGCCCGCGGGCACCGTGGTGAACACCTCGATCCTGCTCGCGCACCGCAGCCCCGAGAACTACCCCGACCTCGCCGCCTACCGACCGGACCGCTTCCTCAGCGGCGAGGTGGCGCCGAACACCTGGCTGCCGTTCGGCGGCGGCGTCCGGCGCTGCATCGGCGCGGGCTTCTCCCTCATGGAGGGCACTGCGGTGCTGCGTGAAGTCCTTGTGCGGCAGACTCTTTCGCTGCCGGCGGGCGTGGCGCCCGAGCGCGGAAAGACGCGCAACATCACCACCGTTCCCCGAGGCAAGGCGCGGCTGGTCGTCACCCCGCGCGCCTGATCGCCGGCGACGCACACGCCCTGTGGCCGCGCTCACCTGCGCAGACCCTTGCCTACAGCCGGGGTGGACGCCGCCTGCGTTTGCGCCGGGTATCGCGCCGAAACCGCGTGACCTGCGGCACCCGTTCCGATGGATGGGCGGGCATAGCCCGTCTCACCAGCCCTGATCAGTACGATGTCCGCATGAGTGTCGACAATCGCCGTACGGCGCGGAAGGCGAGCACCGGCGACTCGGCACCCCGGGAGGTCCGGCGCAGGCCGAAGAATCGACGGGCCCAGATCGCCGCCGCGTCGGCCGCCGCGTTCGGCGCGCTCGGCTACCACGGTGTGAGCATGGAGGACATCGCCTCCGGACTCGGCATCAGTTCGGCCGCGCTGTACCGCCACTATCCGAGCAAGTACGCGCTGTTCCGCGAGGAGTTGCTGCGGGTCGGCCGCGCGATGACCGAGGCGGTCGAGCTGCCGGAGCAGGCCGCGGCGTGGTCGCCCGAGCGGCGGCTGCGGCACGTGCTCGACGCGCTCATCGCCGTCACGATCGAGAACCGGCCGACCATCACCCTGGTGCGCTGGGAGGGCCGGTATCTCGAGTCCGAGGATCTGGCGACGCTGAACGACCAGCAGTTCGCCGTGCTCGGCGCGCTCGGCGGCCAGCTGGCCGAGCTGCGGCCGGAGCTGACCGAGGACGACATCCGCGTGCTGCGCATGGCGCTGCTGAGCACGATCACCAGCATCGCCGACCACCACGCCACCCTCCCCGTGAAATCCCTTGCCCGCCTGCTGAGTTCGGCCTGCCAGCCGATCATCGGCACCGAGCTGCCCGCGGAGTGCCCCGCCGAACCGCTTCAGGTAGTGGAGATCCCGGACTCGTTCAAACACGAACTGCTGCTGCGCAAGGCCGTCGAGCTGTTCCACGAGCGCGGCTACCCCAACGTCAGCGTCGAGGACATCGCCACCGCCGCCGGGCTCTCCGCCGCCTCGGCGGTCTACCGGTTCTATCGGGGCAAGAGCGATCTGCTCGCGGCGGCGTTTCGCCGTGCGGCGGAACGGGTTTCGGGCGCGGTCGGCCCGGCGGTCGCGAACGCGGCGAGCCCGGAGGGCGCCCTCACCGCGCTGATCGAGCAGTACGTCGCCGGCTCGTTCGCCGAGCGCGCGCTCA
Organism: Nocardia tenerifensis NBRC 101015; assembly: GCF_000308715.1. Taxonomy (GTDB): domain Bacteria; phylum Actinomycetota; class Actinomycetes; order Mycobacteriales; family Mycobacteriaceae; genus Nocardia; species Nocardia tenerifensis. The sequence goes on from NZ_BAGH01000364.1 coordinate 4,536, forward strand.
CCTACGTGTATTTCACGGAGTTCCAGCATGTTCCCGCGGAGGAGCGCACGGTGCTGCGCAATATCCAGCGGCTCAGCGTCGAGGAGTGGGCGCGGCTGCTGCGCGAGGTGCGGCCGGAGCTGTCGCCCGCCGAGGCGCGCTTCCTCATCCACGCGGCGTTCGCGTTGGTGGTGGATCTGGGCCGCGCGTTCGACAACCAGCCGATGGCGGCGCAGGGCCGCGTGCGCCTGTTGATGCAGGTGGTTCTTTTCGGGCGTCCCGCGGCGGCGTAGGCGGCCCGCGGATTACCGGCACCCGTCGAATAAGTTACGCGTCATTCCGACCGAGCGGCATGAAAGAGTCAGAGGTTACAGCGTAGATATTTAGTTCATTGTGATCTTCCATTCAGTTTGATTCGAGGCGCGTAAGGCCCCCGATCGAGCGCCCGGTTGGGCTACCATCGCGAGATGGGTGCCCAGGAAGGCCGCGCCGCGGACAAGGCGTCCGACGCGACGGCGGCGCGCGTGGTCCGGCGGCGGCCGCGCGATCGGCGCGCCCAGATCGCGGCGGCCTCGGCGGAGGCGTTCGGGTCGCTCGGCTACCACGGCGTGAGCATGGAGGACATCGCGTCCCGGCTCGATATCAGCTCCGCCGCCCTGTACCGCCACTATCCGAGCAAGTACGCGCTGTTCCGCGAGGAGGCGCTGCGGCTCGGCGCGCTCAGCGAGGCTGCGGTGCGCCTGCCGGACTCCGCCGACGACCTGTCCCCCGAGGCGCGCCTCGGACACGTGATGGACGCGCTCATCGCGGCCTCGATCACCAACCGGCGCAGCGCCGCGCTCCTGCGGTGGCAGCGCCGCTACCTCGAGGCAGACGACGCCGCGATCCTGGGAAGCCAACTGTCCACGGTGAATTCGGTGCTCATGTCGCTGCTCGGCGCCGCGCGACCCGAGCTGGACAAGCCGGACCGCGCCGTGCTGTCGACCGCCGTGCTGAGCGTGCTCAGCAGCATCGGCGACCACCACGTGCCGATTCCGGTGCGCGCGCTGACCACACTGCTGAGCGCCGCCTGCCGGGCGGTCGCGGAGTGCACGCTGCCGCCCTCGGACGGAACTGCCGAAATACCTGTGGCAGTGGAGATTCCGCTGACGTTCAAGCACGAGCTACTGCTCGCGCGGGCGATCGAGCTGTTCCACGAACGCGGTTATCCGAACGTGAGCGTCGAGGACATCGCCACCGCCGCCGGCCTGCCAGCCTCGTCCGCGGTGTACCGGTTCTACCGCGGCAAGGGCGATATCCTCGCGGCCGCGTTTCGCCGTGCGGCGGACCGGGTTTCGGCCGCGATCGGCCCGGCGGTCGCGGCGGCGGACGGGCCGGAGCAGGCGCTGACGACGCTGATCGAGCTGTACGTGGCGGGCTCGTTCGCCGAACGCGAACTGACCTTCGTCTACTACGCCGAGATCAGCAATGTGCCCGCCGAGGAGCGCACCGTGCTGCGAAACATCCAGCGGCTCAGCGTCGAAGAGTGGGCGAAGCTGCTCGTCGGCGTCCGGCCCGAGCTGTCCGCCGCCGATGCCCGGCTGCTGGTGCACGCGGCCCTGGCCCTAGTCGTCGACCTGGGTCAGCGTTTCGGCTCCGACGATCCGGTGTGCTCGCGGCAGCGAGTGATTCACCTGATGCGCGTGGTGCTGTTCGGCGGCGAGCGCGGCTGACCACTACTGCTTCGGCGCGGGGGCCAGCGGCGAGTTCACCATGTTCACCAGCCAGCGGCCGTCGACCTTCGTCAGCCGCATGACCATCGACAGCTGGCCGGGCGCGGGCTTGCCCTGGGTGCCCAGGCTGGTGATGGTCTGGCCGATCACCACGATGGCCTCGGCGGAGTTCGCATCGCCCGATTTGATCGCGCACTGGACGTCGTTCACCTTCGACACCACCTCGCCCTGGGTCAGCACGTCGCGCAATTCCTTACTGGTGCTGTCGAACTGCTTCTTCCAGTCACCGGTCGCGCCGGCGAGGACCGCCGCGAAGTAGGGGTCCAGCTTCTTGGCGTCGTAGTCGGCCAGCACCGGGGCGTACGAGCAGGCGGCGGTGCGCGCGTCCGCGTTGGCGTCGATGATCGCGCGGTTGCCCTTGTTCTGGAGATAGAAGACGACGCTCGAAGCTATTGCGGCACAGAGCAGTACGGCGGCCGCCAGCTCGAGGGCGAGACGTCCGGTTCGGCCCGGCGTCAGACGTCGACGCACGGTCACCGCGGTGGAGTCCGCGGAAAGCGACTCTGCTCCAGCCTCCTTCGCTTCGGCGGCCGGCTCTTTCTCGGATACCGGGTCGATCTCGTTGTCGTTCATCAGATGTGCTCCTATTTGCCGGGTGCCGGTCGGGACAGCTCGTCGCCGGTGACGCCGGGCGGCGGGCCGGATCCGTTGTCCGGCACGTTCGGTCGCGGCGCGTTCGCCGAGCCGCGGATCTGCAGCGCCGGATTGCTGGTGACGCAGTAGTTGTAGAGCCGGACCCTGGTGTCCACGGTTTTGGTGGTCGGCACGACGGGCACGGTGTCGTAGTCACAGCTCGGCCGCGGCCACGGATCGACGAGGGTGTGATACGCGTTGTCGTGCGCGGGAATGCCGATGGCCTCCGACCCCGTACGCAGCGCCGGGAACAGCGCCGCGATGGCGGGCGCCCGCAGCTTGGCCGCCCGGGTGATCGCCACGAAGTTGGTGACCAGGTTGGTCATCGGGTCCTCGGTGTCGCGCACGATGCCGCCGAGGGTCGCGAGCTGGCCGGGCCCGAGGTCGAGAAACTTGCGCACCTCCTGATCCGCGGCGGTCATCTGCTGGAACAGCGCGCTGGAACCGGTGGTCAGGGTGGTCAGGTCGGGCTGGGCGTGCGAGGTCGTCTCCGCGATCACCTGAAGGTTCTCGATGAGCTGCCTGGTCTGCGGGAGCAGATCAGTCAGCCCCGCCATGGCCCTGCTGATGCCGGAGATCATGTTGCGCAACCGATCCGGGCCGCCGGCCAGGGCCTTGTCGAGCTCGTCGACGATGACGGTGAGCCGCGCCGGATTCATCCCGCCGATCAGTCCGCTCATGCCCGCGAGCACCGACTGCACCGTGACCGGCGCGGTCGTGCGCGCGCGCTCGATCACCGAGCCGTCGGTGAGGAACGGCCCGGTGTCCGCGTCCGGCCGGAAGTCGAGGTACTGCTCCCCCGCCGCGGAGAGCCTGCCGACGGCGACGGTGCCGCCGACCGGGATCCGCGCCGTCTTGTCGATCTCGGCGATCGCCGCGACGCCGTCGCCGGATATCCGCACCTCCTGGACGCGTCCGACGCGGGTGCCGCGGAAGGTGACGTCGTTGTTCGCCGCCAGGCCGCCGGAGGTGCGCAGCTCCACCCGCACCGTGTACGTGCTCGGCAGCGGGTTGATCCGCAGCACCTCGGCGCCCAGGTACGACACCCCGAGCACGAGCACCACGATCAGGCCGACGTTGGCCACCGCGATCCGGCGCCGAACCAGCCACTGCCACAACGGCGGATTCATCGCCCACCGCCCTGCAGCCGGCCGATGACCTTCTCGATGACCTGCGCCAGGCTGCCGATGAAGGCGGGCACGTCGCCGATCTCCGGCGGCCTGCTGCCCTTCGGGTCGGTCAGCGCGCCGACGCTCAGATACGACACGGTGGCCGCCACCGCGAGCACCGGGCCGTCCAGGCTGGCCGAGATGGACGGGTAGATGGCGTGCAGCCCCTCCAGTGTGCCCGCGAGATCGTCGCCCATCTGGGTGAATCCGGACATGAGCCGCTGGATGCTGTCGAACAGGCTCAGGAAATCCGGGCCGGTGGTGTCGGTGAAGTCGCCTAGCGCGGCCATGGTCACCGAGACCTTGGCGATGAGACCGGCGATGGCCCTGTTGTTCTCGGCGACCAGCCCGATCAGCGGCGGGAAGGTGTCCGCAGCCGCGCCCAATTCTTGCTTGCGCCTTGCCAATTCGCCGGTGAGCGTGTTCAGCCCGGACAGCACGCCGTCGACGTCGGCGGTGCGCCGGTTCAACGCCGCGAGCACGTCGGTCAGCTCGGTGATCAGATGCGACAACTCCGGCGCGCGCCCGGCGAACATGGAGTTCATCTCAGCGGTGATCCGCGCCGCCTGGTTCAACCCACCGCCGTTGAGCAGCAACGAGACCGACATCATCAGCTGCTCCACCGAGGCGCCGGTCGACGTGTGGTCGGGGGCGATGGTCTCGCCCGCCCGCAGCGATTCCGCGCCGTCCGGCTTGGCGGGCAGCGTCATCGCGACGAACATGTCGCCGAGCGGGGTGGCCTGGCGCAGTTCCGCGGTGGTGCCGCGGGGCAGCCGGATGTCCTCCCGGATCAGCATCTCCACGTCGGCGAGGAAGTCGGTGGTACTGATCGCGGAGACCATGCCGATCTCGGTGCCACCGATCTTGACGTGCGCGTTGGCAGGCAGGTTCAGGGCGTCGCGGAACACCGCGTGCAGGGTGTAGCCGGGGCCGCCGATGCCCGGTTTGGGCAGCGGCACGTTGTCCACCGTCACCGCGCAGCCCGAGCTCGCGCCGACGGCCACCGCCACGACCAGCGTGCCGAGCCGCGCGCGGTAATAGCTTGCGGGCCGCGTCATTTGGTCAGTCCGAGCAGCGCGGCGGTGAGCCCGAAGTCCGGGCCGAAGTCCTGGATCTTGCCGGTCCGGCAGCCATCGAGGCGCATCTGCACCCGTTCGCAGAACACCGAGAGCGCCTCGCCGTCGAGGACCGCCTTGTCCAGCAGGCCGTGCAGGCGCAGCGCCTGGTGTTCGCGGCTGGTCGCGTTGGACAGGTTCTGGAAGAACAGCGGAGTCACGTCGGCGATCTCGGTGACCGAGCGGGCGTTGGCCCGCATCTGCCCCGTCAGCGTGGTGAACCGGGTCAGTGCGCCGAGCAACTGCTCGCGGTTGGTGCCGACCACCGTGGCCGTGTTGGTGACGAAGTCGTTGAGCTGAGTCAGCACGGCCTGTAGTCCCGGGGCCTGATCCCCCATCAGCTGAACCAGTTCGGTGAGCCTGCCGCTGAAATCGCGCACGGTCTGGTCGTTCTCGGCGATGATCTGGGTGATCTCGTTGAGTTTCACGATGGTGTTGGAGATCTGGTCGCCGTTGGCCAGGCTCACCTCGAACGCAGAGGACATCGCGTCCAGCGTCTCGCGCAGCTTGTCCCCGTTGCCGTCGAGCAGCGGGAAGAGCACCCGGCTCGCCATCGGCCCGGTCTCGTTGTCGCCCTTCAGCGCTCGGCCGAGCTGATCGAAATTGTCCAGGATGCGGTCGAGTTCGACCGGCGTGCGGGTGTGCTCGAGCGGGATGTGCGCGCCGTCGGCCAGCACCGGACCGTCGCCCTCGTAGGCGGGCGCGAGTTCGACGTGCCGGTTGGTGATCAGCTGCGGCGACACCAGGGCGGCGATCGCGTCCGCGGGCACCTTGACGCCCTTGTCGATGGACATGGTCACCTCGACATAGCTGCCCCTGGCCGTCACGGTGTCGACCCTGCCCACCGGGACGCCGAGGATCGCGACGTCGTTGCCCGCGTACAGGCCGGCGACGTTCTCGAAATCGGCGCTGATCCGCAGGTGCTCGCCGAGATACTGGTCCGGCAGCGCGCTCAGGCTGTCCGGCACCAGCGAGCAGCCGGAGGCCACCGCGGCGATCCAGCACAGGACCGCGGTTTTCCGAAAAGTACCTGTCTTCATCAGTTGCACCCCTGTACCGCACCGGCGAAACACAGCCAGTTGTCCGGGAAGACCCACGGCGCCCACACGTCGCCGTAGGGGCCGTTGCCGAGCGCATTGTTGAACTGCCGCAACGCGACCGGCATGATTTCGTAGAGCGAGTCGAGGTTGTCCCGGTTCTTCTCCAGGCCCTCGGACATGGTGTTCAGGCTCTGGATCATCGGCCCGAGCTGATCGTTGTTCTCCAGGCCCATCTCCTGGAGCAGCCGCGACAGCTCGGCGACGTTGTCCAGCAACGACTTCAGCATCTTCTGCCGCACCACGACGGCGTCGCCGATCGCCTCGCCGCGGGTCAGCAGCAGCAGGACGCTGTTGCGATTGTCCGACACCAGCTGCGAGACCTGGTCCATGCTCTTCAACAGCGCGTCGACCTCGTCGCGGCGGTCGTTGATCACCTTGGCCAGCGCGCCGATGCTGTTCAACGCCTCGACGGTGAGCTGCGGCGAGTCGCCCATCTGCTTGCTCAGCAGGTCCAGCGACCGGCGCAGCTTGTCCGGATCGATCCGCTCGATGCGCTCGAACGACGACTTGTACACCGGATCGCGGATGACCTTGCCGAGGTTGTAGGGCACCGACGTATTGGCCAGCGCGATCCTATTGCCCGGCAGGCCCTTTCCATTGCCGGGCACCAGTTCGACGTGCAGCTTGCCCAGAATGGTCGTCATCTTGATGGCCGCGTGCGCGTCGGGGCCCAGCCGCAGGTCCCGGCGCACCCGCAGGTCGACCACGACCTTCGCGCCGTCCAGCCGGACCGCGCGCACCGTGCCCACCTCGATGCCCGAGACATCCACCGACGCGCCCGCGCGCAGGCCCGCCGCCTGTGCGAACTCGGCCTGAATCGTCTTGTCCCCCAGCCTCGCCTGCGACAGCGCGCTCGAGCCGACGAGCAGCAGCACCACCGAGCCCGCCGCGAGCAGGCCGAGCCACAGTAACCTGTTGCGCGGCAATCGGACTCGACCCGCCAGGGATCGCGCACGTGACATCACCGGCACACCTCCGATTGCGAATCGCCGCCGACCTGAGAGAAAAGCCCGGGCGGCAGCAGCACACCCCACAGCGACACGTCGAGGCGGCAGATGTAGGCATTGCCGTAGGCGCCGTAGCCGGTGAACCTGGCGATGCCGTTGAGCAGGGTCGGCAGCTCGACGGCCGCCTGGTCCAGCGAGGCGCCGTTGAGCAGCAGCAGCGCGACCCCGGTGGTCGCGTCGTTCTGCGCCCGCGCGATATTCGGCTTCACCTGGCCGATCAGCCGCGCCAGCGAGTCGGTCGAGGTGGCCACCTGATCCACCGAGCCCTTCAGCGACTCGCCCTGCGCGTAGAGCGACTCGACCAGCGAGCGCGCCTGGGTGATCAGCGTCTCCAGTTCGCCGCTGCGATGCGCCAATCCGGTGATGACACCGCTGAGATTGCTGATCACGTCGCCGAGGATCTTGTCGCGCTGTCCGAAGGTGCCCGCGAGCTCGGCGGCCTGGGTGATCAACGCGCTGAGCGAGACGTTGTTGCCCTGCAGGGCCTGGATCAGCGTCTCCGACAGCGAGTTGATCTGATCCGGCTGCAGCACGCTGAACAGCGGCTCGAAGCCCGACAGCAGCGCGGACACGTCGAAGGAGGGCTCGGTGCGCTCGAGCGGTATCGCCGAGCCCGCCGCGACCACCTGACCACCGCCCACACCCGGCACCAGCGCGATATAGCGCTGCCCGATCAGGTTCTGGTAGCGCACAAGGGCTTTCGTGGTGGTGGTGAGGTGCTGCCTGCGCTGGATGCGGAAGTCGACGCGCGCGCGATAGTCGCCGTCGAAGTCGATCGCGTCCACCCGGCCGACCCGCACGCCCGCCATGCGGATGTCGTCGCCGACCCGCAGGCCGAGCACGTCGGAGAAGGTGGCGGAGTAGGAGTCGGTGTCACCGGTCACCGAGCGCTGCAGCGTGGACCAGATCGTGTACGTCAGCACGATCGCCACGACGGCGAACAGGCTGAACCCGGCCAGTGCCTTGCCTGATCTCATGCTCAGCGACCGTCCTTGTCCGCGGGCACGACCGATCCGCCCGCCAGCAGCGGCGACAACAGCAGGTACTGCGCCGCGGTGGGCGGGCCGCCGACGATCGCCGCCACCGCGTCGGTTCCGCGTAAACCGCTGGACCCCTGCGGATTCGGGGCCGGGTCCTTCGCCGCGGCCGGCGCCGTGAGGCCGGGGATCAGCGGAATGCCGGGAATCGCGGGCAGCACCGGGGCCGGGCCCGCCGCGTCCAACCACTTCGGCGTCTGTTGCGCCGGAAACTCTTGCGACGGGGCGGTTTCCGGCACCGACGGGCCGCCGCAGCGGGGACCGGCCATGCTGCCGTAGTGCGGGCAATCCGCGGCCGTGTACTGCTGGAACGGGGTGAAGGACACGTCCATCTTCCAGATCATCTGGCGGCTCGGCCCGAAGCCGAATACCGACCGCAATTTGTGCAGGGCGACATTGAGATTGGCCGCCGTCTCCGGCAACGCCCGCGGGTCCTCGGCCAAGCTGCCGAAGAGTTCGTCGACACCGGAGACCACCTCCTTGCCCGCGTCGGGGTTGCGGGCGAACAGCGAGTTCACCGAGTCGACCGCGCCGTTGGCGTTGGTCAGCAGCGCGACCAGCCGGTCGCGCCGCTCGGTGAGCGTGCGCGCGGTGGTTACCGACTCCGAGAGCACGCCGACCAGGTCGGGCGCGGAGACGCTCAACGCCGTCGCGGCGCGGCCGAGATCGCCGAGCAGGTCGCCGATGCCGGGTATGGCATGCACCTGGGTGAGCCACTGGTCGAGGCGCTCGATGGTGGAGCCCGGCACGCGCGCGGCCGGGTCGAGCGCGTCGGCTAGGGTGGCCAGCACCCGGCCGAGCTTCTCGGGCTGGATATTGTCGAGCACGTCGCGCAGCACGCTGAGCGTGGTCTGGAGTTGGACGGTGCCCTCGCTGGTGTCCTCGGGGATCTCCGCCCCGGCGCGCAGCACCTCGGCCGTCTGCCCGTTGTCGACGAGCTCGATCGCGGTCACGCCGAAGATGTTGTTGGGGATCACCCGCGCCGTGACCGCCGCCGGAATCATCGACGCGACATCGGGTTTCAGGTCGAGCTCGGCGCGCTGACGCTCGCCCTTGGCGACCACCTCGACGCCGGCCACCGAGCCGACGATCATCCCGCGGAACTTCACGTCCGCGTGCTCGGGCAGTCCGTCGCCGGTGCTGGTGAGCACCGCGACGACGCCGACATTGTCCTCGAAACGGCCGGTGTAGCGCAGCCCGAGCAGAGAAAGCAGCAGCAGCGTCACCGTCGTGAGCGCCAGGCCCGCGAGCGAGAGCTGTCGTGCGCTCGGCCCGCGGCCACTGGGATCGATGATCATTCCCAACCCCTATCCCGAGATCCGGAAGCCGGGGTCGATGCCCCAGATCGCCAGCGTGAGAAACAGGTTCGCGAACACCATGACGACGATCACCATCTTGATCGCGCGCCCGGCCGCCTGCCCGACGCCCTCGGGGCCGCCGGTGGCGACGTACCCGTAGTAGCACTGGAGGAACGTCGAGATCAGCACGAACACAACGACTTTGAGCACCGAGAAGAACACGTCCGCGCCGTTGAGGAACTGGAAGAAGTAGTGGTCGTAGGTGCCCGCGGAGGTGCCGCCGAGGAACAGCACCGACAGCTTGGTCATCAGGTAGGCGACCGCGAGACCCACGCTGTAGAGCGGGACGATGGTCAGCGTCGCCGCGATCATCCTGGTCGAGATCAGGTACGGAAGCGGCCGGATGGCAATGGATTCCAGCGCGTCGATCTCTTCGGAGATCCGCATGGCGCCCAATTGGGCGGTGAATCGGCAGCCGGCCTGAATGGCGAAGGCCAGGGTGGCCAGGATCGGGCCGATCTCGCGGGTGGTGGCGAATCCGGAGATGGCGCCCGTCAGCGGGTTCATCGTCAGCAGGTTCAGCGCGGTGTAGGACTCCATGCCGACGGTGATCCCGCCGAATCCGCACAGGATGATGACGACGCCCACGGTGCCGCCGCCGACGATCAGCGAGCCGTTGCCCCACCCGACGTCGGCGGTGAGCCGCAGGACTTCTTTGCGATAGTGCCTGAGCGCGAAGGGAATAGCCGCGACGGCGGCGACGAAGGTGATGGCCTGATGCCCGAGCCGCTGATTGGCCCGCACGGGTCCGCGGACGGCGCCGCCGAGCGCCCGCAGGGGTCGCAGGGCCGGAGGCGTATAGCGCGAGCCCATGTCAGAGCACCTTCGCCGGGAACAGCGTGTTGTACACCTGGGTGATGATGATGTTGGTGGCGAACAGCATCAGCGCCGAGTTGACCACCGCCGCGTTCACCGAGTTCGCGACGCCGCCGGGCCCGCCCCTGGTGTGCAGGCCGATGTCGCAGGCGATGATCGCGGTGAGCGCGCCGAACACGGCGGCCTTGAGCAGCGCGACGATCAGGTCATTCGCGACGGCGAAGGAGGCGAAGGTGCTGATGAACGTGCCCGACGTGCCGCCCTGCGCGTAGACGTTGAACAGATAGCCGGTGGCGAAGCCGACGAAGACCACGAAGCCGCACAGCAGCATGCTCACCAGCACCGCCGCCGCGAGTCGCGGCGCGACCAGCCGGCGGATCGGGTCGACGCCCATCACCTTCATGGCGTCGATCTCCTCCCTGATCGTGCGGGAGCCGAGGTCGGCGCAGATGGCCGAGCCGACCGCCCCCGCGATCATCAGCGAGGTGACCAGCGGCGCGCCCTGGCGAATGATGCCGAGCCCGCTGACGGCGCCGATGAAGGTGGTCGCGCCGACCTGACTCACCAACGCGCCCAACTGAATCGAGACGACCACCGCCACCGGTATCGCGACGAACACCGTCGGCGCCGCCGACACGCTGGCCATGAACGCGCACTGCTTGATGAATTCCTGGAACGGAAACCGGCGCGCGAGCACCGCGCGCAGCATCTCGAGCACCGCGTCGCGGCCGAGGGTCACCTGCCGGCCGAGCGTCTCGAGCGAACGCTGCGGGTGTCGCCGCCACAGACCGCGCAGGTCCTCGACGGCCTGCTCGAGATCGGTCCGGTCCGGCGGTCGCTGCGTGATGGTCACTGGTCCCTGCCTCTCCGGGTCACGCGACGCCGCTCCAGTGCCGCTCCAGCACGACGAGGAGGAAGCCGGCGAGGGCCAGGCCCGCCGCCACCGTGCACAGCACGGCCAGCCACAGACCGAACCGGAGCACCGGATTGACCCGCGTGCGCCCACCGAGGATCCGTACGCCGATCACGAGGAGGTCGATCAGCCAAACCAAGATCATCATCAGGTCATGCACACATTCGAGAAGGTGAGCACGGGCCAGCACACGATCGAGCCGAGGAACGAGACGACCACATCGACGCCGTGCATCCCGCGCAGGTGACCCGTGTGCGTCAGCGTCCAGACCACACCGATCAGCCCATACGGGATGCCGAGGATGATCAGCGTCCCGAGGAACTCCGAGACCTTCATCTCGTAGCTGAATATTCGATCCAGCCTCTTGAGCATGCGCGTCCTTTCGCGGGCCGGTCGAACGCGACCGACCGCCCACGGCGGGACCGGCAATAGACCCGCCGTTGGATCCTCCCGGGCGCCTCACGGCCCGGCATGGCCCCGTATGTTACGCACGATTCCGTCGGTTATGGAAGACTTTCCGCCACATTGACAACGACGAAGCCTGGCGAATACCCACGAAGTGCGACCCATTGACGCACGGGCGGCGCGAGTCTTAAGTTATCAGTAGTTCACAGGTAGTTCACGCCCTGCGGAGTCGATTCCGGACCCGAAAGGACTCCCTCATGACCGCCGCCGCCCACTCCCCGGAGCACGCCACCCCGCTGACCAAGGACCGCACGCGAATCCACATCGGCACCGCCCACCGTCCGATCACCAAGCGGGCCATCAAACTGACCGACGCGCTGGACTTCTGGTCCTTCGCGGGCGCCGCGGCCAATGTCGTGATGCAGATGTCCCGCCCGGGGGTCGGGTACGGCGTCGCGGAGAGCAAGGTCGAGTCCGGCTCCCTGACGCGGCACCCGTGGAAGCGGGCCCGCACCACGACGCAGTACCTGGCGGTCGCCATCCTCGGCACGGAGCAGGAGCGCCTCGCCTACCGCGAGGCGGTGAATGTCGCGCACCGGCAGGTGCATTCGGCTCCGGGCGCGCCGGTGAGGTACAACGCCTTCGACCGCGATCTCCAATTGTGGGTCGCCGCCTGCCTATACATCGGCTTCGAGGACACATATCAACTGCTGCAAGGCCGGATGAGCGACGAGCAGGCCGAGGCGTTCTACGTGTCGTCCTCGACCCTCGGCACCACGCTCCAAGTGACCGAGGAAATGTGGCCCGCCACGCGCGCGGAGTTCGATCAATACTGGAACCGCGCCTGCGAGTTGGTCGCCGTCGACGAGTTCGTGCGCGGCTACCTCGACGACCTGCTGAACCTGCGGATGATCCACTGGTATCTGCGACTGCCGTTCCGAAACCTGTTGAAGTTCCTCACAATCGGGTTCCTTGCGCCGATCTTCCGCGAACAGCTACGGGTCGAGTGGACCGACGCCGATCAGCGTCGGTTCGAGAATCTGTTCGTGTTCGTCGCTTTCGTCAACCGGTTCATCCCGCGCTTCCTCCGGCACGGCGGAACGCACGGGTTGATGGCCGACGTGCGACGCCGAATTCGCAGGCAGAAGAACCTGATCTGAGCCGCGGTAAACGACACCGCCGTCCGGACGACCCAGCGTCCGGACGGCGGAGACCCCTCGTGGAAGAAATGCCTATGGGCACAACGCGTGGCCGAGCAGGCCGATCAGGTCGGGCATCTTATCCGGCTCCTTGGTGAACGCGAAGGTCACCGCGCGCCCCTCCGGGGTCGCGCCCGCCACGGTGTTGTAGCCGTAGATTCCGCCCGAATGCCCGAAATACTCTGCGCCGCAGGGCAATGTCGTGTGCCCGAGGCCGAGCCCGTAGTACATCTTCATCCCCTCGTCCATGAGCACACCGTCGTTCATCTCCCGCAGCTGGGCGTCGGGGACCACCCGGCCCGCGAGCAGCGCCGTGTAGAAGCGGTTCAGATCGGCGCCGGTGGAGATCAGCCCACCCGCCGCCCACGGCACGGACGGCTCGATGCGCGTCACGTCGGTGAGCGTGCCGTCCAGCACCGCATAGCCTTTCGGGTGCGGGCCACGGATCTCGCGGTCGCCGGGAGCGGGCAGGTAGGTGTCGGCCAAGCCCTGCGGCTCGAGAATGCGCCGCTGCAACTCCTCGACATACGGTGCGCCGGTGACCTTCTCGACCAGAACGGCCGCGACGAGGTAGTTGCTGTTGCTGTACTCGTATCGGGCGCCCGGCGCGAAGTCGGCGGGCCTGCTCAGCACGATCGCCATCCCCTCGGCGGGCGTCATGGTCCGGTTCTCCAGCGCGGCGCGGTACTCGTCGACGCGCGGATCGGCGGCGAAGTCCGGCAATCCGCTCTGGTGGCGCAGGATCTGGCGCACGGTGATCGCGCGTCCATCGATCCCGTCGCCCCGCAACGTGCCGGGCAGATAGGTCTCGACCGGCTCGTCCAGGCGCACCTTGCCCTCCGCGACCAGCTGCAGAACGATCGCGCTGGTAAAGGTCTTCGAGATGCTGCCGATCCTGGTCTGCTGCGGGGGTTCGGCCGGAATCGGCGCCCGCGTCACGATATCGGCGACCCCGCTGGTGAGCACGACCGTCCCGGTGTGGTCGGTGAGCGTGGCGATCACCCCGGTGACCCCCGACGCGACGATACCGTCGATATCGGCCTGCACGGCCCGAATCCTGTTGTCCGACACGGTGTTCGACTCCTGATCCGACGTGCACCCGGCGAGCAGGGCGACCGAGGAGAGGGCGGCGATGATCGGGGCGATACGCATATCGGAAACGCTATTGATTCCGCGCCCATGCCCACATCGGGGATGGACCCCCAGATTCTCCCTGATCTCGACTCCCCTACAGGGATGAGTCGCCGCGACTTGTGCTGGAGCGCACTCCAACTTTTACAGTCGGTCCATGACCAGCACTCAGCACACCACCGGCCAGAACGATCGTTACGAGCGCGGCCTCGCGCTGCTCCGGCAGGTCGGCGGCCAGGAGCGCCCCGCCGTGCTGGACAGCCTGGCCGACATCGCCCCCGACCTCGGCCGCCTCACCGTGGAGTTCGGCTACGGCGACATCCTCTCCCGCCCCGGCCTGACCCTGCGCGAGCGCCAGCTGGCCACGGTCGGCGCGCTGGCGGCCCTCGGCAACGCGGCGCCGCAGCTGCGGTTCCACATCGACGGCGCGCTCAATGTCGGCTGCACCCGCACGGAGATCGTCGAGGTCATGATCCACGCGAGCGTCTACGCGGGTTTCCCCGCGGCACTGAACGGCCTGACCGCCGCCAAGGAGGTGTTCGCCGCCCGGCCGGACCTGCCCGCCGAGTCGCCCGCGACCACGCCGCCTGCGGGTGACCGCTTCGAACGCGGCGCGGCCAAGCTCGACGAGGTCGACGGGCACGCGGGCGAGCAGGTCATCGCGTCGCTGCGCGACATCGCGCCGGACTTCGCCCGCCTCATCATCGAGTTCTCCTTCGGCGACGTCTACTCCCGGCCCGGCCTCGATCTGAAGACCCGCGAGATCGTCTCGGTCGCCATGTGCACCGCGCTCGGCGTCGCGCCGCAACTCGGGGTGCACGATCCACGGTCTGCTCAATGTCGGCGGCACCGAGACCGAGGTGGTCGAGGTGCTGATCCAGA
>NZ_BAGH01000363.1 GCF_000308715.1 Nocardia tenerifensis NBRC 101015
TGATGCTGTCGCCGCCGAGGGCGAAGAAATCGTCGTCGAGGCCGACCCGGTCGACGCCGAGCACCTCGCCGATCACCTCGGCGATGATCGACTCCGCCCTGGTGCGCGGCGCGCGGTAGGCGGTCGACGCGAGAGCCGGCTCGGGCAGGGCGCGCCGGTCCAGCTTGCCTACCGGCGTCAGCGGGATCTCGTCCAGCACGACGATCGCCGTCGGCACCATGTACTCGGGCAGGGTCTCGCCGAGCCGTTCGGTCAGCGTGGCGACGTCGAGCGTCGCACCCTTGGCGGGCAGCACGTAGGAGACGAGCATCGTTGCCCCGGTGGCCGATTCGCGGCCGAGGGTGACCGCGAACTCGACGCCGGGCTGGGCGGTGAGCGCGGCGTCGATCTCGCCGAGCTCGATCCGGAAGCCGCGTATCTTCACCTGGAAGTCGTTGCGGCCCACGTACTCCAGCCGCGGCGCGCCCTCCGCACGCCCCCAGCGGACCACGTCGCCGGTGCGATACAACCGCTCGCCGGGCCGCCCGTACGGGTCGGCGACGAACCGAGCCGCGGTGAGCCCCGGCCGCGCGTGGTATCCACGGGCCAGCTGGATGCCGCCCAGATACAGCTCGCCCGCGACGCCTTCGGGCACCGGCCGCAGCCTGCGATCGAGCACTAGCGAGCGCATGCCGCGGATCGGGCCGCCGATGGTGACCGGCTCCCCCGGCCGCAGCGGGTCGCTGATATTGGTCATGATCGTGGTCTCGGTGGGCCCGTAACCATTGTGGAAGCGCCGGTTCTCGGCGGCGGCCCACTTGGCGACCAGGTCCGCGGGCACCGCTTCGCCGCCCGCCACGATCGCCCGCATGCCGGACAGGGCCGCCGGGTCGAGCGTGGCCAGCACGGACGGGGTGAGGAAGGCGTGCGTCACCCCCTCGGACCGGATGAGGTCGGCGAGTTCTTCTCCGCCGAAGGTCTGCGGCGGCGCGACCACCAGGGCGCCCGCCGAGCCCAGCGCGAGCAGCAGCTCGAGCATGGCGGCATCGAACGAGGGCGACGCGAAAGCCAGTGCGCGCGTGGACTGGTCGAGCTCGTACCGCTCCACCTGTTCGGCGCTGAAGTTGGCCAGGCCGGCGTGCGTGACCACCACGCCCTTGGGCAGGCCGGTGGAGCCCGAGGTGTAGATCACGTAGGCGGCGTTGGAACTCCGGATCGGGCCGTGGCGTTCGGTGAGGCTGATCGGGCGGTCCGACCGCGACGCGACGTCGAAGGTGAAGTCGCGATCGTCGAGCACGAACCAGGGGCGGCCGCCGGTCATCGCGGGCAGCGCGGCGAGCTCCGCGGTGAGCGTCACGCCCAGTGCCGCACCGGAATCGGCGACCATGTGCGCGATGCGGTCGGCCGGGTAGGTCGGATCGATCGGCACGATCGCGGCCCCGGTCTTGGCGATCGCCCACAGCGCGAGCATGGACTCGACCGAGCGCCGGATCGCCAGGGCCACAAGGACATCCGGGCCCGCACCCCGATCGATGAGGGTGCGCGCCAGCTGCGAAGAGGCGGCGTCGAGTTCGACGTAGCTGAAGGAGCGACCGCCCACGACGAGGGCGGGGCCGGTGGGGTTCCGGGTGACCGCGGAGGCCATCAACTCCGGCAGGCTGCGCGGCGCGACGGCCTCGCCGCCCGCGCGGGAGACCAGCTCGGCGCGCTCGGACTCGTCCAGGATCTCCAGGTCGCCGACCGCGATGTCCGGGTTCTGGGCGACGGCGGCCAGGATGCCGCGGAAGCGGCGGCCGAACTCGGTGACCGTCTGTTCGTCGAAAAGGTCACGGGCGTAGGTGAACTCGGCGGCGAGCCCGGCCTCGGCGCCCGCCTCGGTGCGCTGCTCGCGCACGGTGAGCAGCAGGTCGAACTTGGCGGTGTCGGCCGCGGGGTCGAGCGCGGCAAAGCTGAGGCCGGGCAGCTCGAAGCTCGTCGTCGCCAGGTTCTCGAACGACAGCGCCACCTGGAACAGCGGGTGACGGCCCGCCGAGCGCTCCGGGTCGAGCACCTCGACCAGCCGCTCGAAGGGGGTGTCCGCGTTGGCGAAGGCGCGCAGGTCGGTCTCGCGGTTGGCGGCGAGCAGGTCGGTGAAGCCGAGATCGGCCGCCACCCTGGTGCGCAGGACGAGCGTGTTGACGAACATGCCGATCAGATCGTCGAGTTCGGGCTCGCCGCGACCCGCGATCGGGGTGCCGATGGCGACGTCCTCGGTGCCGGACATGCGGGCGAGGAAGACCGCGAGCGCGGTGTGCACGACCATGAACAGAGTGGCGTTGTGCCGCTTGGCCAATCCGGCCAGCGCGGCGTGCACGTCGGCCTCGACGACGAAGTCCGTTGTGCCGCCGGCGAAACTCTGCGCGGCGGGGCGCGGCCGGTCGGTCGGCAGGTTCAGCTCGTCCGGCAGGTCGGCGAGTTCGGTTGTCCAGTAGGCGAGTTGCGCGCCGGCGAGCGACTCGGGGTCGTCGTCGCTGCCGAGCACGCCGCGCTGCCAGAGGGCGTAGTCGGCGTACTGGATCGGCAGCGGCGCCCAGGACGGCGCCTCGCCGCCGCTGCGGGCGGCGTAGGCCAGCATCAGGTCCCGGGTGAGCGGGCCCATCGACCAGCCGTCGGCGCTGATGTGGTGCGCGACGAACACCAGGACGTACTCGCTGGCGGCGAGCTGGAACAGCCTGGCGCGGAACGGCACCTCCATGGTGACGTCGAAACCGGCGGAGACGATGCGCTGCACCTCGTGCGCGACGCGCTCCTCGCCGATCTGTGCGGGCGCGAGATCGACCGAGACCTCGTGGGGCGCGAGGACGCGCTGCTCCGGCCCGGCCATGGTCTCCGGGTACACGGTGCGCATGATCTCGTGCCGCGCGACCAGGTCGGCGACCGCCTGCTGCAACGCGTCGACGTCCAGGTCGCCGGAGAGGCGGATGGCGGCGGGGATGTTGTAGACCGCGGCGGAGGTGTCGAACTGGTTGAGGAACCACATCCGCTGCTGGGCGGAGGAGAGCGGGATGTGGTCGGGGCGCGGCTGGGCGACGAGCGGGTTGCGGGTGTGCTCGCTCGTGGTGTGCTCGACCTTGACCGCGAGTCCGGCGACGGTGGACGCCTCGAACAGGGCGCGCACGGGGACCCGCGAATCCAGCGCGGCGCCGATGCGCGCGGCGACCCGCGTCGCCAGCAGCGAGTTGCCGCCGAGCGCGAAGAAGTCGTCGTCGGCGCCGACGCGTTCGGCGCCGAGCACCTCGGCGAACACCGACGCCACGATCTCCTCGATCGGCGTCGACGGCGCGCGGAACACCTGCGGCTCGAACTCCGGCTCCGGCAGGGCTTTTCGGTCGAGCTTGCCGTTGATGGTGAGCGGCAGCGCGTCCAGCACCACGAAGGCCGACGGCACCATGTACGACGGCAGCTCGGCGCTCAGGGCCGACTTCACCTGTGCGACATCGAGTTCCGAGTCGGCCGTACCACCCTCGGCGGCTTGTGCGGCGAAGGCGGCGGCTTGGACGGCGAACGATGTGGCGGGCGTCGGAGCGGGTTCGGCCCGCACCAAATACGCGACCAGGCGATCACCGGTCTTGGGATCGGACTTGGCGACCACCACGGCCTGTGCCACCTCGGGCAAAGCCTGTAGTGCGGCCTCGATTTCGCCCAGCTCGATCCGGAAACCACGGATCTTCACCTGGAAGTCGGTGCGGCCCCGGTATTCCAGTTCACCTGAGGCGTTCCAGGCCACCAGGTCACCGGTGCGGTACATGCGCTCGCCGGACTCGAATGGGTTGGCCACGAACCGATCTGCGGTCAGATCCGCTCGGCCGAAGTAGCCACGCGCCAACTGCGCGCCGGCCAAATACAGTTCGCCGGAGACGCCGACCGGCACCGGATGTAGCCGCTCGTCGAGCACGTAAGTCCGGCTGTTCCACTCGGGCGTGCCGATCGGCACGGAGCCCTGGTCCGCGTCGGTCACTCGGTGACGGGTGATGGAGACCGCGGCCTCGGTCGGGCCGTACAGGTTGAAAAGGTAAGGGGCTTGCGCCTTTGGGTGCGCCGCTAGGAAGCGTTGCGCCAGTGCGGCGGGCAACGCCTCGCCGATGGCCAGCACGCGCCGCAGCGGCGACGGCGGGGGCGCTGATTCGGTGCCGGTGTGCACCAGCAGGGCGTCCAGCATGGACGGGACGACGTGCAGCGTCGTCACGCCTTCCCGGGCGATCAGCTCGTTGAGGTAGGCCGGATCCCGGTGCCCGTCCGGCGCGGCGATCACCAGCTTGCCCGCGCAGACCACCGCCGTCCAGAACTCCCACACCGAGAGGTCGAAGGTGGCCGCGGTCTTCAGCAGCACGGCGTCCTCGTCGGTCAGCCCGAACTCCGCTGCCTTCCACTGCAATTGGTTCGCGATGGCGGCGTGCGAGACGGCGACGCCCTTCGGGCGGCCGGTCGAGCCCGACGTGAAGATCACGTACGCGGTGTGCTCCGGCCGCAGCGGTGCGACCCGCTCGGCGTCCGCGAGCGGCCCGCTCGGGAAGGAGCCGAGCACGAGTTCGTCGACGGGCACCACCGGCGCGATCGAGGTGTCGAACCGCGCGTCCGCGTTGGTCAGCACGCACACCGGCGCCGCGGTCCCGAGGATGTAGCCGGTGCGCTCCGCGGCCTGATCCGGATCGACGGGCACATACGCGCCACCGGCTTTGGCGACCGCGTACATGGCCACCACCAGGTCGACGGAGCGGCGGAAGGCGAGCGCCACCCGCGACTCCGGCCCGACGCCGATCGAGATCAGGTACCGGGCAAGGCGATTCACCCGGGTGTCGAGCTCGACGTAGTTCAGTTCGTGGCGGGTGCCGTCGGGCAGGTCGGCCACCACGGCGACGGCCTCGGGCGCCGCGGCGAGCACCGCCCGCTGGAGGAACGACGGCAGCGTCGCGGCGGTGTCGACCTGGTGGGTGGTGTCGTTCCAGCGCGCGAGCACCGCGTCGCGTTCGTCGGCGGCGAGGAGATCGATATCGCCGACGGGTGTCGCGGCGTCCGCGACGACAGCGGCCAGGATACGCGCGAATCGGTCGGCGAAGCGCTGCACCGTGGCGGCGTCGAAAAGGTCTGTCGCATAAGTGAAGAAGCCGCCGATGCCGGTCGGCGCGCCGGACTCGTCGTAGCCGTCGCCGACGATCAGGTGCAGATCGAACTGCGACACATCGAGTTCCGCGTCGACGCCCGCCACGGTGAGCCCGGGTAGCTCGAGCGCGGTGCGCGCGATGTTCTGGAACGACAGACCCACCTGGAACAACGGATGATGCGCCGTCGAACGCGGCGGGTTGAGCACCTCGACCAACCGCTCGAACGGAATATCCGCGTGCGCGAACGCCTGCAGGTCGATATCGCGTTGGCGCGCAAGCACATCGGCGAACCGCTCGCCGCCGTCGAAGGTGGCCCGGAAGACGACGGTATT
Organism: Nocardia tenerifensis NBRC 101015; assembly: GCF_000308715.1. GTDB lineage: Bacteria > Actinomycetota > Actinomycetes > Mycobacteriales > Mycobacteriaceae > Nocardia > Nocardia tenerifensis. The sequence continues at coordinate 5,453 of NZ_BAGH01000363.1, forward strand.
GACGAACATGCCGATCAGATCGTCGAGTTCGCGCTCGCCGCGGCCGGCCACCGGGGTGCCGATGGCGATGTCGCCGGAGCCCGACAACCGAGCGAGCAGCACCGCGAGCGCGGTGTGCACGACCATGAACAGCGTCGCGCCATGCGCGCGAGCAAGTTCCACGAGACCGGCGTGAGTCGCCGCGTCGATCCGAACATCCACCCGCGCGCCCGCCATCGACGCGACGGCCGGACGCGGCCGATCCGCCGGCAGCTCCAGCAGATCCGGCAGGCCCGCGAGTTGCCTGCGCCAGAAAGCGATCTGCTGCGCGGCGATCGACTCCGGATCCGTCTCGTCGCCGAGCACCGCGCGCTGCCACAGCGCATAATCGGCGTACTGCACCCGCAGCGGATTCCAGCTCGGCGCCTCGCCCGCGGTCCGCGCCGCGTAGGCGACCATCACGTCGCGCACCAGCGGACCCATCGATGACGCGTCCGCGGCGATGTGATGCACCACCACGGCCAGCACATGCTCCGAATCCGCTGTGCCGTCGGCGATCTCGAGCAGCCGCACGCGCACCGGCACCTCGTCGGTCACGTCGAACGGCGTCGCGGCCAAGGCGTAGACCTCGCCGGGCACCTCGGCCGCGGCGACGGGCCGGGGGGTGACATCCAGGTGCACGCGGCTCGCGGGCAGCACGACCTGCACGGGTCCGTCGGCGGTCTCCGGGTACACGGTGCGCAGCACCTCGTGCCTGCTCACCACGTCGTCGAGGGCGGCGCCGAGGGCCGCGACATCGAGCGCGCCGGTCAGCCGCAGCGCGAACGGCAGGTTGTAGGCGGCCGAACCCGCCGTGGCGTCGTCGGCCTGATCGAAACGGTTGAGGAACCACATCCGCCGCTGGGCCAACGAGAGCGGCAACTTCTCCGGCCGGGCGATGCTGCCGAGCGGCACGCCGCGCGCCTCGTGCGTCCGCGAGTCGATCGCGGCGGCGAGCGAGCGCACCGTCGGCGTCTCGAACAGCGTGCGCACCGGCACCTTGGCGTCCACCGCGGCGCCCAGCCGCGCCACCAATTGCGTGGCGATCAAGGAGTTTCCGCCGAGCGCGAAGAAGTCATCGTCCGCGCCGACCCGGTCCAGCCCGAGCACCTCGCCGAACACCTCGGCGACGATCTTCTCGACCGGCGTTGCGGGCGCGCGGAATTCGCGCGCGGTGAAGGTCGGCTCCGGCAGGGCCTTGCGGTCGAGCTTGCCGCTGGGGTTCAGCGGAAAGGCGTCCAGCGCGACGAGCGCGGTGGGAATCATGTAGGCGGGCAAGGTATCCGCGAGGGCGGCGAGCAGTCGCGGCTGCTCGATCGAGTGACCCGGCCCGGGGACGGCGTAGGCCACCAGCTGATCGCCCAGCGCCGACCGGCTGACCACGGCGGCGGCCTGGCTCACCGAAGGCTGTGCCAGCAGGGCGGCCTCGATCTCGCCCAGTTCGATGCGCTGGCCGCGGAACTTGACCTGGAAGTCGGTGCGGCCGAGGTACTCCAGCCGATGGGAGCGCTCGGCGGTGGCCTCGCGCCACATCACCAGATCGCCGGTGCGGTACATGCGCTCGCCGAAGCCGAACGGGTCGGCCACGAACCGATCCGCGGTCAGGTCCGGCCGCCGCACATACCCGCGCGCCAGCTGGTCACCGGCGAGATACAGCTCGCCGGGCACCCCGGCGGGTACCGGACGCAACCTGGCGTCCAGCACGTAGACCTGAGTGTTCCACTGCGGCAACCCGATCGGCACCGAGCGGGCATCCGAACCGTCGGCAGGCCAGTAGGTCACCGACACCGCGGCCTCGGTGGGCCCGTAGAGGTTGTGCACCCGCGCGTCGGATATCGCGCGGAACGCGGCGAGGGTCTCCGGCGGCAGCGCCTCGCCGATCACGAAGACGTCCCGCAGCGTCGGGCAGGCGCCTGCCGCGGTGTGCGCGGCGAACACCGTCAGCATCGACGGCACGAAGTCGGTGACCGTGACCGACTGCGCCGCAATGGTTTCCGCGACGTACACCGGGTCGCGGTGCCCGTCGTGGGTGGCGACGACCAGCTTCGCCCCCGCCCGCAGCGGCATGAAGAAGCCCCACAGCGACACGTCGAACGTGGTCGCGGTCTTCTGCAGATACACATCGCTCGCGCCGAGCGGATACTCCGCGAGCATCCACTCGATCTGATTGTTGATCGCGGCGTGCGACACCGCGACGCCCTTCGGCCGCCCGGTGGAGCCCGACGTGAAGATGACGTAGGCCGGATGCTGCGGCAACACCGTGCGCAGCAGCTCCTCCGCGCGCACCGGGGCAGCGTCGAAAGCCGAGGTGTCGACCGTGTCCAGGGTGAGCACCGTTGTCCCGGCGGGGACCTCGATCGCATCCGCCGAGGTGGTCACCACGCAGGCCGGCTGGGCGGTGTCGAGGATGTGCGCGATCCGCTCCGCCGGATGATCCGGATCCAACGGAACATACGCCCCACCAGCCGTCACGATCGCATACATACCGACCACAAGATCCAGCGAACGACGAATCGCCAGACCCACCAACGACTCCGCACCAACACCCTGCGAAATCAACAGCCGCGCAAGCTTGTTGACCCGCTCATCGAACTCACGATAAGTAAGCGTCGCGAAGCGACTCGATGAGGGGCGGTGGCCGGGCGACGGGTGGGCGAGCTCGACACCCTCATAGGCCACCGCGACCGCATCCGGGTAGGCCGCCACCGCGCGCCGGTAACCATCCAGGAGCAGCTCGGGCGCGACCGCGTGCCTGGTCTCGTTCCAGCCCACCAGAATCCGCGCCAGCTCCGCCGGTGCGAGCAGGTCGATCTCGCCGACCGCCCGCTCCGGATCGGCGGCGACCGCGGCGAGCAGCCGCTCGAAGCGCCGCGCGAACTCCGCGATCGTCGGCTCGTCGAACAGGTCCGTGGCGTAGGTGAACTGCGCGGAGAAGCCGCGCTCCGACTTGGGCACCACCGTCAGCTGCAGATCGAACTTGGCCACCGCGCCGTCGAACTCGACGGCCTGCGCGGACAAGCCGGGCAGTTCGACCTGCGCCTTGCTCATGTTCTGGAAGAACAGCGCCACCTGGAACAGCGGATGGTGCGCCTGCGAGCGCACCGGGTCCAGCACCTCGACCAGGCGCTCGAACGGCAGCTCGGCGTGCGAGAACGCCGCCAGGTCAATGTCTTTCGCCGCGACGAGCAGGTCGAGGAACGACGCGCCGGGATCGATCGGCGTGCGCAGCACCAGGGTGTTGACGAACATGCCGATGAGCCCGTCGAGTTCCCGCTCGCCGCGACCGGCGACGGGCGTGCCGATGGTGATGTCGCCGGTGCCCGAGAGCCTGGCCAGCAGGGCCGCGAACGCGGCGTGCACCACCATGAACTCGGAAGCGCCGGTCCGCTTGGCCAGTTCGATGAGCCCGCCGTGCACGTCGGCGCTCACCTCGAACGTGTACTCCGCTCCCCCGCCCGAGGCCACGGCCGGCCGGGGACGGTCCGCAGGCAGCTCGAGCCGGTCCGGGATGCCCGCCAAAGCGTCACGCCAGTAAGCGATTTGAGCCGCGGCCACCGAGTCGGGGTCGTTCTCGTCGCCGAGCACCTCGCGCTGCCACAGCGTGTAGTCGGCGTACTGCACGGGCAGCGGCGGCAGCGCGGGCGGCGCGCCGTTGCGCCGGGACAGGAAGGCGCCGAGCAGATCTCGCAGGAAGGGCGCGACCGAGGCGCCGTCGGCGGCGATGTGGTGCACGACCACGACGACCACGTGCTCGCTCGGCGAGAGCTCGGCCAGCGCGATCCGCAGCGGCACCTGCGCCGCGACGTCGAAGCCCGTCAGCGCGAACCCGCGCAACCAGTCCGCCAGCTCGTGCTCGGTCAGCGGCTTCGGCGCCAGGTCCGGAACGGCCTGTGCCGCAGGCAGTATCACCTGGTAGCCGGTGCCGTCGATGGCCGGGTACACGGTGCGCAGCGTCTCGTGGCGTTCGATCACATCGCCGATCGCGGCCTGCAGGGCCGACACATCGAGCGAGCCGGAAAGCCGGATGGCGAACGGAATATTGTTCGCCGCCGAGGCCGGGTCGAACTGGTTCAGGAACCACATGCGCTGCTGGGCCAGCGACAGCGGAATGTGCTCGGGCCGCTCGGTCGGGGCGAGCGCGCGCCGGTCGTCGGCGCCCTTCAGCGACTCCAGCCGCTCGGCGAGGCCTGCGACGGTGGGGGTTTCGAAGATGAGCCGAGCGGGCACCCGCGCGGTGAGCGCGGCGCCGAGCCGGGCGGCGGCCTGCGTCGCGATGAGCGAGTTGCCGCCGAGTTCGAAGAAGTCGTCGTCGGCGCCGACGGGTGCTCCGGGACCGAGCAGCTCGGCGAACACGTCGGCGACCAGTTCCTCCAGCGGGCCGACCGGCGCGCGAAAAACCTTGGTCTGCAAACGCGGCGCAGGCAGGGCGGCGCGGTCCAGCTTGCCGACCGGGGTCAGCGGGATCTCGGCGAGCACCATGACCACCGTCGGCACCATGTGCGCGGGCAGGCTGCGCTCGGCGACGGCGGCCAGTTCCGCCGCGTCGGCGTACATTCCCGGCGCGGAGTGCACATAGGAGACGAGAATCGTCGCGCCGCTGTCGAGTTCGTGGCCGACGGTGACCGCGAAGTCGACGGTCTCGTGCGCGGCGAGCACCGCGTCGATCTCGCCGAGCTCGATCCGGAAGCCGCGAATCTTCACCTGGAAGTCGTTGCGCCCCAGATACTCCAGCTCACCCGTGTCGCTGCAGCGCACCAGGTCGCCGGTCCGATACAGCCGGGAGCCGTTGGCGTCGAACGGGTTCGCGACGAAGCGGGCGGCCGTCAATCCGGCCCGGTCGTGATATCCGCGCGCCAGCTGCGCGCCGGTGATGTAGAGCTCGCCGACCGCCCCGCTCGGCACCGGCACCAGCTGCTCGTCGAGCACGTACTCGGTGACCGCGCGGATCGGACCGCCGATGGTGACCGGTGCGTCCGGGGCAAGCGGCGCACTGATATTCGTCATGATCGTGGTCTCGGTCGGGCCGTACCCGTTGCAGAACTCCCGCCCGGGAGCGGCCCAGCGCCGCACCAGCTCCGGCGGGCACGCCTCGCCGCCTGCGATCACCACGCGCAGCCCGTCCAGTCCGGCGGGATCCACCGACGCGAGCGCCGCGGGGGTGATGAACGCGTGGGTCACGCGCTCTCTGCGGATGAGCGCGGCGAGCTCCTCGCCGCCGAACACCGACGGCGCCACCACCACCATGGTGGCCGCGCCGCCGACCGCGAGCAGCAGCTCCAGCACCGAGGCGTCGAACGAGGGCGACGCGAAATGCAGGGTCCGCGAGTCGCTCGTCACCCGGTAGCGCTCGCGCTGCTCGTCGCAGAAGCCGGACAGCCCGGCCTGGGTGACGACGACGCCCTTGGGCTTGCCGGTCGAGCCGGACGTGTAGATCACGTATGCCGGGTGCTCGGCTCGCAGTGGCCGCACCCGGTCGACGTAGGTCACCGGGTCGGCGGGGACGTCCTCGAGCAGGCGGGCGCAGTCGACGGTGTCGATCGTCAGCCAGTCGACGCGATCCGGCAGTTCGTCGCGGACCGCGGCGACGGTCAGTCCGAAGACGGCGCCGGAGTCGACGACCATGTGCTCGACCCGGTCCGCGGGGTAGTTCGGGTCGACCGGCACGAACCCGGCGCCGGCCTTGGCCACCGCCCAGACGGCGACCACGGACTCGATCGACCGCGGGATGCCGACGGCCACCAGGTCTTCCGGCCCGATGCCGCGGCCGATGAGTAGTCGGGCCAGCCTGGTCGAGCGGTCATCCAGCTCGGCGTAGCTGAGGGTGGCCAGCGTGCCGGTGGCGTCGGCGAGGGCGACGCCGAGACCGTTCGGGTTCGCCTCGACCGCGGTCGCCATCAGCTGCGGCAGCGTAGTGACTCTGGATCGCCTGGTTCGGGTCGGCCGAACGCGTGCCGGTCTGGTCATGACTCCACCTCGCTTGCGCTCGGCTCCGTCATGCCCCAGGCGGGCTGCAACATGGCTCCCTCGCTGCGCTCGGTCATGCGCACACCGCTGCACGCGCGTCGTCATACCGCTGCCCGACCGACCGAACCATGGAGAAGTCTCACCCTGCCTGTTGTCGCCGCAAACCCGCCTCGATGCTCCCCGCCCCCATGATCATCGAACGCGCATGCCCATCGTTACCGACCCCACCGGCGCGCGCCGAACACAGCCCGCGCGATCCTTGCCGCCCGATCGCGCGAAACACGCGCCGGGAACGATTATTCCCTGCCGACGCGCGATTGGTGACCCCACGTCGGCAGGACCGCCTCAGCTCAGCCGGCCGAGCAGAATCGCCAGCTCGGCGCCGATCTCGGCCAGCGCCTCGGGCGTGGTCATCCGGGCGTGCGTCACGGCGACCGGCCGGTCGGCCACCGCGCCCGTCACGTAGGGCGACCAGTCGGTCGCAGTGGCGCGAAGCACATCCGCGGGGTCGGCGACGGCGGCGCTGAAGTACTCCACCGAGCCGTCGAACACGCCAGGACGATGCTCCGCGATCAACTCCGCCGAGCGGACCGCGCTGCGGTAGATGCGCCGCAACCGTTCGGGGGTCAGGGCGACCAGCTCCGGTGGGATCATCGCGTGCAGCGCGGCCAGCGCCTGGTCGCTGAGGTCGTAGATGTCGTCCTCGGCGCCGATGAGGTCGCTCCCCAGTCCGAGCTCGGCCAGCGCGCCGCGCACCGCCGCGCGGAAACCCGCGACGTCGGGGTTCGGGTGGCTGTCCATCATGGCGAGCAGCGCGACCTGCTCGCCGTCGGCCTGTAGCTCGGTGGCGATGGCGTGCGCGAGCACGCCGCCGAGCGACCAACCCAGCAGCCGGTACGGGCCGTGCGGCTGCACGGTCCTGATCTCGGCGACGTAGCGGCGCGCGAGCGCGCCGATCGAGGCGGGCAGTTCGCCGTCCTCGGCCAGGGCCGGGGACTGCACGCCGTAGATCGGCTGGTCGACGGGCAGGTACTGGGTGAGCCCGGCGTAGCTCCAGGCCAGGCCGTACATCGGGTGCAGGCAGAACAGCGGCGCCGCGGCACCCTCGGCGCGGATCGGCAGCAGGACCTGCATGGCGTCGTTGCCGTCGGCCTGCCCCGCCGAGCGCGCGCCGATCCGGGCGGCGAGCCCGGCCACCGTGGCGTCGGTGAAGAACCACTGCACGCTGATCGTGGCGCCGGTGGCCGCGCGCAGCCGGCCGACGGCCTGCGCGGCCAGCAGCGAGTTGCCGCCGAGCGCGAAGAAGTCGTCGTCGAGGCCGACGCGTGCCACGCCGAGCAGGTCGGCGAAGACCTCGGCGATGGTGTGCTCCAGCGGCGAGGCGGGTTCACGGAAGGCGGTCGCGCTGACGAACTCCGGTGCCGGCAGAGCCTTTCGGTCGAGCTTGCCGTTCGGCGTCAGCGGCAGCACGTCGAGGACGACGATCGCGTCCGGCACCATGTAGCCGGTGAGGAACTCGGCCACCCTCGTCCGGACCGTCGCCGGATCGATCTCCGCCGTGCCGTCGCCGACCACGTAGCCGACGAGCCGGTCCCCGTGCGCGTCCGAACGGACAACGGCCACGGCCTGATTCACGCCGGCGCAGCGCACCAGCGCCGCCTCGACCTCGCCGAGCTCGATGCGGAAACCACGCAGCTGCACCTGCTGGTCGCTGCGGCCCGCGTATTCGAGCTGCGCCTTGTCGCCGCAGTCGCGCCAGCGGCCGACGTCGCCGGTGCGGTACATGCGAGAACCGGGCGCGCCGAACGGGTTCGCGACGAACCGGGTCGCGGTGAGGCCCGGCCTGCCGAGGTAGCCGCGGGACAGCTGCGCGCCGACCACGTGGAGCTCGCCCGGCACGTCGAGCGGCGTCGGGTGCAGGCGCGGGTCGAGCACGTAAGCGTCGAGGCCGGGGATGGCGCGGCCGATGACGCTGGCCGGGTTGCCGCGGTCGCGCTCGTCCAGCGGCAGGAACGACACGTGCACCGTGGTCTCGGTGATGCCGTACATGTTCACCAAACGGGTTGCCGCGCCGTGCCCTTCGTACCAGCGCTCCAGCTTGCGCAGGTCCAGGGCCTCGCCGCCGAAGACCACGTACCGCAGCGCGAGCGCGGCGGGTTCGGCGGCGCGGTCGGCCTCCACCAATTGGTAGAAGGCGGACGGGGTTTGGTTCAGCACCGTGACGCGCTCGCGAATCAGCAACTCGCGGAACTGCTCCGGCGACCGTGAGGTTCCGTAGTCGACCACGACGACCGAGCCGCCGTGCGCGAGGGCGCACCAGAGTTCCCATACCGAGAAGTCGAAGGCGAACGAGTGGAACAGCGTCCACACGTCGTTCTCGTCGAAGCGGAACAGGGTCTGGGTGTTCGCGAACAGCTCGACGACGTTGCGGTGCGCGACGCCGACGCCCTTCGGCACGCCGGTCGAGCCGGACGTGTAGATGACGTAGGCCAGATTGTCCGGGTGCAGCGGCGCGAGCCGGTCGGCGTCGTGGATGGGCGCGTCGGCGAAGGTCGCCGTCTGCTCGAGCAGGACGACGGGCAGGTCGCCGGTCGGTACGGCGGCGCGCTCGTCGCCGGTGGTCAGCACGCAGATCGGGGCGGCGTCGGTGAGCATGAACTCGAGCCGCTGTGCCGGGTACGTGGAGTCGATCGGCAGGTAGGCGGCGCCGGTAGCCAGCACCCCGAGCAGGGCCACGGGCAGGTCCTCGGTGCGCGGCACTGCAACGGCCACAAGCGATTCCGGCCCTGCGCCCTGGGCGATCAGGGCTCGTGCGACCTGGTTGGCGCGGCGTTGCAACTCACGGAACGTCAGCGCCCGGTCGCCGAATCGAATCGCGACCGCGTCGGGACGACGCCAGACCTGATCGGCGACGAGGCCGGGCAGGGTGGCGCCGGGCACCCAGGCGCCGAGCGAGTTCCCTTCGCGCAGCACGAGTTCGCGCTCACCGGCGGCGAGCACGTCGATATCGCCGACGACCACCGAGGCGTCGCGCGCCACCGCCGCGAGGATGCGGCGGAAGCGGTCGGCGAAGTTCTGCACGGTGGCGGCGTCGAACAGGTCCGTCGCGTAGGTGAGCACCGCCGAAAGCCCTTGACTGTCCGGCTGTTCCGCGACCGTGAGCTGCAGGTCGAACTTGGCCGGTTGCAACTGCGGGTCTAGGCCGGACACGGTGAGGCCGGGCAGCTCGAGCGAGGTCTGCGCCAGGTTCTGGAATACCAGCATCACCTGGAACAGCGGGTGCCTGGCGGCCGAGCGGACCGGGTCGAGCAGTTCGACCAGGCGCTCGAACGGCAGGTCGGCATGGCCGAAGGCGGCCACGTCGGTGTCGCGCACCTCGGCGAGCAGGGCGTCGAAGGGAGCGCCGGGCCGAATCTCGTTGCGCAGCACGAGCGTATTGACGAACATGCCGATCAGATCGTCGAGTTCGGCCTCGCCGCGACCGGCGACCGGGGTGCCGATGGCGATGTCGGTGGTGCCGGACAGCCGGGCGAGCAATACCGCGAGCGCGGCGTGCACCACCATGAACAGGGTCGAATTGTGCTGCTCGGCAACGCGTTCGAGCGCGGCATGCAGTTCCGCGTCGATCTCGAAGTCCAGCGTCGCGCCCCGGTACGAGGCGGCGGCGGGGCGGGGGCGGTCCGCGGGCAGCGCCAGTTCGTCGGGCAGGGCGGCCAGCGCGGTGCGCCAGTAGTCCGCCTGCTGGGCGATCAAGCTGTGCGGGTCGTCCTCGGCGCCCAGCACCTCGCGCTGCCAGATGCTGTAGTCCGCGTACTGCACCGGCAGCGGGGTCCATGCGGGCGCCGCGCCGCCGCTGCGGGCGACGTAGGCCGACATCAGGTCGCGCGTGAGCGGGCCCATCGACCAACCGTCGGCGCTGATGTGATGTGCCACGAAGACCAGCACGTGGTCGGCGGTTCCGGTGACCTGGAACAGCCTGGCGCGGAACGGCACCTCGGTGGTGACGTCGAAACCGGTTGCGACGACGCGGTATACGGCGTCGGCCACGTCCGCGGGGTCGATCGGCGCGGGCGTGAGGTCGATCGGCACCTGTGCGGCGATGGACTGCACCGGGCCGTGCTCGGTCTGCGGGTAGGTGGTGCGCAGGATCTCGTGGCGGTCCACCAGATCGGTTACCGCCGAGCGCAGGGCGGCGACGTCGAGGTCGCCGGACAGGCGGATGGCGGCCGGGATGTTGTAGACGGCCGAGTCCCTGTCGAACTGATTGAGGAACCACATCCGCTGCTGGGCCAGCGACAACGGAATCCGGTCCGGGCGTGGGCCCGCCACCAGAGCCTTGCGTCCGCCGGTACCCGCGTGCTGCTCGACCTTCACCGCCAAACCGGCCACGGTCGAGGCCTCGAACAACGCACGCACCGGCACCCGCGCATCCAACGCCGCACCGATCCGCGCCGCGACCTGCGTCGCCAGCAACGAATTACCACCCAGACCGAAGAAGTCGTCATCGGCACCGACCTGCTCGACCCCGAGCACCTCGGCGAACACCGACGCCACAATCTCCTCGATCGGCGTCGACGGCGCACGAAACACCTGCGCCTCGAACTCCGGCTCCGGCAAAGCCTTCCGGTCGAGCTTGCCATTCACGTTCAGCGGCAACGCATCCAACACCACAAACGCCGACGGCACCATGTACGACGGCAAACCCGCGGCCAGCGCCGACTTCACCTCGGCGACATCGACTTCTACCGCGGCGGGGACCACGTAGGCGACCAGACGATCACCCGTGCGTGAGTCGGACTTGGCGAGCACGGCGGCCTGGGCGATATGCGGCAGCGCGAGCAGCGCGGCCTCGATCTCGGCGAGTTCGATGCGGAAGCCCCGAATCTTCACCTGGAAGTCGGTGCGGCCCCGGTACTCCAGCTCACCGAAGCCATTCCACGCCACCAGGTCACCCGTGCGGTACATCCGCACGCCCGGCTGAAATGGGTTGGCCACGAATCGTTCCGCGGTCAGATCCGCTCGGCCGAAGTAGCCCCGCGCCAACTGCGCACCGGCGAGATACAACTCGCCGGAGACGCCGACCGGCACCGGCCGCAAGCGCGAATCCAGCACGAAGACCTGGCTGTTCCACTCCGGAGCGCCGACCGGAACGGAGGCTTGATCCTTCTTGCCGACCCGGTGGCTGGTGATGGACACCGCGGCCTCGGTCGGGCCGTAGAGGTTGAACAGCTCCACCCGCGGGTAGTCGCGCAGGAACCGCTGCGCCAGTCCGCCGGGCAACGCTTCACCGATGGCCAGCACCCGCCACAGCGAGCTGGGGAAGTCGCCCGTGGTCAGTGCGTCGAGCATCGACGGGACCACATGCAGGGTGGTGACCCACTCACGGGCCATCAACTCGTTCAAATACGCCGGATCCTGATGACCATCCGGGGCGGCGATCACCAAACGACCACCACACACCGCCGCCGACCAGAACTCCCACACCGAAAGGTCAAAGGTGGCAGCCGTTTTCAGCAGAATCGCATCAGCGGCATCCAGACCGAACTCGGTCACCTTCCACTGCAACTGATTCGCGATCGCCCCGTGCGAAACAGCCACACCCTTGGGACGACCCGTCGAACCCGACGTGAAGATCACATACGCCGTATTCTCCGGCCGCAACGGCGAAACCCGATCAGCATCGGTGACCGGAGACGCGTCGACCCCGTCCAGGTCGAGTTCATCGATCCGCACAGAAGGCACTGCGGCGCTGTAGAACTCGGCCTCCGCATTGGTCAGCACGCACACCGGTGCCGCTGTCTCGAGGATGTAGCTCGTCCGCTCGGCAGCCTGCGCCGGATCCACCGGCACATACGCACCACCAGACTTCGCCACCGCATACATCGCCACGATCAAATCCACCGAACGGCGGAACGCCAACGCCACCCGCGACTCCGGCCCGACACCGACCGAGATCAGATACCGCGCAAGACGATTCACCCGTGCGTCGAGGTCCGCGTAGGTCACCTCGTCGCGACCGCCTGGCAGATCCACCACCAGCGCCACGGAGCGCGGATCGGCCGCCACGGCGGCGTCCAGCAGCGAAACGAGCGTCGCCGCCGAGTCGACCTGCTGCTCGGTCGCGTTCCACCCCGCGAGCACGTCGTCGCGTTCGGCCGCGTCGAGCAGCTCGATATCGCCGACCGGTGTCGCGGCGTCCGCGACCACGGCCGCGAGAATGCGCGCGAACCGCTCCGCGAAGCCCTGCACCGTCGACGCGTCGAAAAGGTCTGTCGCGTAGGTGAAGAAGCCACCCATGCCCGTCGGCACGCCCGACTCGTCGTAGCCGTCGCCCACGATCAGATGCAGGTCGAACTGCGACACATCGAGATCCGTATCCAGCCCGGCCACCGTCAGTCCGGGCAGTTCGAGCGCGGTGCGCGCGATGTTCTGGAACGACAGACCCACCTGGAACAGCGGATGATGCGCCGTCGAACGCGGCGGGTTGAGCACCTCGACCAACCGCTCGAACGGAATATCCGCGTGCGCGAACGCCTGAAGATCGGATTCCCGCTGCCTGGCGAGCAACTCGACGAACGACTCGCCCGGCTCGAACTGCGTGCGGAACACCACCGTGTTCACGAACATGCCGATCAGGTCGTCGAGTTCGCGCTCGCCGCGACCGGCCAGCGGCGTGCCGATGGCGACGTCCGTCGCGCCGGAGAGCCGGGCCAGCAGGACGGCCAGCGCGGTGTGCACGACCATGAACAACGTCGCGCCGTGCGCGCGAGCGAGTTCCACGAGGCCGGCGTGGGTCGCAGCGTCGATATGAACATCCACCCGCGCGCCCGCCATCGACGCGACGGCCGGACGCGGCCGATCCGTCGGCAACTCCAGCAGATCCGGCAGATCCGCCAGGTGCGAGCGCCAGAAGCTGATCTGCTGCGCCGCAATGGATTCGGCGTCGGACTCGTCGCCGAGCACCGCGCGCTGCCACAGCGCGTAGTCGGCGTACTGCACCCGCAGCGGCGCCCAGTTCGGCGCCTCGCCCGCGGTCCGCGCCGCGTAGGCGACCATCACGTCGCGCACCAGCGGACCCATCGAGGAGCCGTCGGCGGCGATGTGGTGCACCACGACGGCGAGCACGTAGGTGTCGGCGGCGCCGTCGACCCGGAGGAGGGCGACCCGGACCGGAACCTCGGCGGTCACGTCGAACGGGCTCGACGCCAGCGCGTACACCGCGCCCGCCACGTCGGCCTCGCTCAGCACCCGCGGCGTGACATCGAGCGCAACCCCGTTGGGCGGCAAGACAACCTGGATCGGGCCGTCGGCCGTCTCCGGGTAGACGGTGCGCAGCACCTCGTGCCGGGCCACCACGTCGTGCAGGGCCGCGCCGAGCGCCGCCACGTCCAGCGCGCCGGTCAGCCGCAGCGCGAACGGCAGGTTGTACGCGGCCGAACCCGCCGTCGCGTCGTCGGCCTGATCGAAACGGTTGAGGAACCACATCCGCCGCTGCGCCAGCGACAGCGGCAACTCCTCCGGCCGGGCGATGCTGCCCAGCTCGACCCCCGGACGCCCGTGCACCTGCGAATCGATCACCGCGGCAAGGCCCGCCACGGTCGGCGCCTCGAACAGCGTCCGCACCGGCACCCGGCCGCCGACCGCCGCCCCGAGCCGCGCGACCACCTGCGTGGCGATCAGCGAGTTTCCGCCGAGCGCGAAGAAGTCGTCGTCGGCGCCGACCCGGCCCAAACCGAGCACCTCGCCGAAGACGCCCGCCACGATCTCCTCGACCGCCGTTGCGGGCGCACGGAATTCGCGCGCGGTGAACATCGGCTCGGGCAGCGCCTTGCGGTCCAGTTTGCCGCTGGGGTTCAGCGGGAACTCGTCAAGCACGACAATGGCCGACGGAACCATGTACGCGGGCAACGTCTCCGCGACGGCGGCCCGCAGCTCCTGCGGGTCGATGACCGCGCCAGGTCCGGGGACCGTATACGCGACCAACTGGTCACCGAGCGACGACTGGCTGACCAGTGCCACGGCCTGATTCACCGAAGGCTGTGCCAGCAGCGCGGTCTCGATCTCGCCGAGCTCGATGCGCTGGCCGCGGAACTTCACCTGGAAGTCGGTGCGCCCTAGGTAGTCGAGCACCATGTCCTCGTCGGCGTCCGCGTCGGCGGCCTTGCGCCACACCACGAGGTCGCCGGTGCGGTACATGCGCTGTCCGGCGTCGAACGGGTTGGCCACGAAGCGATCCGCCGTCAGGTCCGGCCGTCGCACATACCCGCGCGCCAGCTGGTCGCCGGCGAGATACAGCTCGCCCGCGACGCCGGCGGGCACCGGGCGCAACCGGGAGTCGAGCACGTAGACCCGAGTGTTCCACTGCGGCAGGCCGATCGGCACCGAACGGGTGTCCGAGCCATCCGCCGGCCAGTAGGTCACCGATACCGCGGCCTCGGTCGGCCCGTACAGGTTGTGCACGTCCGCGTCGGTCACCGCGTGCACCGCCGCGACCGTTTCGGGCGGCAGCGCCTCGCCGATGACGAAGATCTGCTCCAGCGTCGGCACCGCGCCCTTGGCGGTGTGCGCCGCGAAGATCGTCAGCATCGAGGGCACGAAGTCGGTGACCGTGACCGACTGCGCCGCAATCGTTTCCGCGACATAGGCAGGGTCGCGATGCCCGTCCGGGGTCGCGACGACCAGCTTCGCGCCGACCCGCAGCGGCATGAAGAAGCCCCACAGCGACACGTCGAACGTGGTCGCGGTCTTCTGCAGATAGACGTCGTCTCGACCGAGGGGGTACTCGGCGAGCATCCACTCGATCTGGTTGTTGATCGCCGCGTGCGACACCGCGACGCCCTTGGGGCGGCCGGTGGAGCCGGAGGTGAAGATGACATACGCCGGGTTCAGCGGCGAGACGGGGCGGCGCAGTTCGTCCGCGCGCACCGGCGCACCGTCGAATCGCGCCAGGTCGACGGCGTCGATGGCCACCGCGGCGACATCGCCCGGCAGGGCCACCGCGTCCGCGGCGGTCGTCACGACGCAGGCCGGCTGGGCGGTGTCGAGGATGTGCGCGATCCGCTCGGCCGGATGATCCGGATCCAACGGAACATACGCCCCACCGGCCGTCACGATCGCATACATCCCGACCACGAGATCCAACGAGCGCCGAATCGCTAAGCCCACCAACGACTCAGCGCCTACACCCTGCGAAATCAACAACCGCGCAAGGCTATTGACCCGCTCATCGAACTCGCGATAAGTCAGCTCGACACCCTCATAAGCCACCGCGACCGCATCCGGATAGGCCGCCACCGCCTGCCGGTAGCCGTCGAGCAGCAGTCGCGGCGCGACCCGCTGCCGGGTGTCGTTCCACTCGAACAGGATTCGATCCCGCTCGACCAGCGACAGCAGGTCGGCATCGCCGACCGCCCGATCGGGGTCGGCGGTCACCGCGCGGAGCAGCCTGCGGAACCGGGCGGCGAAGCGCGCCACCGTCGCCTCGTCGAACAGATCGGTGGCGTAGCTGAACATGGCCGAGAGGCCGGCGTCCTCGCCCTCGTGCGGGGTGACGGTCAGCTGCAGGTCGAACTTGGCCGCCGCGCCGTCCAGATCCAGCGCCGAGGCCGAGAGCCCCGGCAGCTCCAGCGCGGGCTTGTCCATGTTCTGGAAGAACAGCGCCACCTGGAACAGCGGGTGATGCGCCTGGGAACGGGCCGGATCGAGCACCTCGACCAGCCGCTCGAACGGCAGCTCGACATGCGAGAACGCCTCGAGGTCAACCTTTTTGGCGGACTCGACCAGCGCGCGGAACGACGCGCCCGGCGCGCTGTCGGTGCGCAGCACGAGCATGTTGACGAACATGCCGATCAGCCCGTCCAGTTCCGCATCGCCGCGCCCGGCGACCGGGGTGCCGATGGCGATGTCGGCCGAGCCGGACAGTCTGGCCAGCAGGGCCGCGAAGGCCGCGTGCACCACCATGAACAGCGAGGCGCCCGTCTCGTGCGCGAGGGCGTCGAGTTTCGCCCTGGTCTGCGCCTCCACCTCGAAGGTGTAGACGCCGCCGCGGCCCGACGCGAGCGCGGGACGCGGGCGATCCGCCGGCAGTTCCAGCCGGCCGGGCAGGCCCGCCAAAGCGGTTCGCCAGTAGTCGATTTGAGCGGCCGCCACGGATTTCGGATCGTTCTCGTCGCCGAGCATCGCGCGCTGCCACAGCGCGTAGTCGGCGTACTGCACCGGCAGCGGCGCCCAGTCCGGCGCGGAACCCGCTTCGCCGCCTGCCATTCCACTGCGAGCAAGGTAGGCGACGGTCAGGTCCTGCACCATCGGCGCCATCGAGGCGCCGTCGGCCGCGATGTGATGCACGACCACCGCGAGCACATGGTCGTCCTCGCCCAACCGCAGCAACGCCATCCGCAGCGGCACCTCGGCCGCCACGTCGAACCCGGCCAGCATGAACTCGGCCAGCCTGCCCGGCAGCTCGGACTCGGCGACCTCGACGACCGTCAGCTCCGGAACCGCCTGCGCCGCAGGCAATACCACCTGATAACCGGTGCCGTCCACGGCCGGGTACACCGTGCGCAGCGTCTCGTGCCGCTCGACCAGATCGGCCACCGCCGCCCGCAGCGCGGACACGTCCAGCGCGCCGGTGAGCCGGATCGCGAACGGGATGTTGTTCGCCGCCGAGGCGGTGTCGAACTGGTTGAGGAACCACATCCGCTGCTGCGCGAGCGAGAGCGGAATGTGTTCGGGCCGCGGCATGCGCGCCAGCGCCTGCCTGCCGCCGGACCCCGTGATCGGGGCCAGCCGAGCCGCGAGCGCGGCCACCGTCGGCGCCTCGAAGACCGTCCGCGCGGGCACCCGCGCGCCGATCTGCGCGCCGAGCCGGGCCACGACCTTGGTGGCGATCAGCGAGTTGCCGCCGAGCTCGAAGAAGTCGTCGTCGGCGCCGATCTCGGCGTCCGTCTCGAGCAGCTCCGCGAAGACGCGCGCGACCAGTTCCTCCGATTCGCCGCTGGGCGCGCGGAACTCCTTGGTCTGCAACCGCGGCGCGGGCAGCGCGCGGCGGTCGAGTTTGCCGGTCGGCGAGAGCGGAAGCTCGTCCAGCACGGTGATCACGGTCGGCACCATGTGCGCGGGCAGACTGCGCTCGGCGCGCGTGATCAGCTCGTCGGTGTCGACCGTCGTGCCGGGCTTGGCCAGTACATAGGAGGCCAGAATCGTGCTGCCGCTGTCGAGTTCGTGGCCGATGGTCACCGAGAAGTCGACGCTGTCGGCGGTGGCGAGCACCGCGTCGATCTCGCCGAGCTCGATGCGGAAACCGCGCACCTGCACCTGGAAGTCGTTGCGGCCCGCGTACTCCAGCCGACCGTCGGCAGGCCCACCCGCCGCCCGGCCACCGCCCCCCATTGAATCGCTTCGCGATGCGGGTACCCGTCGTACGAGGTCACCCGAGCGATACAGCCGAGAACCGTTGGGATCGAACGGGTTGGCCACGAACCGAGCCGCCGTGAGCGCGGGCCGGTCATGGTATCCGCGCGCCACCTGCGCGCCCGCGATGTACAGCTCGCCGATCACGCCGTCCGGCACGGGCGAAAGCCGCTCGTCCAGTACGTATTCCGTGACGCCGCGGATCGGCCCGCCCATGGTCAGCGGCGCGTCGACCACCAGGGGCGCGCCGATGTTCACCACGATGGTGGTCTCGGTGGGACCGTAGACGTTGAACAGCGCCCGCTCACCGCCCGTGACGGGAAGTATCCAGCGGCGCACCAGATCCGGCGACCACGCCTCACCACCGACCGCGACCACGCCGAGGTCGTCCAGGCCGGCGGGGTCGATCGAGGCGAGCGCGGCCGGGGTGATGAACGCGTGGGTCACCCGCTCGCGGCGCAGCAGCTCGGCGAGGTCGTCGCCGCCGAACACCGTCGGCGCCACCACGACCATGTTCGCCGCGCCGCCGAGCGCGAGCAGCAGCTCCAGCATCGACGCGTCGAACGAGGGCGAGGAGAAGTGCAGGGTCCGTGCGCTGCTCGTGACGCCGTAGTGGGTGCGCTGCTCCTCGCAGAACCCGGCGATGCCCGCCTGGGTGGCGACGACGCCCTTGGGCGCGCCCGTCGAGCCGGAGGTGTAGATCACCCAGGCCGGATGCTCGGCGCGCAGCTGGCGCACCCGATCTGCGTTGGTGATCGGCTCGGTCGAGTGCCGCTCGAGCGAGCGCAGCGTCGAATCACCGTCGATGACAAGCCATTCGACCTGCCCCGGCAGCTGATCCGCGGACTGACCGGTGGTCAGTCCGAAGACCGCGCCGGAGTCCTTGACCATGTGTTCGATCCGGTCGGCCGGGTAGTTCGGGTCCACCGGCACAAATCCGGCGCCGGACTTCGCCACCGCCCAGACCGCGACCACGGACTCGATCGAGCGCGGGATGCCGATCGCGACGAGATCCTCCGGGCCGATGCCGCGCTCGATCAGCAGGCGCGCCAAGCGGGTCGACCGCTCGTCGAGCTCGGCGTAGCTCAATCGCGCCAGCGTCGCAGTGGCGTCGGCGTAGGTCAGGGCGATGCCGTCCGGGTTCGCTTCGACGGCGGTCGCCATCAGCTGCGGCAGCGTGATGACCCGGGGCCGCCGGGTTCGAGCAGGACGGACACGGGCCGAACGCGTCATGCGCCCACCAGTGCCCGGGTCTTGCCTGCCCGCCAACGCACGTCCCGCACTACACGAACCATGAAACTCTGCTCATCCTGCCTGTCGAACACGGTGAAACCACCGTGGCGGCCCGCCCTGATGCGGCGGACCGGTCTCGAGTGACCCTAGTCATGTTTTTAGGGGCTTGCACCCGGTACCCGTCGGGGGCTACCCCGCACGTAGCAGATCGGCCAGGGTGACGATCGCCGCCACCTGCGCCCATGCGCTACCGGCATCACCGCCGTCGGCGAGCACCACGGCCCGCAGATCCGCCAAGGCCGCCGGATCGAGGGTACTGGCCCCCGCTCGGTCGGTCAGCAGGTGGCTCACCCACTCGTCGGCCAGCGCCTCGGTCAGGTCGGCGTCGTCCGGGACGAGCACCATGGACGCCCCGCACGAACCAGCGGCGACGACCTCGATCAACGCCAGCTCCGCAGGCCCGCCGAACTGGAAGGTGCGCGACTCGAAGGTCAGCTCGGTACTCGTGCGCAGCCGGTCCGCCGCGCCCGCCAGCTCGTCGTAGCCGAGCGTGCGCGCCCCGACGAACGCCGGGTCGGTGCCGCGCAGCACCCGCGTGCGGTGCGCGTAGGTCACCGGCCGCGGCGACTCGGCCGCGATCTGCGCGGCCACCGCGGGGTCGTCGAGCACGAGCCAGTCGATCTCGCCCGCCGCCGGTGCGGCGTCGGTGAGCCCGATCTTGACCACCGGGCCGCCCGGAATCGGCGCGTCGGCCGAGGCGAGCGGCACGACCGCGGCGCCCGCCTTGAGCACCGCCCAGGTCGCGACGACCGCGTCGACCCCGCGGTCGAACCGGAGCGCGACGCCGTCGCCCGGGCCGCAGCCGCGGGCGGCGAGCACCCGCGCCAGGCGGGACGAGCGCGCGTCGAGTTCCTGATAGGTCACCGCGTCCTCGCCGAAGACCAGCGCCGGGCCGTCCGGGTCGTCCTCGACCACCGCGGTCAACGCCTGGGTCAGCGCCGTTCCGGTGGTGGACGTCGGGCTCGCCGCGCCGGCCTCCTTGGCCGACCCGGCCGCGGTGTGCACCCGCTCGCGCTCCTGCGCGTCGAGCAGGTCGATATCGCCGACCCGAATCTGCGGATCGGCCACCACCGCGGTCAGCACCCGCTCGAACCGGCGGCACAGCGCCTGCACCGTGGATTCGTCGAAAAGGTCTGTCGCGTAGGTGATCGCGGTGACCAGCTCGCCGGGCGTGCCGTCGGCGTCGTGCCGGGGATCGACGTTCACCTGCAGGTCGAACTTGGCCGCGATCTCGCCGCCGTCCAGCCCGGTGATGGTCAGGCCGGGCAGCTCCAGCGTGGGCTGCTCGTTGTTCTGGAACGACAGCACCACGCCGAACAGCGGGTTGTAGACCGTCGAGTGACCGGCGGCGACCACCTCGGCCACCCGCTCGAACGGGATGTCGGCGTTGGCGAAGGCGGCCAGGTCCGTCTCGCGGGCCCGGTCGACGAGCTCGGCGAAGCGCACGCCGGGCTCGACCGCGGTGCGCAGGGTGAGCGTGTTGACGAACATGCCGACCAGCTCGTCCAGCGCGCGCTCGCCGCGACCCGCGATGGGCGTGCCGATGGCGATGTCGCTGCTGTTGGACTGGCGCGCCAGCAGCACCGCCAGCGCGGCGTGCACGACCATGAACAGCGTCGAGTTGTGCTCGCGGGCCAGCCGGGCCAGCTCCGCGTGCAGCTGCGGCGACACGGCGAAACCGGTCGAGGCGCCGCGCATGGACGGCACCGGGGGGCGCGGGCGATCCAGCGGCAGGTTCAGCTCGCCGGACAGCCCGGCCAGCTGGGTCCGCCAGTACGCCAATTGCCTTGCCGCGATGGAGTTCTCGTCGTCGTCGGTGCCGATGACGGTGCGCTGCCAGGCCGCGAAGTCCGCGTACTGCACCTCCAGCGGCGACCAGCGCGGCGAATTACCGCCGATCCGAGCGAGATACGCGGTCACCAGGTCCCGCGCCAGCGGGGCCATGGACGCGCCGTCGGCGGCGATGTGATGCACGACCAGCGCGAGCAGGTGCTCGTCCTGGCCGACCGAGAGCAGCAGCGCGCGCACCGGAACCTGTTGCGTCACATCGAATCCGGTGGACAG